>JALRJP010000009.1 GCA_023261135.1 Burkholderiaceae bacterium | reverse complement strand
CGGCGGCAGAGTCGGCGGACTATTTGGCCGCCAGCCGACTCATGTCGGCCTCTATTCTTACCTTTGTGGTCATTATGCTGACCGGGCTCATGTTGACTGCCCTTCTGCCCCTGCGTTAGGCCTGGCCATGGTAAGCGCTGAGTGAAGCCTCATGACCGTTTATAAAATTCCTATTTCGGTTTTGGTGATCCTTTATTCGTCAGACGCCGAGGTCTTGTTGCTCGAACGGGCTGACCATCCAGGATTCTGGCAGTCGGTCACCGGTAGCCTTGATGCCGAAGACGAGCCCTTGGTTGAGGCCGCCTGTCGTGAGGTTTTTGAAGAGACGGGTCTGGCGATTGCGCCTGCCGATATGGAAGACTGGAGCTTCTCTCAGAACTATGAAATTTTTGCCCATTGGCGTCATCGCTATGCGCCCGGGGTGACTGAAAACACAGAGCATGTCTTTTCAGCGGCTATTGCTCGTGCAAGTGACGTTCGCCTCTCACCCCGTGAACACCTGCGTTGGAAGTGGCTAGGCCTTGAAGATGCCGCAGAGGCCTGCTTTTCTTGGACGAACGCCAAGGCCATTCAAGAGTTAGGCCGGCGTCGCTTCGCCCCCTCCGTTTAGCTGTTTTTTAGGTGCCTTAGGGGCCGGCGCCTTGTTCCTGCTTAAAGGCCTCAGACGTTTGCCATGACCTTTCCAGCCCCGCTTGTTGTTCGTCGTCCTGAAGGACTCTACTGCCCCCAGGGCCGTTTCTTTATAGACCCCTGGCGTCCTGTCGATCGGGCCATTCTGACTCATGGCCATGCAGACCATGCCCGCGCGGGCCATGGCCATGCGCTTTGCGCGGCCCGTGGGCTTGCTGTTCTTAGGCAGCGACTGGGCGATGACCAGTCGCTTGAAGGGTTGAAGTTTGGCGAGCGGCTTCGCCTTAACGATGTCTGGATCTCGCTGCACCCCGCAAGCCATGTGCTTGGTGCCAGCCAGGTGCTTATTGAATCGGTTTCGCCTCAGGCGCATGCTGCCGAACGTTGGCTGGTCTCGGGGGACTACAGGGTTCAGAACGATCCTAGCTGCGATGCCTTCGAGCCCGTAAAGGCCGATGTCTTCATTTCGGAGACAACCTTTGGACTGCCGATTTATCGCTGGCCACCCGTCACCCAAGAACTTGTCGCCTTGCTTGACTGGTGGCAGACCTGTCGCGACGAGGGTCGTGCGGTGGTCGTCTACACCTATGCCTTGGGTAAGGCGCAACGACTCTTGTTGGCGCTTCTGAACCATGCCCCGTTGCCAGGCCCACTCTTTGTACACGCCTCAGTGGCCCGTATGAACGAGGCCTATCGTCAGTCGGGCATTGCCCTTCCTGAACTGCCCAGTCCTCCGGCCATGCTTGAACCGGGTGCCATGGTTCTTGCACCCATGGCCGTTCAGGGCTCGGGCTGGATGCAACGCCAAAAGCCCATACCGGCTGAGGCCATGGTTTCGGGCTGGATGCTGGTGCGTGGGCATCGTCGCCGGCATGCCGGGGTTCGTGGCTTTGTGATCTCTGACCATGCGGACTGGCCCGGGCTGCTCTGGGCCGTGGATCAGACCGAGGCTTCACGCATTATTCTTACCCATGGTCAGACGAGCACCATGGCCAGATACTTGCGCGAGAAAGGCTGCCACGTTCAGACCCTTGAGACCGAATTTGATGCGCAGTCGGCCGATGTCTAAAGCCTTGCCTCCAGGCAGCCTTGCCGACTTTGCAGCGCTTTTTCGCAGGCTTGACTGGGCGCAGACCGTTCGCGACCGACAGCAGGCCCTGCTTGGCTTTTTGCAGCGTGGGGGTCTGCTGGAAAGGGATGCGGCATGGGCGCTCTGGCTCTTGGCCGGTGAGCGGCTTAAGCGCACCGTACCTCCGGGCATTTTTCGCAAGGCCATTGAAGAGTCTACGGGGCTTGCGCCTTGGCTGGTTGAAGAGTCTTACCAGTCGGTGGGGGATCTGGCCGAAACCGCTTCCTTGCTGGTTTGTACGCAGCCCACAGCCCTTGGGTCTTTGGAGCCCATGTCGGCCCTTGCCAGTCGGGGGCTCGCGGACCTGATTGAACAAGACCTGTCTGCACTTAAAGGCCTGCCCGCCGAAGAGATTGTGAGCTGGATGAAGGCGGCCTGGCAGCAGTTGAGTGCGGCGGAAATTTTCTGTCTAAACAAGATGCTCACCGGTGGGCTGCGCCTTGGCCTGTCGCGTCAGGGGCTGGTGGGCCTGCTTGCCAATGGTTTCAATCTTGCTAAGCCGCGTCTTGCCGAGCGCATGCTGTTTTTTTTATCGCAACCGCCGAGTGCGCAGACTTACCGACGTCTTGTCTCAGCCCTTGAGCCTGTTGATTCGGAGCATGCTCTGCATGGGCCCGTGCCCTTCTTTTTAGCTCAGAGTCTCGCGCTTGAAGGCAGTGCCGAGAAGCAGGCGTATGACTGCGAAAAGCGGCTTGGGCCCGTCAGCCATTGGGCTGCCGAATGGAAGTGGGACGGCATTCGCGCCCAGCTGGTGGTGGATGCTCAGGGCCAGGCGCAGGTCTGGTCGCGGGGGGAGGAGCTGATCACCGATCAGTTTCCCGAGATCACACAGGCTTTCTCGGCACTGACGTTCGTCCAGGGCCTGCCGCTTAAGCTTGATGGTGAGATCTTGGTCTGGGATGTTTCTCAATCGAGGCCGCGTGGTTTTGCCGAACTCCAAAAGCGGCTGGGTCGTCGCAAGCCGTCCAAGGCCATTCAGGCCTCGCATCCGGTTGTCTTCATGGCCTACGACCTTCTTGCTCTGGCGGGACAGGACTATCGCGACCGACCTTTTTCAGAACGTCGAGAGGCGCTCTGTGCCTGGCTCAAGACAGCGGGCTTTATACAAGCGGCCTCTGCAGCTAAAGATGCTTCGAAGGCAAGGCATACCAAGACGGCAAATCAGGCGGGGAATCCCTTGCGGCTCAATATCTCTCCTTTGGTTGAGGCGACGACCTGGAGGCAGCTTGCCGTGCTGCAGTCTCAGGCCAGAGATCAGCCTGCCGAGGGGCTTATGCTGAAGCGATGGGATGCTGCCTATGGTCAGGGCCGCACGAAGCAAAGCCCGCAGGGTGAGCTCTGGAAATGGAAGCTTGCGCCACTTACGGTGGATGCCGTGCTTATCTATGCACAGCGCGGCCATGGTCGCAGGGCAGGGCTTTACACCGACTACGGTTTTGCTGTTTGGGATGACCGTCAAGTTCCTGCCGTCTTGGTACCCTTTGCAAAGGCCTATTCCGGTCTGACCGATGAGGAACTCAAAAAGGTGGATCAGGTGGTGCGCAAAACCATTGAAGATAAGTTTGGCCCTGTTCGACAGGTTCGGCCAAGCCTGGTGATGGAGCTTGGCTTTGAGGCTGTTATGCGTTCGGCCCGACACAAAAGCGGCCTGTCGGTTCGTTTCCCGCGCATCCTCAGGCTGCGTCCTGACAAGACCATCGAGCAGGCCGACCGACTCTCAAGCCTTCAGGCCATGATGTCATGAGCCTTGCCCAACGGCATCGCACCTACCCCCGGGGTTTGCGCGTTTACGGGCTTGACTTCAGTTCAGCCCCCTGCCTGCGTAAGCCAATTACCTGCGCCGTGGGCCGTCTGGTGCGTGGCTTGCAGGCTTTGACCTTCCTTTTAGTCAGCCTCGTGCGCTGATTGAGCATGAGCGTTGGCCCAAGGACTGGCCCGACTTCGTGGAGTTCTTCTGCGCCCAAGACCGAGAGCAGCTTCGACTGCGTTTCAAGGCCTGGTGTGATGCAAGGCCAGCGGGCGATAAATTTGCCTGGCGCAAGACGGATAAGCCGGCCGGCTCAAGCCCTGCCATGCGTTGGACCAACCCGCCTGTGGCCTGGATGATGCATGCCGGCATAGCGCGTATGCGGACGGCGGGACTCGTCTTTCCAGCCCACGAGCATCGCGATGAACGCAAGCCCTACCTTCGCTGGACGAAGGGGCAGCGCGCGGATCATCGGTTTGCCCTTGAGGCCTACCCTGGCTTTACGGCGCGCAAGGTCTGCCGGCAGTCCTACAAGAGCGATACACCGGCTAAGCAAGACAGCCCTAGGGCTGTTCATCGCCAGCAAATTCTGCGGGCTTTAGAGGCGCAACAGGCGGGCCTTGGCCTACGTCTTCGGCTTACGCCAAGCTGGTCCCGACGCATTGTTATGGATGGCTCCGGCGATCTGCTGGATGCCGTGATCTGCGCCATGCAGGCCGGCCATGCCGCAGGCCTTCCTGACTTTGGTCTACCCCCCGAAGGCAGTGACTACTGCGATTGGCTCGAGGGTTGGATTGCCGCGGTTCCCCTTCCGACCTAAGTCAGGCCGTTAAGACCATGGGCAGCCTGAAGGCCAGGGGGGCGGTACCTCGCGCAGTGGAAAGACGCTCTCACCTGGGCCGCTTTGCATTTTCTCGGTTTAAGGAACTTGGCCTAACCCCCCTTCCATTTCAGAAGGAGGTCTGGCGATGCATGGCCTCCGAATCTTGTGGACTTGTTCATGCGCCCACAGGCTTTGGTAAAACCTACGCGGTCTGGGCCGGTGTACTGGGCGCAATTCTCGATGCCGAGCAGGACCGGAGAGAGCCCCAATTGATACAAGGCCTTCAGGTGCTCTGGATTACGCCCATGCGCGCGCTGGCCACTGATAGCCTAGGCGCCTTGCGTCGATTTGCCTCGGATGACTTTTCGCTGGCCTTGCGAACGGGAGACACCCCGAGTCACGAGCGGCTTAAGCAAGAACGTCATCCGCCCCATGGGCTTGTGACTACACCCGAGAGTTTGAGTCTGATGCTTTCTAAGCCACAGACGCTGCACCTGCTTAAACAGCTTCGCTTCGTGGTCGTGGATGAATGGCATGAGCTCATGGGCACCAAGCGCGGTACGCTCTTAGAGCTCAGCCTTGCCGCACTGGCCGAGCTAACGGCTAAGAGGCTTCGAATTTGGGGCCTGTCGGCGACGCTTGGGAACCAAGAGCAGGCGGCGCAGGTTCTTTGTCAGAGCATCACCTCTTGCCCCTGCATCGTCACAGCATCGGGTCGCAAGCCTGCTCGCGTGATCACCCTATTGCCGAAGGACACCATTCGATTCGCCTGGTCTGGTCACCTGGGCTTAACCATGCTGCCCCCGGTTCTTGCGCAGATCGAGAAGGCGGGGTCGAGCCTTCTTTTCACAAACACGCGCGCGCAGGCGGAGCTCTGGTACCAGGCCATTCTGCAGGCCCGCCCCGACTGGGCAGGCCAGATGGCTCTGCACCACGGGTCCTTAGACAGTCAGACAAGGGCCTGGGTAGAAAAGGCCACTGCGCAGGGTCTGCTTCGTCTGGTGGTGGCGACCTCAAGCCTGGACTTAGGCGTTGACTTCACCCCCGTTGAGCAGGTCTTTCAGGTGGGCAGTGCCAAGGGGGTTGCACGACTTTTGCAGCGTGCAGGTCGGTCGGGCCATCAGCCCAAGGGCGTCTCACAGGTGTTCATGGTACCTACCCATGGCCTTGAAATCCTGGAGTCCTTGGCGGCGCAACGTGCGATTCAGGCAGGCCAGATCGAGCCGCGCAAGCCTTTACGGCTTGCCCTTGACGTGCTAGCCCAGCATTTGGTGACCCGCGTTCTGGGGCAGCCCATGACAGAAACGGTTTTGCTAGAAGAGGTGCGCCAGAGCCATGCCTTTAGTGACCTTAGCCTAGAGGATTTCAACTGGACGATTCAATTTCTTGCACAAGGCGGGCGCTCACTCAGCGCTTATCCTGATTTTTATCGAATCACGCGTGATACCGAAGGGCGTTGGCAGATGGTCGATTCCCGGCTTGCAAGGCGTCATCGTCAGGCCATCGGAACCATCATGTCAGATGCCTCTTTGCGGCTTGTCTGGGTTTCGGGGGGCAGCCTGGGCCAGGTCGAAGAGTCGTTCATTGGCAGGCTTAAGCCCGGCGATTCTTTTTTGTTTTCAGGCCGCAGCCTTGAACTGGTTCGTATTCGTGACCTTACAGCCTATGTTCGCAAGGCCACGGGCAAGGCCAAGGCCGTTGCCCGTTGGACGGGAGGGAGCCTGCCCTTATCGGGTGAGCTTGCCTCTTGCCTGCGCGACCTGCTTGATGCCTTTGCTCGTGCAGGCCCCGGCAGACAGCGAGAGGCCTGGCAAGAGGGGGCCGAGGCCAAGAGCATGCAGACTCTATTGAAGATTCAGTCTGAGCGCTCAGCCATTCCAAAGAAAGGCCAGTGCCTTGTGGAGCATTTCTCTTCCCTCGACGGTGAACACTGTTTTATTTATCCCTTCGCAGGTCGTCAGGTGCATCTTGGTCTTGCATCGCTTCTTGCCTTTCGGCTCACCCGTCGTGAGGCCACGAGTATTTCGTATGCTGTGAACGACTACGGCTTTGAGTTGCTTGCGCCGCGTCGACGTAAGCAAGATGGCCCTTGGCTTAGTCGCCTGCTCACGGACTCAGGGCTATCCGAGTTACTGCGTCCGCAGAATCTCTCCGAGGACCTCTTGTGCTTGCTTGGGGAAGGCCTGATCACACGTCGACGTTTTCGTGAGATTGCGCGAGTGGCAGGGCTTTTGGTTATGGGACTGCCTGGTGCGGGCCGTTCCTCCCGACAACTTGCCGCCTCCAGTAACTTGTTGTTTGAGGTTTTTTCAAAATACGATCCAGAGAATCTTTTGCTACGGCAGGCCGAGCGCGAAGCGCTTGAACTCGAGCTTTCTGAGCCAGCCCTTCTTATGAGCCTGCAAAGGTTGCACCAAGGGCGGTGGCTCTCGTTGTCGCTTCAAAGGCCCAGTCCTTTCTGCCTTCCCCTTATGGTGGAAAGGCTGCGCGAGCAACTCTCGTCGGAGCGACTCGCCGATCGACTTGCACGCCTTACCCAGGCGTTTGAGGATGAGTCCTGTCAACCATGAAACTTCAACGACCCATAAAAACCCAAGGTGCTGGGGGGCGTCTTCGTCCGCTTGGGCCGCCGCTTCCCACATGGACCTTTCAAGCCGGGCATGAACCGATTGTTTTAACTGGCGAGGGAGCCATGGTCTTTCCCCAGCGCGCGCTTGCCATGGTGGCCGATCTGCACTTAGGTAAGACCCAAGTGTTCCGACGCCAAGGCCTGGCTGTTCCCGAGGGCAGCGACGAAGAGACTCTGAAAAAACTTGAGTGTCTTCTGGCAGCATGGCCCCTGCAGCAGCTGGTTATTTTGGGCGACCTGATTCACCATCAGACGGCCTTGGATGATGCGGGTCGACTCTTAAATCGTTTAAAGCTGTTTCGGGAGCGTTGGCCAAGGCTTGGCCTTCACCTGGTCCTTGGCAACCATGACAAGGCTTTAAGACCGCAGCCGCAGGCAAGAGCGTCCGTGGCAGACGAGCTGCTTGCTACGCTTGGGCTTGAATGCCATCCCTGGGCCTTTGTTCAGCCCGGCCTCTCGGGGCATCATGAGCCTCCCGTCGCTGCTGAAGAAGGCTGGCAGGTTTCAGGGCATTTACACCCCGTGGTTCGCGTCTATCTTGGCGCAGGCCAATGGAAGCGACTTGCCTGTTTTACCCGGTGCGAGCGGCACTGGCAGCTGCCCGCCTTTGGGGCCTTTACGGGTGGGTTCACCATTGTGCCTGCCCACTACCACGACATTGTGGCCCTTGCCGAGGGCCAGCTGCTTGCGCTTGGTCGACCAGGCTTAGGCTAATGACTAAGAATTTTGCTTAAGAAATCGATGGCGCGGGGATGCTTGGGTGCCCCAAAGAATTCCTCGGGAGGAGCCTGCTCAACAATTTGTCCAGCGTCCATGAAAATAACTCGGTCGGCCACCTCGCGTGCAAAGCCCATTTCGTGAGTGACACAGATCATCGTGGTGCCCTGCTGGGCAAGAGCCACCATGACCTCAAGAACCTCTTTCACCATTTCGGGGTCGAGTGCACTCGTGGGTTCGTCAAACAAAAGCACATCGGGCTTCATGCAGAGCGCGCGGGCAATAGCAACCCGTTGTTGCTGACCGCCCGAGAGCTGACCTGGGTATTTGTCAGCCTGTTCGGCAATTTTCACCCGCTCAAGTTGAACCATGGCCTCGCGCTTGGCCTCATCCTCTGCCACGCCCCGCACTCGTATGGGCGCAAGGGTCAGGTTCTCGAGCACCGAAATGTGTGGAAATAGGTTAAACTTTGAAAGACCATGCCGACGCGGGCGCGCACCTGATGAATGGATTTCAGGTCGGTGGTTAACTCGGTTCCGGCAACCGTAATACGACCCTTCTGGTAGGGCTCCAGTGCATTGACGCAACGAATTAGCGTTGACTTGCCGCTGCCAGAAGGCCCGCAGACTACAATTTTTTCGCCCTGGTTTACATCAAGGCTGACGTCGGTCAGCACCTGAAAGCTGCCATACCACTTTGAGACATTTTCAAACTGAATCATCGCCATGGTGCATTGACTCCTTTAACGTCGCGCGGCCGCAAAGTCACGTTCGAGCCCACGGGCATAACTGCTCATGGCGCTGCAGAACACCCAGTAAATAAGGGCCACAAAAATAAACCCTTCAATGTAGAAGGCCCGCCACTCGGGGTCGCCCAGTGCAAGTCGAAGGCTTCCAAAAAGCTCGTACATGCTTACGATCGTGACCAGCGAGGTGTCCTTAAAAATGGCAATGAAGCTGTTAACAAGCGGAGGCACGACAACACGAAAAGCCTGGGGAAGAACAATGCGGGTCTGAATAAGCCAGTAGCCCATCCCCAGCGCCTGGGCGGCCTCCACCTGGCCTTTGGGCACGCTGTTGATTCCACCGCGAATGACTTCGGCCTGGTAGGCCGCGCTAAAAATAATAATTCCCGCGGCAACCCGCAATAAGACATCGGGGTTTGTGCCACTGGGCATAAACAGGGGGAACATAAAGCTCGCCATGAATAACACGGTAATGAGGGGCACGCCGCGAATAATTTCAATAAAGCTTGTGCAGACAGCCCGAATAAAGGGCAGGTCAGAGGTGCGGCCAAGGGCAAGCAGCACGGCCAGGGGCAGCGACAAAATGTTTCCTAGAATCGCCAGCAAGAGGGTCAGCGCAAGTCCACCGAGGCGCTCGGTGGGAACATGGCTCAGGCCGGCAAACCCCCCAACCATAAGGGCAACCGAGCCAACCAGTACAAGACCTGCAATGACAAAGGTTGAGAGCCTCCAAAGCTGGCGTTGACTAATGGCAATGCAGGCGCCGACCATAAGGATGCTGGCCACAACCGGACGCCAAGCCTCTTCAAACGGGTAGCGTCCAAAAATAATCAGCTTCCATTTCTCGCCGACAACACCCCAGCAGGCCCCCTCGCCGCGCGCCTCGCGACAGGCATTCAGATCGACAGCGAAGACGGCATTGAAAAGACCCCAGGGCAGCAGTTCACTGGCCAGCCAGATAAAAAAGAGCAGCAGGCTTATCGTAATGGCGGTGTTTAGCCGCCCCTTAAAAAGAGCCTTGAAGGTTTCTGACACCCTAGCGCTCCTTGAGTCGAGTGGCCTGCTCGAATCGGTTCATTAAAAACGATGTCAGTAAAGACAGGCTCAGGTAGACCGCCATAATGATGGAAATGGCCTCCACAGCCCGGCCAGATTGATTCAGCGTGGTGGTAGCAATACTGACCAAGTCGGGGTAGCCAATGGCAATGGCAAGGCTGCTGTTTTTTGTTAAGTTGAGGTACTGGTTAGTGGTGGGCGGAATAATGACGCGAAAGGCTTGGGGCAAGACCACTAATTTAAGCTGCTGCCAGCGGGTGAAGCCTAGCGCGGCGGCGGCCTCGGTCTGGCCTTTGGGCACAGCAAGAATGCCCGCACGAATAATTTCAGCAATAAAGGCGCTCGTGTAAATCGATAGGCCGAGCAGAAGCGCCATGAATTCCGGAGAAAGTGCGGCACCGCCAACAAGACCAAAAGCCCCCATTTCTGGGTATTCCAGCGATGGAAACTCGCCCGCCATAAACCACGGAAACTGAAGCCCATTTTTGCTCAAGAAAACATGGGGCAGCAGTTGGGCCGGTGACTCGGTATCGGGAAGAATAACGGCAAGGGTGAGGTACCAGAAGATCAGCTGCAGAAGCAGCGGGATGTTACGAATGAACTCCACAAACTGGCGACAGAGCCCAACGAGCAAGGGGTTGGGCGAAAGACTGCCCACAGCCACTATAAGGCCCAACAGGCTCGCAATAACAATTCCAATGAAGGCAACACGAAGCGTATTAAGAAAACCAACAACGAAGGCTCTTAGATAACTGCTGTCTGATTCGTAGGCGATGGCGCGTTCGGCAATATCAAAGCCCGCGGGGCCAAGCAAAAAGTCATACCCAAAGTCAATGCCCCGTTGGGCAAGGTTGGCATTCAAGTTCCCAACAAGAATCCAAAGCCCCAAAGCAAGCGCGGCAAACAGCAAGGCCTGCCAGACCATGGCGCGAAACTTCGGCTGGTTCAACATCGGCAATGCACGTGTTTAGAAGGGTTCATGAACACGGGGACTCACGAGGGGGTAACTAAGGTAAGAGGGAAATAAATAATTCCCCGGTCGTTTTTGGGAGCGGAGCGGGTAGCGGGTGTAGAACGGGGTTAGACCCGTCCTACACCAGAGCCACTCTAATTAACGAATGGGGGGCGCGTACTGAAGACCACCGTTGGTCCACAGTGCGTTTTGTCCGCGATTAAGCTTCAGAGGGGTATTTTTGCCAAGATGACGCTCAAAGACCTCGCCGTAGTTACCCACCTGCTTAATGACTCGGTAGGCCCACTGAGAATCGGTACCGATGGCCTTACCAAAGTCGTTGTTGCCTTGACCAAGCAGGCGCTGCAACTCAGGGCTGGCGTCTCCCTTCTTTTGATCCACGTTTGCTGAGGTAACACCTAACTCTTCAGCCGTGATCATGGCAAAGTGGACCCAGGTCACAAGCTTCGACCAGGCCTCATCTCCCTGACGCGTTACGGGACCAAGGGGCTCTTTGCTGATAATTTCAGGAAGAATGACGTGGTCATCAGGCTTCTTCGTGTCATTAGCACGAATGGCAGCGAGCTGCGATGCGTCCGAGGTGAGCACTTTGCAGCGGCCCTCGTTGTAAGCCGCGACAACAACCTTGTTGTCTTCAGAAACAACAGGCTTGTATGTCATTTTGTTGACTTTGAAGTAGTCAGCCAAGTTTTTTTCCGTGGTCGTTCCACTTTGAACACAGATGGTGGCGCCCTTCAGCTGCTTTGCAGATTTCACCTTTAAGCTCTTGGGTACCATAAAGCCTTGGCCGTCAAAAAAGTTTGTTGCTCCAAAGGTGGTGCCAAGCTGAGTGTCTCGGCTCATGGTCCAGGTTGTATTGCGAGCCAGCATATCGATCTCGCCAGACTGCAATGCGGTAAACCGCTGAGCAGCGTTCAGTGGGACGTAGCGAACTTTGTTGGCGTCGCCCAGCGCGGCCGCGGCAACAGCACGACAGTAATCCACGTCAAAGCCTGTCCATTTTCCATCGCTGCCGGCAATGCCGAAGCCACCGAGCCCCGCATTTACGCCGCAAGACAGCTCACCCTTCGCTTTAATCGCTTCAAGGGTTTTGTTAGCAAAAGCGGGCGAAGCCGCAACGGCCAGGCCCAGAGAGAGGCTGAGCCCGAGTAGGCGACGTTTAAACATAGTGTTGAACTCCTTAAAAAGTTAATAAGCAGTAGATCAAATCCACGTGTTAAGTTTGCCCGAGCAAACAGTGTTTGAACGCCAAACCCAAGCAAAGTCAGGGTATCTCCTAACCTTAGGATGCCGGCCGGCTCGAATCTGGTGCCGCGGCTTCGCCCTTGGCCTGACTGGCTTCGCGTGCTTGCAGTTCCCAGAGTTGCGAGTAGCGTCCCTTCAGATCAAGAAGCTCGGTGTGACTGCCCTTCTCAACAAGCCGCCCGTCTTCAAGCACCATGATGGTGCTGGCATGGCGAATGGTGGAAAGCCGGTGGGCAATGATGATGCTGGTGCGCCCCTTTGAGACTTCCTCAATCTCGCGTTGAATGGCTCGCTCGGATTCGGAGTCAAGTGCAGAGGTTGCCTCGTCAAAAATAAGAATGGCCGGTTTCTTCAGCATGGCCCGCGCAATCGCAACCCTTTGTTTTTCGCCGCCGGAAAGCTTAAGCCCGCGCTCGCCCACCGGTGTACTAAGCCCATCGGGAAGGCGTTGCACCAGGGATTCCAGGCGCGAGGCGGCAATAGCCTGCTCAAGCTCTTGGTCGCTTGCATCGGGCTTTCCGTAACGAATGTTATAGGCCAGGCTGTCGTTAAAAAGAACAGTGTCCTGTGGCACGATGCCAATCACTCGACGTAATGAATCTTGTTGCACGAGGCGAATGTCTTGTCCGTCAATGCAGATTCGTCCAGCCTGCGTGTCATAGAAACGGTAGAGCAGTCGAGCAAGGGTGCTTTTGCCCGCCCCTGAAGAGCCCACCACCGCCACGGTTTGCCCGGGTTCAATGGTCAGTTCAAGGTCTTTCAGAATGGGGCGTCGTGGATCGTAGGCAAAGCAAACCTTCTCAAAATGAATGCCGCCCTTGGTGATATGCAGGGCGGGCGCTCCCGGCGGGTCAGCCACCTCTTGGTTCTGGGCCAGCAGGCCAAACAAGCGTTCCATATCGGCAATGCTCTGTTTAATTTCCCGGTATAGAACGCCCAGAAAATTCAGTGGAATGTAAAGCTGAATCAGGAAGGCGTTGACCAGTACCAGGTCGCCAATGGTCATGCGGCCTTCTTCCACCCCAACAACTGCCTGCCAGAGCATCAGGCTTGCTGCCGTGGCAATAATGGCGGCCTGACCAATGTTAAGAACAGACAAAGATGCCTGGCTCTTAATGGCAGCGTCTTGCCAGCGGGCAAGGCTGCGGTCGTAGCGTTGGGCCTCGAAGGACTCGTTGTTGAAATACTTGACCGTCTCGTAATTGAGCAGGGAGTCAATGGCCCTTGCATTGGCCCGCGAGTCAAGCTCGTTCATCTCACGACGAAAGTGCGTGCGCCATTCGGTGATTAGAAAAGTAAAGCCTACGTAGGCCACAAGCGCGCCAAGCGTAATCAGGGCAAAGGCTGGGGGGTAGAACCAGGCAAGCCATGCCGTGACCAGAAGCACCTCGACCGCGGTAGGCACAATGCTATACAAGGTGAAGTTCACAAGCGTACCCACCCCCCGGGTTCCACGCTCAATGTCGCGTGTGAGCCCGCCGGTCTGACGCTCCAGGTGAAACCGCAAGGAGAGTTTGTGAAGATGCTCGAAGACCTGCCGGCTAATGTCTCGCACAGCGCCCTGGGTGACTCTTGCAAAAATAAGTTCACGCAGTTCCGTGAGACCCGTAGAGGCAAGTCGAATCAAGCCATAGCCGAGCACAAGGCCGACGGAGACGCCGATCACTGCTGAGCCTGGGGTCAGACCATCGACGATTTCTTTGAGCAAGACCGGTATACCAATGTTCGCCACCTTGGCACTGATGAGCGCGGCAAGGGCAAGGCCCATGCGCAGCTTGTATTTCAGTAGGTAGGGAAGAAGTTTGCGAATGACCGGCCAACTGCCCTGAGGGCCCAGGGTCGAGCTGGTTTGAGGCTGGCCCAGTGTATTGGGCTGCGGGCTAGACAGGGCGGCGGAGGCGTGATGACGCACGAACTGGGTATCCTTGCAGGCAGTAAATAAAAAACGGGCCCGGCGACAGTCAATAGGCGGGCGCAACATGAATCATTATGGTGGTTTCAACGCATTGCATTTCAAGAAAGGCAGTTTTCGCATGACTAAGCACCGCATAGCAGTCCTGCCGGGCGATGGCATTGGCAAAGAAGTCGTTCCTGAGGGCCTTCGAGTGTTGGAAGTAGCCGCGGGTCGGTTTGGGATTGACCTGGATTTTGCCCATTTTGATTTTGCCAGCTGCGATTACTACGCGGCGCATGGCGCCATGATGCCCGTTGATTGGAAGGATCAGCTTTTAGGTTTTGAGGCCCTTTTTTTTGGCGCGGTAGGCTGGCCCGCTACCGTTCCAGATCATGTCTCTCTTTGGGGGTCGTTGCTTAAATTTCGTCGCGAGTTTGACCAGTACGTGAATTTAAGGCCGGTACGTCTTATGCCAGGTGTGCGTTCGCCTTTGGCAGGTCGGGAACCCGGTGACATTGACTTTTACGTGGTGCGCGAGAATACCGAAGGCGAGTATTCCTCTATTGGTGGCCTTATGTTTGAAGGCACCGAGCGCGAGACCGTGGTGCAGGAAACCGTGATGAGCCGCGTGGGCACCGACCGTGTTCTAAAGTTTGCTTTTGAGCTCGCCCAGAGGCGGCCAAAGAAGCATCTCACCTCGGCTACAAAGTCCAATGGCATCGCCATTACCATGCCTTGGTGGGATTCTCGTGTGGAGGCCATGGCCAAAAATTTCGCCGACGTTCGTGTGGACAAATTCCACATCGACATCCTCACGGCGCACTTCGTACAACATCCCGACTGGTTTGATGTGGTCGTCGCCAGTAACCTTTTTGGCGATATTCTTTCCGACCTTGGACCCGCCTGCACCGGAACCATTGGTATTGCCCCGTCGGCGAACCTCAACCCCGATCGCCGCTTTCCCTCGCTTTTTGAGCCCGTTCATGGCTCTGCCCCCGACATTGCCGGTAAGGGCATTGCCAATCCCATTGGTCAGATCTGGTCGGCTGCCATGATGCTCGACTTTCTAGGCTACCCCAAGGCCCACGATGCGGTGCTTCAGGCCATTGAGCAGGTGCTGGGCGATGGCCTGAAAACTCCTGATCTTGGAGGGACAGCCAATACGGTCATGGTGGGTAAGGCCATCGCCGAGGCCTTGGAGTCTGCTTAATGATCTCGCCTGTAGGTCTTCTTCAACAGGCCTATCAGGCAGCCGTTGCTGCGGCAGACCCCTTGCAATGCCTGGCGCTTAGCCAACTGCCCAGCCCACCGCGGGGAAGGACTTATGTCGTGGGTGCGGGCAAGGCGGCTGCGAGCATGGCGCGTGCAGTGGAGCAGCTCTGGCCCCAGCATGCGCCGCTCGACGGCTTGGTCATTACACGTTATGCCCATGGTCTGCCGCTCAACCGTCTTCAGTGTGTGGAGGCTGGCCACCCTGTGCCTGACGACGCTGGCCAGATGGCCGCGCAGCGACTTGCCCAAAAAGTGACTGAGCTCAGTCCCGAGGATCAACTTATTGTGTTGGTCTCGGGCGGTGGGTCCAGTCTGCTTGCCCTTCCTGCCGAAGGCCTTACGATGGATGACCTTCGTGGGGTTACTCAGCAGCTGCTTCGAAGTGGCGCTCCCATTCAAGAAATGAATGTGGTTCGAAAGCATCTTTCGCGCCTGCAGGGCGGGCAGCTTGCGCTGATGTCGAAGGCCCCAGTGCATACCCTTGTGATTTCAGATGTGGTTGGTGATCAACCCTCCGACATCGCCTCTGGCCCATGCGACCCCGATCCAAGCAGCTTTGATGATGCGCGCCAAGTGCTTGCCCGCTGGGGGGTTACGCCACCGGGTTCCGTAAGGAACCGCCTGGAGGCAGGCTGCAGGGGCGAGATTGCAGAAACGCCAAAGCCTGGTGATCTACGGCTCGCCCATGCAAAGACATTGATGCTTGCAACCGCAAAAGCTAGCCTGGATGCTGCCAGTGACGTCCTGCGCGAGCAGGGTTTTCAGACGCTTTGCCTGGGTGATGGGGTCACAGGCGAGGCACGGGATGTGGCCGGGGTAATGGCCTCTCTGGTTCGCGAGCTCGCAAATAACCGCATCTCGGAATTCAAGCGGCCCATCGCCCTGGTCTCGGGAGGGGAGTGCACGGTGACGGTTCGCGGCTCCGGCCAGGGTGGCCGTTGTACGGAATTTCTGCTCGCCCACACCCTGGCACTGGAAGCGCTTGGTGTGGAGCCATGCGTCTGGGGCCTGGCTGCCGACAGCGATGGCATTGACGGTTCCAGTGACGCGGCTGGCGCCTACTTTAGCCCCGATTTTTTAACTCAGGCCCGTTCAAAGGGTCTTGAGCCCAGAGCCTATTTGGACAATAACGACGCCTTAAGTCTTTTTCGGGCCTTAGGAACGGACTTACGCACCGGACCCACACGAACGAATGTCAATGACATTCGTATTCTCTTGGTCATGGCATAGTGATTCCATGACCCCGAACGAATCGAACAGCAAGCCTGCACTTCAGGCGCGAACCGATAACAAAACAAGCCTACAGCTTCGCGAGCCCGACGACTGGCATTTGCATTTGCGTGACGGGGCTATGCTCCAGGCGGTGGCCCCCTATTCGGCAGCGCAGGTTGGGCGTGCCTTGGTCATGCCCAACCTGCAGCCCCCTGTTGTTAGCGTGGCTATGGCCGAAGCCTACCGTGAACGAATTCTTGGGGCGCTTAAGGCCGAACAGGCCTCTGGTTTTAATCCGTGCATGACGCTCTACCTGACTGACAAGACAAGTCGCGAGGAGATTGACCGCGCCGCGGACAGTCCTCATGTCTTGGCGTTTAAGCTCTACCCCGCGGGCGCGACCACGCATTCCGATGCAGGTGTGACCAATCTCGAGGCGCTTGACCCAGTCTTTGAACGTATGGCCAAGAAGTCTGTGGTCTTGTGCGTTCACGGCGAGGTCACGGCCGCCGAGGTGGATGTCTTCGATCGAGAGGCACGGTTTATTGAGGAGCGGCTCATTCCTCTGCGTCAACGTCATCCTGAACTTCGTATTGTTTTTGAGCATGCCACCACGCGCGAGGCGGTTGACTATGTGCGCGAGTCTGATGGGGCCATTGCTGCCACCATCACGCCACAGCATCTGCTCTATAACCGCAACGCACTTTTCCGAGGCGGGCTACGGCCTCACTACTACTGTCTGCCGATTCTCAAGCGTGAACCCCATCGGCAGGCCTTGGTTGCGGCCGCTATTTCGGGCAGCCCTCGCTTTTTTATGGGGACTGATTCGGCGCCCCACGACCAATCGCTAAAAGAGGCCGATTGTGGTTGTGCGGGCTGCTTCTCAGCGGCCTTTGCTTTGGAACTCTACGCCCAGGTCTTTGACGAGGCGCGGGCTTTGCCCCGGCTCGAAGACTTTGTTAGTGGCTTCGGGGCTGATTTCTATGGCCTGCCGCGGGCATCGGGTCGGGTTGAGCTCGTTCGTCAAGATCATGTTGTTCCCGAACGTATTCGCCACGAGGGACACACTTTAATTCCTTTGGCGGCGGGTCAGACTCTGCGCTGGAAGTTTGCGGGTCGCATTTAAAAGAATCCTCTAAGAGAGCGGGGAGCGCGAGTATCATTTCTAACGGAAGTGGGCTGGGCGGTCGCTGCTGACATGATCAGGAGAGGAAGGTCCGGACTCCATAGGGAAGGGTGACGGCTAACGGCCGTACGCAGCAAGTGGGATGAGATGCCCACCCAAGGCGAGGAATAGGGCCACAGAGACGAGTAATTGAGGCCTTCGGGTCGCAAGGATGTGAAACGCGGTAACCTCCACCCGGAGCAACACCAAATAGGCACACGTGGGTTCAATCGACGTGTCGAATGGGCCCGAAGGGCGTCCCGCTCAAGTGTGCGGGTAGGTGGCTTGAGCCTGGCAGCAATGCCAGGCCTAGAGGGATGGCCGCTATAGATCCTGGTCGAGGGTGGCCAGGGTCCGTAACAGAATCCGGCCTACAGGCCCACTTCCTTTTTCATAAACCACTTTAAATATAATGACTTATCCTCTTGATTTAAATGGGAATCTTAAGCTCAAATCTGGCTCAAGAAACCCTCTCTAAGTATTTGTTTACAAAGAAAAAATCCGCTGCACTCGCTTGACCGATTCTTGACTTTTGCATAAAGTGGGGAATCGTGTGAAAAAGTGGGGATTAGTGGGCCAATGTTTTCGGGAATTTCTGCCCTTAGCCTGGATGTGAAAGGCCGAATGACGCTACCAACGCGTTATCGGGATGCCTTGCATCAGGCCTCTGCAGGCCATGTGGCTCTGCTCGAAAGCAACGACGGCTGCCTTTTGCTTATGCCCTATGACCAATGGTCGCGACGCGTCGAGCGGCTGACACAGCCTGGCGATCAGCCATCTCAAGCCAGTCAGGAGGGTTCTCTTGATCATGAGCTCGACTGGGACGACGACACTGGACAAGAGCGCCGAAGATTCTGGCTGGGCTTGAGCGATACCCCCGAGCTCGATTCGGCGGGTCGTATTCTTTTGAATCCGGTTCTGCGTGAGGGTGCAGGCATTGGCCGAGAGGTCATGCTGCTGGGGGTAGGCAGCCACTTTGAGCTCTGGGACCCCGCGCGTCTTAGCGTTCACAAAGAGCAGGTCCGCGCACGAAAGTTTCGGGGTGGCCGTGATTGACTGCCGCCAATACCCGCCCGTCGTCCCACCTCACCGCCTCCGCGGGGCTCGGGCACCAGCCTGTTCTTCTTGGGGCGGCCGTTGATGCGCTGGTCATTGACCCGTCCGGCTTTTACATCGATGCAACCTTTGGTCGTGGGAGCCATTCCCAAGAAATACTTCGTAGGCTCGGGCCACAGGGGCGGTTGCTTGCCTTCGATCGCGACCCTCAGGCACTGGAGTCTGCGCAGGCTCTCATGGCCAGTGATTCCCGTTTTCTCTTTGAGCCTAGAGCCTTTTCCGAGCTCTCGTCAGTGCTCGTGCAACGCCAGCAGCCCTTTATCCACGGGCTGCTGGCGGATCTGGGCGTTTCTTCTCCGCAGCTTGACCAGGCCGACCGCGGCTTTAGCTTTATGAGGGACGGCCCGCTCGATATGCGTATGGATTTTCGAACGGGACTGCCTGCCTGGCAATGGCTGGAGGCGACGTCTCAGGCGGAGCTCGAGGACTGTCTGCGCCGGTTTGGCGAGGAGCGTCACGCGCGTAAGGTGGCGACTGCCATTCTTGACCGTCTCGAGCAGGCGCGCATCGGACAGGCACCTGCCCTTCAAACCACACGAGCGCTCGCGCAGCTTGTCGAGAAGGTTCTGGGTCGGCATGGTGGACGCGCGGAGTCCGGCCATCATCCCGCGACTCGAACTTTTCAGGCGCTTCGTATTGCGGTGAACCAAGAGCTCGACCAGCTCGCCAGCCTGCTTTCTCAGGTTCGTCGTTGGCTTGGCCACCAGGCAAGGCTAGCGGTGATTAGCTTTCATTCGCTTGAGGACCGATTGGTCAAGCAGTTCATTGATGAGGCCTCAAGACCCATGGATCAGAGAATAAGGCGCACACCCGGCATGGGCCGTGCTCAGTTCGCCCTTCTCGCCCAAGCTGCCGGTCCCCGGCAGTTAGACACAGCGGGCCCGTGGCTGCGAAAGCTTGCCCGACTTAGGCCCGATGCTGAAGAGCTTGCGGCCAATCCTCGTGCCCGAAGCGCCATTTTACGTGTGGCCGAATGCCTGAGAACGAATCAAGAATCGACTAAAGAGAAGGGGGTGCAGTCATGAACCGCTTACCGAATGGCTGGATTGCGGTCGCGCTTGTGATGACGGCACTGGCCTTGGTGAATGCGCGTTATCACGAGAGGCGGCTTTTTGCGGAGTCCCAAAGGCTTGAGCGCCTGGTCGAGCGCCGTGCCTCGGAGGTCGAAAACCTGGAGGTCTCGGTCGCAAGCTTAAAGACACCCGCACGGCTTGAGCAGACGGCGCGATCGAACCTTGGCATGGTGCCAATTGGCTCCGAGCAGACCATTTATCTACCTATGCCCGTGACCAACGCGCGCCTAGCTGAGGCTTCCCCTTGACGGTTCGGCCCAGCGTTATTTGGCCAAGTTTTACGCCTGCGGCTCGAAAGGACCGCGCGAGTCGGTCTGGCAGGTCGGCAGCAACGTCCGCGGAACGGTCTCGTCTCTTAGGTGCAAAGTCGGTTAAACGTTCAGAGGCTAAGAAGACTTCTGGCGTTTCGGGTCGAACAGGTCAAGGGTCCGACCAAAAAATTCTGACCTGGCGGGCAACGGCAGGCCGCTCGCAGTTTGTTTTGGGCATGCTGATGCTTGGCCTTGCAACGGTATGGGGCCGATCGTTTTATCTTCAGCAGGTCAGTGTGGATCAGTGGGAAAAACGTGCCGCAAATCGTTTTGAGAGGGCGATCGTCTTGCCTGCTCCGAGGGGACGTATTCTCGACCGCAACGGGGAGGTCTTGGCAGTAAGCCTGTCAGAGCATCGCGTCGGTCTTGCACCCAAAGTCTTCGATACCAAGCATCCCCGACTTGGCCAGTTAGCCGCCATCCTTGGTATACCCCTGCAGGATCTGCAGGCTCGCGTGCAGGGCACGACGCGATTCTTTTATTTGGCATCGGGTCTTGAACTGACCAAGGCCGATCAGATTCGAGCCCTTCGCATACCTGGCGTTGAGCTTGAACAAGAGTTTCAACGCTATTACCCGCATGGTGCTGCCTTTGCCAACCTAATAGGCTTTACCAACAGCCAAGACCAAGGCCTTGAAGGGCTTGAGCGTCAAATGGAAAAAACGCTTCGGGGTACGAATGGCGAAGAGCGGCTTGTGGTGGATGGTCGCAGCCAGGCCTTCGGCCAAAAGACCATAAAGCCCGCGGTACCAGGAGAAGACATTCGCCTTTCTTTTGATGCAGGGATTCAAGCCATTGCCTATCAGGCCGCGCAGGAAGCCTGGCGCCAGCATCAGGCCAGGTCGGTTTCCGTTGTCGTGGTTGACAGTCGAACAGGTGAACTCCTTGCTCTTTCTAACGCGCCTTCGTTTGATCCTAGTCAGCGGGGTCAGCTTGATGCAACCCGAGTTCGTAACCGTGCCGCGACAGATCTATTTGAACCAGGCTCCACCATGAAGCCCTTTGTTGTTGCGGCAGCCCTTGATGCGGCTTTGTTTGAGCCTTCCACCTCGATCTCCACTGGCAATGGTCGAATGACCATTGGCCGCCGCACAATAAGGGACACAAAGGCCTACGACCGGCTCACCGTAACTGAGGTAGTGAAGAAGTCCAGCAACGTGGGTATGGTGCAAATCTCCCGAGGTCTGCCCTCGTCGGCCATGTACGATGCCTTTGCTAGCCTTGGCTTTGGCCAGGCCACACCCTTGCAGTTTCCAGCCGAGGCCTCAGGTCGGCTGCGGCCCTGGCAGTCTTGGCAGCCCATTGACAAAGCCACGCTCTCATACGGCTATGGACTCTCTGCCTCCTTGCTGCAGATGGTTCAGGCTTACACGGTCTTTGCGCGCAATGGCGATCGTGTGGATCTGCGCATGACTCCGGTGAATGGCCCAGTTATGGGTACACCCGTTTTTAGCGCAAAGACCGCGGCAGCAGTTCGCGACATGCTCTCTCAGGCTGCAGGCCCTGACGGCACAGGCTCAAGGGCTCAGCTTGAAGGCTTTCGTGTCGCGGGGAAAACCGGGACGGTTCACAAGTCGGTCGCAGGCGGTTATGCCAAAGATCGTTATGTTGGATCTTTCATTGGCTTTGCACCTGCTGCTGCGCCAAGGCTTGTCATTGGCGTTGTTGTCGATGAGCCCAGCAAGCAGGGCCATTACGGCGGCGAGGTGGCGGCACCTGTCTTCGCGCGCGTCGCGGGTGACAGTCTGCGACGCATGCAGATGTCCCCTGACCCTGCTGTTCGGGTTCAGCCCACACGCGTAGGCCAAGAAGAGGGGCTGCTTTGATTCATCCCCTGGCTATCGAGGATCCAGGCAGTCAGGCGCATGCCGAGCAGATCCGTCGGCGTTGCAGCGGACAGCTTGTCTCTCAGGTTCAAAGACTTGTCGAGGGCGACTGGCTGCTTGCACTGCCTGGTAAGACAATGAATCTAGAGGCCCTGCTCTCGGCATGCCGCGAGAAGGCCGCAGGAGGCATGGTGCTTGACCAGACCTATGCGCCAGCGGTTGAGGCCTGGACGCGCGAGCAGTCTCCGACCTCTGATCGATCAAGGTCTGATCTGCCTGTGTATTTTGTAGAGAATCTTCGGCAGCATGCCGGCCTGATTGCGTCTTATTTTTACGGTAGACCTTCTGACCGACTTAAGCTCACAGCGGTGACCGGGACCAATGGTAAGACGACGGCCTGTTACGGGCTCGCCCGCAGTCTGGCCTTGCTTGGTGCACGATCGGCCTGTATTGGAACCCTCGGTATTTTTAGCTTTGAACCCATTCGGCCCAGAGCGCCCTATGTTCCCGGTCAGGATGACCCGCTGACTCGTCAACTTGCCGAGCCTGGTCTGACAAGTCTTGACGCCGTGAGTCTGCAGGTCTGGCTGGCCGATTTTTTACGTCGGGGGGTTGAACATGTCTGCCTTGAGGCAAGCTCCATTGGCCTTGTGAGCTATAGGCTGACGGGCTGTACGATTCAGGCCGCGGGGCTGACAAGCTTCGCTCAGGATCATCTCGATTTCCATGGAAGTCTTCAGGCCTATGCCCAGGCCAAGGCCTTGTTGTTTGAGGCGCCGGGTCTTGGTCATGCGGTTATCGCGGATCCCATCGAGGGGCAGGAGCCCTTGCCTGACGTTATTGTTGAAGCTGCAAGGCATTGCCGAAATCTTATGCAAGCCTCTGTTGCTCCCCTGACTGGGAATGAAAAAAGCTCGCAAGTCTCTCTGGCCGCTTCCTTGCCCTCCCGCGTTGCGCACAGCGCTGCACTGTCCTCGCATTCTATAACGCTCTTGACCCAATCAATGCAGGCTGGTCTGCCTCAACTCGGGCTGCGCATTACGAATGCGAATGCTGGCGACATAACGACAAGCCCTGGGGTTAGGGACTTTCCTTTGCCCGGTCTGCATAACTTACAAAATGCGGCGGTCGTCGCCGGGCTGCTTCATGCCCACGGCTATCCAGCCGATCGCGTCTTGCATGCCCTTAGTCGACTTGTTCTTCCCGAGGGGCGCCTTCAAAGGCTTGAGCCTTTTAAAGGCAAGTCGGTCTCGCCCGAGCGCCTGAGTCTTAACCGGCCAACTGTGTGGGTTGACTTCGCGCATACGGCCGATGCCCTTGCCCAGGTCCTTCGGGCCTTAAGGCCCTTGGCGGAGGCATCGGGAGGAGACTTGATTCTGGTCTTTGGCTGTGGAGGGGATCGTGATGCGGTTAAGCGGCCACTCATGGCCAAAGTCGCCTATGCGCACGCCGACCGATTGGTGGTTACCTCGGACAATCCAAGAACAGAGTCTGCACAAGAAATCGTGAATCAGATTCTTGCGGGTCTTACGGATGAACAACGGCCGCATGTTCTTGTTGAGCTTGATCGTCGGCTCGCCATTGCCAAGGCCATCGACCTTGCGGGCCCCGGGGATCAGATTTTAATTGCTGGAAAGGGCCATGAGGTTTATCAGGAGGTGCAAGGGGTTCGCCTGCCCTTTGACGACCGACAGGTTGGCCTGCAATTTCTTGAAAGTTACCGTCCCTTGCCAAGCCTGCAGACCATCTGCCAGTGGTTGAAGAATGACGGTTTGTTGCTTGATGCGCCTGGGGCGGGAGCCTATTCAGTAGACGGTCTTTCGGTCGTGCCTTGGGACTGGCAGCAGCCGGTTAGTGGCATCCTTACCGACAGTCGTCAGCCCTGTCGAAACAATCTTTTTATCGCCTTGAAGGGCGAGACATTCGATGGTCACGATTTTCTTGGCCGAGTTTTTCAGCAAGGCGCACGTGCCGCCCTTGTCGATCGCCGAGACGATCTGCCGGGCGACCTAACCGCCGAACAGAGCAAGCGACTCATTCTTGTTCCCGATGTGCAGCAGGCCTTTTTATGTATTGCTGGCCAATGGCGGCAGTGGTGGGGTGGCTCTTTGGGTGCGGTACTTGGGTCCAACGGCAAGACAACCGTGAAAGAAATGACACGCCTGGCAGTGACCGAGGCCTTTGGTCTGGGACAGGTCCACGCCACCTCGGGGAATTTGAATAACCATATTGGTCTGCCCATGACCTTGGTGGGACTCAGGCCAAGACATCGGGTGGCCGTGGTTGAAATCGGCATGAATCACCCTAATGAGATTGAGCAGCTTGCCCGAGCAGCCGCCCCGAATGCGGTGGTTATTACCAATGCTCAGCGCGAGCACCAAGAATTTATGCAGACCGTGGAGGCTTGTGCGAAAGAAAATGGTGCAGCCCTTGGCTTTATTCAGCCCAAGGGCTACGCGGCTTTACCTTGCGATACCGACCACGAGCCTCTATGGGCGGGAAGCCTGCAGTCACGACCCGATGTTCAACTCATTCGGTTTGGGCTCATGGGTCAGTCAGCAAGCCCAACCGCCTGGGAGCAGCCCAAGTTAGTTCAGCCAAGCCTCGAGCTTCGCGCACGTAGCGAGCCGGGCCCAAGCCTTGAGGTTAGTCTTTTGCTTGAGTGGCCTGGGGATGCCAGCTCCTTCTCTGAGGCCGAGACGGAAACCCTTGGTCCTGTGCGACTGCCTGCCATTGGCGAGCATTACGCAAGCAATCTTGCTGCAGCTGCGGGGCTGGCGATAGCCCTGGGCGTTACGCCGAAGAACTTACAGCGAGGGCTATCGCGCTTTGTACCCGTTAAGGGCCGGGGCCAGGTGCATCAGGTTCGACCCAATGTTTGGCTTGTTGACGATAGTTACAACGCCAACCCCGACTCCGTGCTTGCAGCGGTCAAAGCCTTGGCTGGCCTTCAAGGGCTGAGACTCATTGTTCTGGGGGACATGGGTGAGGTGGGTGAGCAGGGCCCTGCCTTTCATCAAGAGGTTCTGCAGAAGGCAAGCCAGGCGGGCATTGAGGAGATCTGGCTTCTTGGCGAGGCCATGAGCGGGGCAGGGCGGGCCCTTGGTGTTGGCCGAGTCTTTGCGGACCTGCCCTCGTTGCTGGCAGCACTTCGCGACCAGTTTCAAAAGGTGATCCCAGAGACGCAGTCTTTGGTTGGCATGCAACAACCCGGTCCAGGGTTCACCGCCTGGATCAAAGGTTCGCGGTTTATGCGACTGGAACGTTTGGTGGATGGACTCTTGAATCTTGATGCAAAGGGCCTTGCATGCTCCTCCTAATCTTTCAGTCGCTTGATGAACTTGTTCGGGGTCTGGGGGTCTTCGGTTACATCACGCTTCGTGCCGTGCTCGCAAGCCTTACGGCACTCTTCCTAGGCCTGTTTCTAGGACCACGCGTCATTCGTGGCCTTACCCGTCTAAAAATTGGTCAGTCGGTTCGCAATGATGGCCCTCAGACCCATCTTGTTAAGACGGGCACTCCCACCATGGGGGGCGCGCTTATTCTTCTCTCGATTGGGGTGACCACCCTCTTATGGGCAGACCTATCCAATCGGTTTGTCTGGGCAGCGCTCATCGTGACACTGGGTCTTGGTGCCGTGGGCTGGGTGGATGACTACAAAAAGGTGGTGCACCGAAACCCCAAGGGCCTGTCGGCGCGGGCGAAATTCTTCTGGCAGTCACTCATTGGTCTGGGCTCCGCCTTTTACCTTGCCTTCGCCGTTTCAGCACCCACCGGCACCGAGGCTTGGGCGCTCTTTGAACACTGGTGGTCCAACGGCTTTTTCTTTACCTTGCCATCGCAGGCGGACCTGATTGTTCCCTTTCTCAAAAGTGTTGCCTATCCGCTCGGTCTCTGGGGATTCGTCATTCTTTCCTATCTTGTGATTGTGGGCTCGAGCAATGCTGTCAACCTAACCGATGGACTGGACGGCCTTGCCATCATGCCCACGGTGCTCATTGCAGGCGCCTTGGGTGTCTTCGCTTACGTGGCGGGTAATGCGGTCTTTTCGAAATATCTCTTGCTGCCGTTTATTCCCGGGGCGGGAGAGCTCACAGTTTTTTGTGCGGCGATTGTTGGCGCTGGCCTGGCCTTTTTATGGTTTAACGCCTACCCCGCCCAGGTCTTTATGGGTGATGTCGGTGCGCTTGCCTTGGGCGGTGCCTTGGGTGTTGTGGCCATTGTGGTTCGCCAAGAGATCGTTCTTTTCATCATGGGAGGTGTCTTTGTTGTTGAGACTCTCTCGGTCATGTTGCAGGTCGTCTACTTTAAGTACACCCGATTCCGCTACGGAGAAGGTCGACGCATTTTTCTTATGGCGCCCCTCCACCATCATTACGAGCAAAAGGGCTGGAAGGAGACGCAGGTTGTCGTGCGCTTTTGGATCATTACCATGATGCTGGTTCTTGCTGGACTGGCCACCTTGAAGATTCGATAACCCATGCAAGAGATGCCTAACATTCAGTGGCCTTGTCCAGACAGCGGATGGCAGGGGCTTCGTGTTCTTGTTGTCGGCGCGGGCGAATCGGGCTGTGCCATGGCCGACTGGCTGCAGCGCCGGGGCGCCGATGTTCTACTGGTCGATAGCCGCGCCGAACAGACAACGCCCAAAGGCTTGGTGGTGCAGTGGCAGACACCCACCCCGTTCGATGCTGGCCTACTTGCCGATCGACAGATGCTCGCCCTCTCGCCGGGTTTGAGCCCGAAAGCCGAATGCCATAGCCCCCTGCTTGCGCTCCTAGACCATGCTAAAAAAAACGGGATTTCCGTGGTGGGCGAACTTGATCTTTTCGACTGGGCCCTAAGTCACCTCGGTCGCATGGACAACGCCAAGGACGAGGGAAAGAGCCTTGCCCTCGATCGCCCGCCGGTTGTTGCAATTACGGGAACCAATGGCAAGACCACCACAGCAAGGCTGACCGCGCATTTGCTGCGAGCAGCCGGTATGGATGTTCAAGAGGCGGGCAACCAGGGCCCTTCTCTCCTAAGGGGACTGCTCGAGCGCGAGGCTTTAGGGCGTTGGCCCCAGGTCTGGGTATTAGAGCTTTCAAGTTTTCAGCTGGCACTTGCCCATCGGTTTGCCCCCACCGTTGCGACCGTTCTAAACCTTAGCCAGGATCACCTTGACTGGCATCCTAATATGCAGGACTACATGGCCGCAAAGCTTCGGGTCTTTGGAATTGGTCAGCCCACCGCCTGCGCCATGGTGGTTAATAGAGGGGAGGACGAGCTTCTCGCAGCCATTGAGGCTTTAAGGCCGAAGACAAAATCCCGGCCTCTCCCTTTCGTGAGCTTTGGTATTGGTCCGGCCTCAAGTCATCGGCCTGGCTTTGGCCTGTTGCATCAAGGCATCGACTGGATCGCCCACTGGCCAGAAGATCCTGAGCTTAAACCGCAACGTCTCGTACCCCTTGAGGCCTTGCGAATTACAGGCGGGCACAACAGCCTTAACGCCATGGCCGCCCTGGGTCTTGCCATGCAAGTAAGCCCTGACCTTGCCTCGATGTTGCATGCACTGACCCACTACGAAGGCGAGCCCCACCGAATGCAGCCGGTGGCGGTAATAGATTCAGTCACTTTCATTAATGACAGCAAGGGCACCAATACCGGCGCAACCATGGCCGCTCTACGCGGAACCGAGGGGCCGATCGCCATTATTCTAGGTGGGCTTGGCAAATCACAGGACTTCTCGGGCCTTGTCCGGCTTTTATCGGAGCGTCGTGCCCATGTGGTCACGATTGGCCAGGCGGGCCCTGAAATTGGTGAGGCCTGTCAACAGGCTGGACTTCAAGCGCAGTCCGCCGGGTCGCTCGATGACGCCGTGATCCATGCATGGCAGTGGGCAAGAGATCACTCTTTACAAACGGGTGCGCAGGTTATGGTGCTTCTTTCGCCCGCCTGCGCGAGCTTTGACATGTTCGAAGGCTACGTGGATCGAGGCCATAAGTTTAGCCAGGCCGTAACCCGACTTGCGGAGCAGGAGGGCCAGCCATGCTAGGTGCAGCGGGCTCCAATCAGATGCCATTGACCCTTGATCGCCGCTACATGGGCGTGGTGCTTGCCATGTTGATGAGCGGGCTGGTTATGGTCTATTCGGCCAACCTTCCCTTACCAAGCAGCAACGCAGAAACCATCGTCTGGTCTCAACTCAAGGGGCACCCCTTACATGTAGCCCTTGGTCTTCTTGCCTTTGCCTTGGCCTTTCGTATTTCCTCCGATGACCTGCATCGTTATTCAGGCTTGCTTTTCGCCTTTGGTATTGCCCTTCTCCTCGTGGTGCTCGCATTGAAATTTATTGGTGGAGGCGCTTTTGAGCGTGATGGAGCGGTACGCTCTATTCCCGTGGGGCCCTTGACCTTTCAGCCCTCCGAGCTTATGAAACTGCTGGCGATCATCTTCGCTGCCGCCTACGCGGTGCGCCGACACGAGCGGATGCGTGAGGAGCTTGTGAAGGGCCTAGCGCCCATTGGTCTTTTGATGGTGATTGTCACAAGCCTGCTTATGGCGCAGCCCGACCTTGGCACAACAGTTGTTATTACCGTAACCGTGGCCGCCGTTTTGTTGCTTGGTGGTATGAGCCTGCGCGTGGTCATTCCTTTGGTCATTCTGTTAATTATTTTTTTCGCACTCGCTATTTATTTCACGCCCTTTCGGGTCGCGCGCATCATGTCTTACCTGACTCCCTGCGACCCGGGTCATGCCCAGAAGGCGGGCTATCAGCTCTGCGGAGCACTGATTGCATTTGGTCATGGTGGCCTTTTCGGTTCTGGTCTTGGCACGGGTGTGGCCAAGCTCGGCTACCTGCCTTTGCCTCATACCGATTTTATCTTCGCCGTCATTGGTGAGGAGCTTGGGTTTGTTGGCGTCACCGCCTTACTGCTTGGCTTTGCCTACTTAATTCGTTATTGCATTCAGGTGGGTCGGCTAGCTATGTCGCAGGAGCGTCTTTTTGCCGGACTCGTTGCCCAGGGTATTGGCGTCTGGATTGGTGTGCAGACGTTTATTCACTCGGGTGTAAACACCGGGCTTTTGCCAACCAAGGGGCTGACCTTGCCTTTAATTAGCTATGGGGGTAGCTCCATGCTGGTTGTCTGCTTTGCCTTAGGTGTTGTGGCGCGCATTGATGCGGAGAACCGCGTCATGGCAAGGGGCCGCCGCCTTGCCCCCTTGGGGCCCGCCGCTGCAGCGGCTAGAGCCATACGGGAAGGGACGGCATCATGACAACCTTGCCTCAGAACGACTGGCAAGGACGCCGCGTGCTGATTGCGGCGGGGGGTACAGGCGGCCATATTTTCCCTGCCCTTGCCGTCGCCAAGGCCCTCGTGCAGTCCGGTGCCCAGCTGCATTGGGTGGGAAGTAACCGTGGCCTTGAAGCGCGCGTGGTTCGAGATGCAAGTGCAATGACACTCACGGAACTGCGGTTTCAAGGTCTTCGTGGCCGTGGGCTTGCTGCGGTTTTAAGCCTGCCACTAAGGCTCGCATCGGCTCTGCTCGAATGCCTTCAGCTGTTGCGATCCTTTCGACCGAATCTTGTTCTTGTCTTTGGTGGCTATGTCTCATTTCCGGTTGGTATTGCAGCCTGGCTGCAGCGCATTTCTTTTGTTGTTCATGAACAAAATGCTGTTATGGGCACAGCGAATCGCTGGCTTGCTCGGCTTGCAGCGCGCGTACTCACCAGCTTTCCTTCAACCCAGCTGAGTCCTGTTTCGGCGGTCTGCGTGGGCAATCCGGTGCGGCCTGAACTTCTTGCGCAGGCTGGCGCGCGCAGGCCCGACTTTGGCCATGAGGCACCGCTTCGCGTCTTGGTGATTGGCGGAAGTCTAGGCGCGCATGCTTTGAATCAGGCCTTACCCGACGCCTTCGCAGCAAGTCTGCCGTATTGGCCTCATGGCATTGCGGTGCGACACCAGACAGGCCCCAATGACGTGTCACAGGTTCAGGCCAAATACCAGGCACTGGGCATGGGCCCCAAGCAGGCGCAGGTGGAGGCCTTTATTGACGATATGGCGCAGGCCTACGCCTGGGCCGATCTTGTGATTGCCCGTGCTGGTGCCTCAACCGTTTCCGAGCTGGCAGCCCTTGGAATTCCTGCGGTGTTTGTCCCACTTCCCAATGCGATTGATGATCATCAGACCGCCAACGCCCAGGCTATGGTGACAGCCAAGGCCGCTCTTATTGTTCGGCAGTCACCAGAGTTTCTCGCCAGCCTGACCCATTGCCTCGCCCAGCTTAGACCCGAAGGCCTGAAGGCTATGGCAGAAGCTGCCCGGTCCCTGGCCGCAGGACCCAGTTCACTTGAGAATTACATGACCGTGATTGCTGCGCTTGGCAATCAGAACAGGCAGGCCCTGTGAAGCATAAGATCCAGACCCTGCACTTTGTGGGCATTGGCGGCTCGGGTATGTCGGGCATTGCCGAGGTCCTGCTTAACCAAGGTTACAAGGTTCAGGGCTCCGACCTAACTGCCTCAAGCACCACCCGCAGGCTTGAGGGCCTAGGCGCCCGAATCTTTCAAGGTCATCAGGCTGAGAATATTCAGGGTGCGGATGTGGTTGTTATTTCGAGCGCGGTGAAGTCTGACAACCCCGAGCTGCGGGCGGCACGTGCATTGAAGACTCCAGTTGTGCCGCGAGCACTCATGCTCGGCGAACTCATGCGCATGAAACAGGGCATTGCCATTGCGGGTACCCATGGCAAGACAACCACAACCAGTCTTGTCGCCTCCTTGCTTGCCGAAGCCGGGCAAGACCCAACATTTGTTATTGGTGGTCGACTCAACAGCGCCGGTGCAAATGCCCGACTTGGCCTTGGCGACACCTTTGTGGCCGAGGCCGATGAGTCCGACGGATCCTTTTTAAACCTTATGCCCATGATGGCGGTGATCACGAACATCGACGCAGACCACATGGAGACTTATGACCATGACATGGCCAAGCTCAAGCAGGCCTTTGTCACTTTTGTTCAGCGCCTGCCTTTTTATGGCACCGCTATTGTCTGTCTTGATGATCCGCAGGTGCGCGAGATCATTCCTTTTCTCTCCCGACCGGTCCTTACCTACGGCATGTCGGAGTCGGCCGACCTACGTGCAACCGATGTTCAGCCTATCGGCACCTGTATGACCTTTAGGGTGCAAAGGGGCCAGGATCCTGCCTGGCCGGTGCAGCTCAACCTGCCGGGCGAGCACAATGTCCGCAATGCGCTTGCGGCCATTGGCATTGGCCTTGAGCTTGGCCTTCCGGTTGCAGCAATGCAGGCGGCTTTAAGCCAGTTTCGTGGTGTGGGCCGGCGGCTTCAGTCCTGGGGTAGCGTCAGCTTTGCCCATGGTCAGGCCGAACTTATTGATGACTATGGCCATCACCCGGCAGAGATTCGTGCCACCCTGCAGGCCGTTCGTGGCGCTTATCCCGGACGACGCGTTCTCCTCGTCTTCCAGCCCCATCGGTTCAGTCGTACCCGCGATCTTTTTGATGACTTTGTGAAAGTTCTTGGTGAGCCTGATGGCCTCATTCTTACGGAAGTCTATGCGGCAGGAGAGACACCCCTTGCCCAGGCCGATGGTCGGGCCTTGGTGCGAGCGATTCGCCAGCTTGGTCGTATTGAGCCGGTCTTTGCCGCAGAACTTCAAGAGCTACCCGACCTGCTTGACGACCTCGTTCAGAAGGGGGACGTGGTGCTTTGCATGGGAGCGGGCTCAATTGGGGGCTTGTCGCCTCAGCTTGCCGAGCGACTCAGCGCTTCGTCGCTAAAGGTGAATGCATGAGTCGCGTCGCCGTGCTTATGGGAGGCCATTCCGCAGAGCGCGATATCTCCTTGCGCTCGGGCGCAGGCGTGCTTCGTGCCTTGCAGTCCAAGGGGGTCGACGCCTTTGCCTTTGACCCGGCCGAGCGACCTCTGCATGACTTATCAAACGAAGGGGTAACAGCGGCCTTCATTACTCTGCACGGCCGCTTTGGTGAAGATGGCTGCGTGCAAGGCGCGCTGGAACTTCTGGGCATTCCCTACACGGGCTCGGGTGTCATGGCCTCTGCGCTTGCGATGGACAAGCTCATGACCAAGCGCATCTGGATGACCCATGGTATTCCGACTCCCGCCTTTGCCCAGGCTGACCATGCCTCGGCCTCTGAGCTGGTGAAGGCTTTGGGCCTGCCACTTGCCGTGAAGCCAGCGCGCGAAGGTTCCTCGTTGGGCTTTACGAAAATCACGGCGGAGTGGCAGCTCGAGCAGGCCATTGCTGAGGCTAGTCATTTCGACGACAGTGTCGTGATTGAAGCCTTTGTGACTGGTCGTGAGTTCACGGTGGCACTTCTTCAAAAACCCGGTGGTCAGGTCAAGGCTCTTGAGGTCATTGAAATCGTCGCGCCCAAAGGTAACTACGATTATCAGAACAAGTACTTTGGTAACGAGACCCGTTACGAATGCCCGGCAGCGTTACCTGCTCCAATGGCCGAGCGCATGAAGGTGTTAAGTTGCCAGGCCTTTGAGGTTCTTGGTTGCGAGGGCTGGGCAAGGGTCGATATCCTTTGGGACGATCAGATGCCTGAGGCAGGCCCTCAGCTGCTTGAACTCAACACCAGCCCAGGAATGACCGATCATTCGCTGGTGCCTATGGCAGCTGCTGAGTCGGGTCTTGGCTATGAAGAGCTGGTGCTGCCCAAAACATCGCTCGACGATACCCTTAAGCTTCTAGAAACCGTGCAAAATAACTTAAGCAATCTCGGGATTCCCCATGCATCCTCGCCCGTTAAACCAACGGTCTCATTCAGTGCTGGCGTCTGTTGCGCTTTGGGTGGCCCGTCAGCCGGCCTTCGCCTTAAAGTCCGTGCAGGTGGTCTCTCTTGGGGCGCCTATTGCCAATCTGACGAAGTCCGATATTCGACAGGCCATTGAGCAAGCCGGAAAGGGAACGGCACTCACGACGCCACTGCACGACCTTCGGGCCGTGCTTAAGGAGCATACCTGGGTGCGCGAGGTCTCCATGCGACGTGTCTGGCCCAACCGACTCTTGGTCTGGGTGGAGGAGCATGAGCCTATTGCTATCTGGGCCGATGACCAGCTTATTAATAGCTATGGGGAACTCTTCTCTGCAGAAGCCGATCTTGGACTGGTTCAGCAACGCCTGGGCTGTCAGATGCCTCGGCTTGTGGGGCCGGTGGGCAGCCAGCAACGTGTTATGGAGCGGGCCATTGCCATTCAGGATGAGCTGGATGCCTACAAGCGTGTTCTTAGCCGGCTTGAGCTCACCGAGCAGCTCTCGTGGAAGGCTGTACTTGACAGCGTACTCTTGGTGGAACTCGGCCGTGACCAGCTTCCGAGCAGTCCGGTCGATCGATTGCAAGGCCTGCTTATGCGGCTTGAGAGCCTCGAGGCCTCGCTTGAGCGCAAGTCGGGCCTTCAGAAGGTTGCGCTTGCCGACCTGCGTTACGCCAACGGCTTTGCATTCCGGGCGGTCTCTGCAAGTGCACTGCCTGCTTATACCTCTTCGCGCTCAAAGCTTAAGCCTCAGAGCTGCCTTCCCTTTGCCTCTTTATCTTATTTAGAAGGACCCGTTGGCCATGCCCCGTGACCCCCAGAAAAATCTGCTGGTTGCCCTTGATATTGGCACCTCGAAAATTGCGGTCGTTGTTGCACAGATTGAGCCCGACGACCGCATCCAGGTGGTTGGCCTGGGTCAGTGCGAAAGCGAAGGGCTCAAAAAAGGTGTGGTGGTTAACATCGACGCCACCGTGGCTTCCATACAGAAAGCCCTTGAAGAGGCTGAGCTTATGGCGGACTGCAAAATTGATGCGGTCTGGACGGGCATTGCAGGCAGTCATATTCGTAGCTTCAACTCAAGTGGCATGGTCGCCATTAAAGAAAAAGAGGTTACCCAGGCCGATGTGGACCGCGTAATTGAAACTGCAACCGCAGTTAGTATTCCTGCGGACCAGCAGATCCTGCATGTGCTGCCTCAAGACTTTGTGATTGATGGCCAGGAAGATGTTCGCCAGCCTCTGGGCATGAGCGGCGTGAGGCTTGAAGTTCGGGTTCATATTGTCACCGGTGCAGTCGCCGCGGCCCAGAACATTGTGAAATGCATTCGACGCTGTGGCCTCGAGGTTAGCGAACTTATGCTGCAGCCCTTAGCCTCAAGTCATGCCGTTCTTACGGATGACGAAAAGGAGCTGGGCGTTGCCTTGGTTGATATGGGTGGCGGCACCACCGACATTGCCATCTTCTCGGGTGGCGCCATCCGCCACACCGCCGTCATTCCCATTGCGGGCGATCAAATCACCAATGACATTGCCATGGCCTTGCGCACGCCTACCCATGAGGCCGAGGAAATTAAGCAGCGCTATGCCGTAGCTAAGCAGGCCCTTGCAGATGCATCGGCCAATTTTGAGGTGCCGGGGCTTGGAGACCGTGCTCCACGACTTCTCTCGCACCAGTCGCTTGCCGCTGTGGTGGAGCCTCGTGTTGAGGAACTTTTTTCGCTCGTTGCCCAGGTGATTCGTGAAAGCGGCTACGAGGAACTCTTGTCATCGGGCATCGTACTGACCGGTGGAACCGCCCAGATTCCTGGGATGGTTGAGCTGGGTGAGGATGTCTTTCTAAAACAAGTCCGTGTGGCACGCCCGTTTTACTCGGGCAGCCTTGCGGACCTGGTCTGCAGCCCCCGTTATGCCACTGCCCTGGGGTTGCTTGAGGAGGCGCGTCGGCAGTGGTTACGTGGTGGCGTGGTGTCGAGGCAGACGGGTGGTTTCCGTGACACCTGGCAACGCATGAAGTCATGGTTCGTAGGGAATTTCTAAATTAAGAAGCGAAGGAGAGAGGTATGTCATTTGAAATGCTTGAAACAGAAACGGCCGGGACGGTGATTAAAGTCGTTGGCGTCGGGGGTGCCGGCGGCAATGCCGTCTCTCACATGATTCGCAGGGGCGTTCAGGGTGTGGAGTTTATCTGTGCCAATACCGATGCGCAGAGCCTTGCTAAGTCCAAGGCCGGTCAGGCCCTGCAACTTGGTAGCTCGGGCTTGGGCGCAGGAGCAAAGCCTGAAGCCGGTCGTGCGGCCGCCGAGTCTGACAAGGCGCGTATTGCCGAGGCGCTTGATGGTGCCCACATGGTCTTTATTACGGCAGGCATGGGCGGTGGCACCGGCACCGGGGCCGCACCCGTGGTGGCCGAGGTTGCTAAGGACAAGGGTGCCTTGACGGTGGCTGTGGTCACCAAGCCTTTTTCCTTTGAGGGCGGCAAGCGTATGCGTGCGGCCGAGCAGGGCCTTGAAGAACTGCAGGGCAAGGTGGACTGCTTAATTGTTATCTTGAACGAGAAGCTTGAAGAGGTGCTGGGTGATGACATCACCCAGCTCGAGGCCTTTGCAGCTGCCGACGATGTTTTGAACAATGCGGTGGCTGGCATAGCCGAAATTATTAATGTCGAAGGTCTTGTGAATGTGGACTTCGAAGACGTGAAAACTGTCATGGGCGAGCAGGGCAAGGCCATGATGGGTACGGCTACCGCGAGCGGCCCGGACCGCGCCCGCATCGCCGCCGAGCAGGCTGTGCGCAGCCCGCTGCTCGAGGGCGTCGACCTCTCGGGTGCCCGCGGCATTCTCGTGAACATCACGGCCAGCAGCAGCCTCAAGCTCAAGGAGACGAAGGTGGCCATGGAGGCCATTCGAACCTTTGCAGCCGAGGACGCCACCATTATTTTTGGCACGGTCTACGACGAGGCCTTGGGCGATGACATGCGGGTCACGGTGGTGGCCACGGGCCTGGGTGCGTCCAAGCGCCGACCCAGCCTGGTCCGCAGCACCGCGGCCGCTCCCATGGCACGAACTGGCACCGACGATGCAGTGGGCGCGCCCGTGAACTTTGGCTCGGAGGTGGAGCCCACGCCCGCGGCCGGTAACTACCAGGACTACGACC
>JALRJP010000099.1 GCA_023261135.1 Burkholderiaceae bacterium | reverse complement strand
GTTAGGGGGGTTTATGAGTCTAGAGTCGTACCTTCCCATCTTGTTGTTTATTTTGGTGGGCATTGCTGTGGGCGTTGGCCCTATGCTTTTAGGCAAGTTAATTGGGCCAAGCCGGCCTGACGAAGAAAAGCTCTCACCCTACGAGTGCGGCTTTGAGGCCTTCGAGGATGCGCGCATGCAGTTCGATGTTCGCTACTACCTTGTCGCTATCCTTTTTATTCTTTTCGATCTTGAAATCGCGTTTCTGTTCCCCTGGGCGGTCAGTCTTGATTCCATTGGGCTCTTTGGGTTTCTTTCCATGATGGCCTTTCTTGGCATCTTAGTATTGGGCTTCATTTATGAGTGGATGAAGGGAGCCCTTGACTGGGAGTAGACCATGGCAATCGACGGCGTCTTAAAGCAAGGTTTTATTACCACCACAGCAGACCAGGTCATTAATTGGACACGTACAGGCTCGCTCTGGCCCATGACATTCGGGCTTGCCTGCTGCGCAGTTGAAATGATGCATGCCGGAGCCTCACGTTACGATCTCGACCGTTTTGGTGTTGTCTTTCGTCCAAGCCCAAGGCAGTCCGACCTCATGATCGTTGCGGGTACTCTTTGCAACAAAATGGCGCCTGCGCTTCGTAAGGTCTACGATCAGATGCCCGAGCCTCGTTGGGTCATTAGCATGGGCTCCTGCGCCAATGGCGGTGGCTATTACCATTACTCGTATTCCGTCGTTCGCGGCTGCGACCGCATTGTTCCGGTCGATATTTACGTGCCGGGCTGTCCGCCCACGGCCGAGGCTCTTATGTACGGCATTATTCAGCTCCAAAACAAAATCAAACGCACAAGCACCATTGCGCGCGGTTAATTAGGCAAGCAAAACCAAAAGCAGCACGCAATCTCAATACTTTTAGCCATGGCAGATACACCACAAACCACTGACGCGCTCGAGCCGCAAGACCTGCCGCTTAGCGTTGCGGGTCAGCTTGCTCTTACCGCAAGCAGCCAATTGGGTGGTCTGGTAACGCGCGCCTATGAAAGCCTTGGCGAGGTTACTATCGAGGCACCGGCTGCGACTCTTATTGAGCTTGGGCTTGCTCTGCGCGACGCCCCGGGGCTTGAGTTCGACACGCTTATCGATCTTTGTGGCCTCGATTATTTGGGCTTTAAAGAGGGACGCTATGAAGGCCCCCGCTTTGCCGTGGTGGTGCACCTGCTTTCGGTGACACGCAATCAACGCATTCGCGTGAAGGTTTTCTGCACCGAGGACGACCTTCCTCAGGTGCCAAGCCTTGTTTCGGTCTGGCCTGCAGCGGGCTGGTACGAGCGCGAGGCCTTCGACCTTTACGGCATTGTCTTTGCGGGCCACAACGACCTGCGTCGCATCCTGACCGACTATGGTTTTGTGGGCCATCCTTTCCGCAAAGACTTCCCCACCTCGGGCTATGTCGAGATGCGTTACGACGCTCAGCAAAAGCGTGTGATCTACCAGCCGGTCACCATTGAACCGCGCGACATAACCCCGCGCGTTGTTCGCGAGGAGCAGTATGGCCGAGCTTAAGAACTACACACTTAATTTTGGACCGCAGCACCCCGCGGCCCACGGCGTGTTGCGCCTCGTCCTTGAGCTTGATGGCGAGGTGGTGCAACGTGCAGACCCGCATATAGGGCTCTTGCATCGTGGCACTGAAAAGTTAGCTGAGTCTAAGACCTTCCTGCAGTCGGTCCCCTATATGGACAGGCTCGACTACGTGTCCATGATGTGTAACGAGCATGCCTATGTCATGGCCATTGAAAAGCTTATGGGTGTCGAGGTTCCCATTCGCGCCCAGTACATCCGCGTCATGTTTGACGAGATCACGCGCATTCTTAATCACCTTCTCTGGATAGGCGCCCATGGCCTCGATGTCGGCGCAATGGCCGTGTTCTTGTATGCCTTCCGCGAGCGTGAAGATCTTATGGACTGCTACGAGGCTGTCTCAGGCGCGCGTATGCATGCCGCCTATTACCGCCCGGGTGGTGTCTACCGCGACCTTCCCGACACCATGCCCAAGTACCAGGTCACGCGCCTTCGCAGCAACTCAAAGGCGCGCAGGCTTAACCAAAACCGCGAGGGCTCCCTGCTCGACTTCATTGACGACTTCAGCCAGAGGTTCCCATCGTGCGTCGACGAATATGAGACGCTTCTTACCGACAACCGCATCTGGAAGCAGCGGCTTGTGGGCATTGGCGTGGTCAGCCCCGAGCGCGCCAAGGCGCTGGGTTTTACTGGGCCTATGTTGCGAGGTTCCGGCGTGGAATGGGATCTTCGTAAAACGCAGCCCTACGAAGTCTATGACCGTCTGCAGTTCGATGTGCCCATTGGTACCGAGGGCGACAGCTACGACCGGTACTTGGTGCGCATGGCCGAGATGCGCGAAAGCAACCGCATCATTCAACAATGCGTGCAGTGGCTACGCGCGAACCCTGGCCCGGTTATTTCCGAGAATCACAAGGTGGCCCCGCCCGATCGCGAGTCCATGAAGTCCAACATGGAAGAACTCATTCATCATTTTAAGCTCTTTACCGAGGGTATTCATGTGCCCGAGGGCGAATGCTATGCCGCGGTGGAGCATCCTAAGGGCGAGTTCGGCATTTACCTGGTGTCTGATGGTGCCAATATGCCATGGCGGGTGAAGATTCGCGCACCAGGGTTTGCGCATCTGCAGGCGCTTGAAGAAATGGCCAAGGGCCATATGCTTGCCGATGTCGTTACCCTTATTGGCACCCAAGACATTGTGTTTGGGGAGATTGACCGATGAGCGCAGGCCATAAGCCACAAGGGGGCAAGGCTCAGCCCATGCTGGCTCAAATGCCCATCGACCTCGCCGGTGGATTGAGCCCTGCAGTAAAGGTCCTGTCCGAGTCGGCCTACCGGCAAATCGACCGTGAGCTCGCCAAGTACCCGGCCGATCAGCGTCAGTCGGCGGTTATGGCGGCCCTGCGCATAGCACAGGTTGAAAAAGGCTATATCTCGCCCGAAGTCGAGGTTGAAATTGCCGCCTACCTGGGTATGGCCCCTATGGCTGTGCACGAGGTGACAACCTTCTACAACATGTACAACCAGGCGCCACTCGGTTGTTACAAGTTAACCGTCTGCACGAATCTGCCCTGTGCGCTTCGCGATGGCGAAAAGGTGGCCTCGTATTTAAAAGCTAAGCTTGGTATTGGTTTTAACGAAACCAGCGCCGACGGGCTCTTCACCCTGCAAGAAGGCGAGTGCATGGGGGCCTGTGGCGATTCCCCGGTCATGCTGGTGAATAACCATCGTATGTGCAGTTTTATGTCCTTTGAACGTATCGATGCTCTATTGGAAGAACTCAAGGAGGAGGCCAAGCTCAATGGGCGCACCTGATATTCCAATTATTGACACCTGTTTTCACGGTCGGCACATTTCGCCACAAATTCTTGCCGACCTTAGTCCCGACGGCTGGCGTCTTCGTGATTACGAAGCCCGTGGTGGCTACAAGGCCTTACGCAAAATTCTTGGCACCGACGGTGGGCCGGGCATGACCCAAGAAGAGGTCATTGCCGAGGTGAAGGCATCAGCCCTACGTGGCCGTGGGGGTGCGGGTTTCCCTACGGGTTTGAAGTGGAGCTTCATGCCTGCCAAGCTCCCTGTTCAAAAGTATCTGGTTTGCAACTCCGACGAAGGCGAGCCAGGCACGTTTAAAGACCGTGACATTCTTCGCTACAACCCGCACGTCGTCATCGAGGGTATGGCCATTGCCGCCTATGCCATGGGTATTACAGTGGGGTACAACTATATTCACGGTGAGATCTTCTCGGTCTACGAGCGGTTTGAAGAAGCGCTTGATGAAGCCCGAGCGGCAGGCCTGCTTGGTAAGAATATTCTTGGTAAGGGGTTCGATTTCGAGCTCCATGCCCATCACGGCTACGGCGCTTACATTTGTGGGGAAGAAACGGCCTTGCTGGAATCACTCGAGGGCAAGAAAGGCCAGCCGCGCTTTAAGCCGCCGTTTCCAGCAAGCTATGGGCTTTATGGCAAGCCAACCACAATCAACAACACGGAAACCTTTGCAGCGGTGCCCTGGATTATTCGCAACGGAGGCCAGGCTTATCTCGAGGTGGGAAGGCCCAACAACGGCGGCACCAAAGTCTTTTCAATTAGCGGCGATGTTGAGCGGCCCGGCAATTACGAGATTCCATTAGGCACACCGTTTGCGAGGCTGCTTGAGCTCGCGGGTGGTATGCGTAACGGCAATGCGCTGAAGGCCGTTATTCCGGGAGGCTCGTCCATGCCCGTGTTAACAGCCGAAGTAATAATGGCCACTGACATGGACTACGACTCCATCGCCAAGGCGGGCTCCATGTTGGGCTCGGGCGCGGTCATTGTTATGGATGAAACCCGTTGCATGGTGCGCAGTCTGCTGCGCCTGTCTTATTTCTACCATGAAGAATCCTGCGGGCAATGCACACCCTGTCGCGAGGGCACGGGCTGGCTCTGGCGCATGGTGAAGCGCATTGAAGAAGGCAAGGGTACCGAAGACGACCTCGACCAGCTCAACCGCGTGGCCAACAACATTCAGGGTCGTACCATCTGCGCCCTAGGTGATGCAGCGGCTATGCCGGTTCGTGCTTTTATTAAAAACTTCCGCAGCGAGTTCGAGTATCACATTGTTCATAAAACCTGTCTGGTGAGCCCCCATGGCTATGATTGAACTCGAAGTCGACGGCCAGAAGGTCGAGGTGCCTGCGGGCAGTATGGTTATGGAGGCTGCCCATAAGCTGGGCCTCTACGTTCCGCACTTCTGTTATCACAAGAAACTCTCCATTGCGGCCAACTGCCGCATGTGCCTTGTTGAAGTCGAGAAGGCACCCAAGCCACTGCCAGCCTGTGCCACACCGGTTGCCGCAGGCATGAAAGTCTTCACTGCCTCCGAGAAAGCCAAGCTTGCCCAGCAGGGTGTCATGGAGTTTCTGCTTATCAACCATCCGCTTGACTGCCCCATCTGCGATCAAGGGGGCGAGTGCCAATTACAAGATTTGGCAGTGGGTTACGGTGGTTCGACTTCGCGTTACAACGAAGAAAAACGCGTGGTTTTTCACAAAGAGCTCGGT
>JALRJP010000098.1 GCA_023261135.1 Burkholderiaceae bacterium | reverse complement strand
CTCAGGACCCACATAAACGATACGACCATCGGCAGGTGAGGCAATGGCATGTGGGTCTGAGGGGCCCGTACGAGGGGGGTCACGGAAGAACTGAATGATAAAAACCGCAATAACCAATAAGGGAATGGCGGCGAGATCGGCACCCAGGCCCGTAACGATAACCGCGAGACTTACGGAAAGGGCGACAAACCCCCAACCCTCTTTGGCAATGATGGGATGGGGGTAACGCTGAATGTCAGGCGAACTCAAGATACGGACTAATTCTTGGTCTGATCGACAAGCTTATTCGCCTTGATCCAGGGCATCATGGCACGCAGCTTCTCACCCACCTGCTCAATAGGATGCTCGGCCATGAGCCGGCGACGTGACAGAAGCGTGGGTGCACCCGCGCGGTTCTCAAGAATGAACTCCTTGGCGTACTCCCCGGTTTGAATACGGAGCAGTGCCTCTTTCATGGCGGCTTTGGCCTCTGGGCCAACCACCTTGGGACCCGTCACGTATTCACCAAACTCGGCATTGTTTGAAATGGAGTAGTTCATGTTGGCAATGCCGCCCTCGTAAATGAGATCGACAATGAGCTTAAGTTCGTGCAGACACTCGAAGTAGGCCATTTCGGGCGCGTAACCGGCTTCAACCAAGGTTTCAAAGCCAGCCTTGATAAGCTCGACGGTTCCACCACAAAGTACGGCCTGCTCGCCAAAAAGGTCGGTCTCGGTCTCTTCACGGAAGTTGGTCTGAATAATGCCAGCCTTGCCACCACCAATGGCACTGGCATAGGCCAACGCCAGGTTGCGTGCATTACCGGTGTTGTCTTGGTGAACTGCAATAAGGCAGGGAACACCGCCGCCCTGGGCGTAGGTGCCTCGAACGGTATGACCAGGCGCCTTAGGCGCAATCATGATGACGTCAAGGTCGGATCTGGGCGAGACCTGGCCATAGTGCACGTTGAAACCGTGAGCAAAGGCAAGCGCTGCATTTTGCTTGATGACGGGAGCGATGTCGGCCTGATAAACCGAGGCAATGGTCTCATCTGGCATGAGAAGCATGACCAGATCGGCATCTTTGACCGCGTCACGAATTTCAGCAACCTTGAGGCCGGCCTTCTCGGCCTTGCCCCAGGAAGCGCCCTCTTTACGAAGGCCAACGACAACGTTCATTCCGCTGTCGTTTAGATTTAAGGCATGGGCATGGCCCTGTGACCCATAGCCAATAATGGCAATGCGCTTGCCTTTTAATAAAGAGAGGTCACAGTCCTTGTCATAGAACACATTCATGGGAAGACGCCTTTCGCTGTGCAGCAGTTCGTAAAAAATTAAACACGCAGAACACGGTCACCACGGGCAATGCCCGAGGAACCGGTACGTACGGTTTCCATAATGCAGTCGGACTCAAGGGCTTCAAGAAAGCCATCGAGTTTGTTGCTGTCGCCGGTCAGTTCAATGGTGTAGCTTTTGTCGGTGACATCAATAATGCGGCCACGGAAAATATCGGCCATACGCTTCATTTCCTCACGCTCACGCCCCACCGCACGAACCTTAACCAGCATAAGCTCGCGCTCAATATGGGGCTGCTCGGCAAGGTCCATGAGCTTAACCACCTCGACCAGCCTGTTCAGATGCTTGGTAATCTGCTCTATGACATCCTCGGACCCACGGGTAACAATGGTCATACGTGAAAGCGATGGGTCTTCCGTGGGTGCTACGGTAAGCGTTTCAATGTTGTAACCGCGGGCTGAAAACAGCCCAACAACGCGCGATAAGGCTCCGGGCTCGTTTTCGAGCAGCACAGAAATAATATGTTTCATTGTTTTTATCCTTATCTGGCTCAGAGCTCTTCAGCACCGAGAAGCATCTCGGTAAGACCTTTACCCGACTGCACCATGGGCCAGACGTTTTCTGTTTGGTCAGTAATGAAATCCATAAAGACAAGCCGATCTTTAAGTGCTAAGGCCTCGCGCAGTGCACCTTCAACATCGGAAGGCTTGTCGATGCGCATGCCCACATGGCCATACGACTCTGCGAGCTTCACGAAATCGGGCAGTGAGTCCATGTAGCTTTCGGAGTAGCGACTTCCGTACTCGATCTCCTGCCACTGACGAACCATGCCCAGATAGCGATTGTTTAGGTTCACGATCTTAATGGGCAGACGATACTGCTGGCAGGTGGAGAGCTCTTGAATACACATTTGAATGGACGCCTCGCCGGTAATACAGACCGCTTCCGCATCAGGGTTGGCAAACTTCACGCCCATGGCGTAGGGTAGGCCCACACCCATGGTGCCGAGACCACCTGAGTTGATCCAGCGACGGGGCTTATCGAACTTGTAGTACTGGGCAGCCCACATTTGGTGTTGACCAACGTCAGAGGTTACAAAGGCATCGCCCTTGGTGAGTCGCCAGACCGCTTCGACCACAGACTGAGGCTTAATGGCCGTATCACTGGTCTTGTAGACAAGGCAACCTTTACTACGCCACTGCTCAATCTGCGACCACCAGCCTGAAAGGGCCTGAGCCTGCACAGCGGGTTTATCGCCTGGCTTAAGCGATTCCTTGAGAATGGCGAGCAGCTCAACCATGACTTCTTTGACATCACCCACAATGGGCACATCGACCTTCACCCGCTTTGAAATGGAAGACGGGTCGATATCAATGTGAATAATCTTGCGAGGGTTTTGAGCGAAGTGCTTGGGGTTCCCAATAACCCGATCGTCAAATCGTGCACCAATGGCAATAAGGACATCGCAGTTCTGCATGGCCATGTTGCACTCGTAGGTGCCATGCATACCGGGCATACCAAGAAACTTGTTGTCGGTGGCCTTGTAGGCCCCAAGCCCCATGAGTGTGTTGGTGCAAGGATAGCCAAGCAAATCAACAAGCTCATTGAGCTCTCTTGAGGCATTGGCAAGAATGACACCCCCGCCGGTGTAGATCATGGGGCGCTCGGCGGCAAGAATCATTTGGGCAGCCTTACGGATCTGGCCTGAATGGCCCTTGACCACCGGGTTGTAAGACCGCATGGAAATGGTCTGGGGATACTCGTACTTGCACTTGGCTACGGTGACGTCTTTAGGAACGTCAACCAGCACGGGGCCAGGCCGGCCGGTGCTGGCCAAATGAAAGGCCTTCTTCATGGTGGCGGCGAGATCTTTCACGTCTTTCACCAAGAAGTTGTGTTTTACACAGGGCCTTGTAATACCAACGGTGTCGCACTCCTGAAAGGCATCAAGGCCTATGGCGTGGGTGGGCACCTGACCACTAATAACCACCATGGGGATGGAGTCCATATAGGCTGTGGCAATGCCTGTCACCGCGTTTGTGACGCCCGGACCGCTAGTGACAAGACATACCCCCACCTTCTCACTGGAACGCGCATAGGCGTCGGCAGCGTGCACAGCAGCCTGCTCGTGTCGCACGAGAATGTGCTTAATTGTTTTTTGTTTGAAGATTTCGTCGTAGATGTAGAGAACAGCGCCACCGGGGTAGCCAAAGAGGTGCTCTACGTTTTCTTCCTGGAGGCAACGCACCAGGATTTCTGCGCCAGTCAATTCCATAAATATCGGTCCTAAACAGTTCCAGAGTTCCCTGCCCGCCGGCGCCACCGAAAGAATTCGGCGACACAGGCCTTGGTACGGGGCCTTTGAGCTGATGGATCGTGGGCGGGGAAGTCTTTTTGGGACCACCGCCAACGGCATTCCTTAATCATCAGTCGCTTGCCAACGGTTTTTGGCAAGCCCTAAATGATAGGTGGCTGTAATTATTCGGTCAAATTGATTAAGGACGGCCAGTCGCCTTAGGTGGGCGAGGCAGCCCGATGAATAAGCTGGGTGCCCGCCATAAGGTCGTGCAGGGTCTGGCGATCGCGACGGAAAAGGGGAACCAAGATCCACAGCCCCGTAAGAACGCTTAGGGTTGCCCAGACAAAGCGCTTAAGTGCCTGACTGCGGCTAAGCGGGCCACCCGACTGGGTGTCCACAAGCTGAATGCGCAGCGTCTGCATAGGCAGCGTCACCCGTCCGCGACTCCAGCCCCAGACAAAATAGCCGGCAATGGCGCCATAGACGCAGACCTGGAGGCCCATGCGACGAAGTAGATCGCTGGCAGTCCGGGCCGCAGGGTCTAAAGCGGCGCCCGAGTTGGCATGCGCCTCCGATGGCGGGTCTCCCGTAAGTACGGTGTAAAGAAAGGCCACCACAAGCACGGGGCCGACCAAAAGAAAGACCTCGTATCCCATGCTCACGAACCGGCGCCATATAGAAACAAACCGACGGTCGCTGGCTGGCACGGGGGCCAGCCAGGCGCTTCGTGACTGCGGCTTAGTGGACGATGCGCTCAAACGACAATTGCCCTTCTTTCAGATCAACAGGAATGACATCGTTGGGCCCAAACCGGCCTTCCAGAATCAGCTTGGCCACGGGGTTTTCAATGCGCGACTGAATCGCCCGCTTCAGGGGCCGTGCGCCGAACAGCGCATCAAAGCCCACCTTGGCAATTTCGTCAAGGGCTTCTTCGGAGACCTCGAGCTGAATGTCGCGCTCGGCGAGCCGGGCAGCGAGCCGCTGCAACTGAATGCCTGCAATCCGTCGAACATGCTCTTGGCCCAGGGCATGAAAGACCACAATTTCGTCAATGCGGTTAATGAACTCGGGCCTGAAATGGTTCTTTACCTCAACCATAACTGCATCCTTAATGTCGGCCAGGGGCTCACCGGCCATACGCTGAATTTCATGCGAGCCGAGGTTCGAGGTCATAACCACCACCGTATTACGAAAGTCCACCGTGCGGCCTTGACCATCGGTAAGCCTGCCATCGTCAAGCACCTGCAGCAACACATTGAAGACATCGGGGTGAGCCTTCTCGACTTCATCGAGCAAGATCACGCTGTAGGGCTTACGCCTTACGGCCTCGGTTAGCGTGCCGCCCTGGTCGTAGCCCACATAGCCCGGAGGGGCGCCAATAAGTCGCGAGACCGAGTGCTTTTCCATGAACTCGCTCATGTCGATGCGCACCAGATGGTCTTCAGAATCAAACAAAAACTGCGCAAGCGCCTTGCAAAGCTCGGTCTTACCCACGCCCGTAGGCCCAAGGAACAAGAAAGAACCATAGGGCCGGTTGGGATCCGATAAGCCTGCCCTTGAACGACGAATGGCGTC
>JALRJP010000097.1:1666-5153 GCA_023261135.1 Burkholderiaceae bacterium | reverse complement strand
CTACTTGAACCCAACATGAAAGCCCCTCGCATGAAGCTTGTCGGGCAGGTCGTGGATGCCTCCTGCCGGCCCATACCCGGCGCCCTGCTTGACTTCTGGCAGTGCGACGACAAAGGCTATTACGACAATGAAGGCTACAGGCTTCGCGGGCACCAGTACACCAACAACAAGGGCGAGTTTTTTCTTGAAACGCTTGTACCAGGCGAGTACCCAGGTCGAACGCCTCATTTTCATGTGAAGGTTCAGAGCAAGAGCCGAACAGTCCTGACCACCCAGCTTTACCTGCCCAACCACCCTCGCAACCGCCGCGACTTCCTTTTTGATCCAAGACTTTTATTAAGCTCACAAGGGTCGGAGTTGCGTTTTCAGTTTGTATTGGCTGCAAGTTAAAGAATTTCTTCGTCTTTCCCTGCAATTTACTAGTACTTCACCGAGCATCCGTAAGGTGAAGACTCGGGCATCGAAACAGTCTTACCCGCCAAAGCCTCTGTCATGGCCTGCTTCATGTAATTGGTGGCCTTGGTAAGATCGCTGGCACTGGCAGACCGAATGCTGTCAATAGCGCCGTGATAAACCACCACCCCCTTAGGATCAATCAACACCATCTGAGGTGTGGTCTTTGCTCCATAGGCCTTACCAACCTTGCCGTCGGCATCCAGTGCGGCATGAGTGGCCAGGGTTTTCATTTCGGTATTCCAGGCCAACATGGCTTCAGGCGACTTGTAGTCGGAATGATTGGGATTGGTGGAATTAATTTGAATCCAGACCAGCTTGGCGTCCATGGCCTGTTTTTGCGTGGCCTGCATATTTCCTGAGTTGTAGTGCTTCTTGACGAAGGGGCATTCGGGGTTTGTCCACTCCAAGGCCACCCATCGGCCCGCATAGTCCTTCAAGGAAAAAGGCTTAGCCTTCAGGTCGGTCATGGAAAAGTTGGGCGCAATTGTTCCCGCCGAGGCGGAGGCTTGACCAGGAAGAGAGACACCCATAAGCAGCACAAAGCCTAGGCCAGAGAGGCCCTGTAAGACGAAGAGCCAACGGTTTCGTAGTACGCTCATACCAGCCTTTCCTTAACAATTTAATAACTTTTTATTTTTACCTGAAACGCTTATGAAAAACCGTTTACTTCAATTTCTTGTGTCTGTTTTTGGGTTTGGCGCAGCGCCCGTCTTGATGTCAGGCCCCCTTGCCGCCGACCTGCCCAAAGAACCTGTTCAAGAACTTGTCAAGATCGATCGCGCGGTCGGCACTGGCGCCGAGGCAGTCGCAGGGAAAAACGTTTTTGTTCACTACTCCGGCTGGATTTACACAAGCAAGGCGGGCGACGGGAAAGGCAAAAAGTTTGACAGTTCCGTTGACCGGGGACGTCCGTTTAATTTTCCCCTTGGCGCAGGTCGCGTTATTGCCGGCTGGGATCAGGGTGTGGCAGGCATGAAGGCGGGCGGCAAACGCACCCTGGTTATTCCACCGCAAATGGGCTACGGCGCACGTGGTGCAGGTGGTGTTATTCCGCCGAACGCCACACTGATTTTTGATGTGGAACTGCTTGAGGTGAGATAACCACTCACCCCTTCCTGTAAGGGTGTGAGCTTAAAACTAGCCGGCCTGAAGCATAAGGGTTCGAAGCTTTTTAAACGCCTGACCCTCAATCTGTCGCACCCGCTCTGCGGAAATACCATAGCGGTCGGCAAGTTCGTGAAGCGTGGGGGCCTTTTCATCGGCGTCAGCAAGCCAACGGGCGGCCACAATGGCCCTGCTTCGCTCATCGAGTGACTGCAGCGCTTTCTTAAGGCCCTCGGCCTGAACCGCTTGGTCCTGGGCCTCTGCCACGATCGCCGCAGGGTCTGAATTCTCAGCGGCGAGATTAGCAATGGGGCCCGCCCATTCGCCCTCCTCATTGGGCAGTTCAAGCGGTGTGTCACCACCTGCAAGCCGCCGGTCCATCTCCAAGACCTCGTCCGCACTGACCGATAACTCTTTGGCAATAACCTGCGCTTGTTCTGTTGAAACCGACTGCTCGGCGCCCAGGGCACGTTTAAGCGACTTCAAGTTAAAGAAAAGCTTGCGTTGCGCCTTGGTCGTGGCCACCTTGACAAGCTGCCAGTTCCGGAGAATGTAGTCGTGGATTTCGGCCTTAATCCAGTGAAGTGCAAACGACACCAGACGCACGCCGCGCGTGGGGTCAAAGCGCTTCACCGCCTTCATCAAACCAAGGTTGCCCTCTTGAATAAGATCGGCCTGAGGCAGGCCATAGCCCAGGTACTGGCGCGACACGGCCACCACAAGCCGCAGGTGCGAGAGCACCAGCTCACGCGCAGCATCAAGGTCATCAAGGGTGCGGTACTTTAAGGCAAGCGACTGCTCGCGCTCAAGCGACAGCAAAGGAAACTGCTGCACAGTCCGAAGGTAGCCGTCGAGATTCGCGGCTGGCGAGAGCTGGGGCAGCGTCAACGCATTCGAAGCTGATACGGTCATGGACAATGTTCTCCTTTTGGTCTCATTTTAGCACTCCATAACTGAGAGTGCTAACCCCTCAAAAGGTTCCGAATCGTAATCTCCACATGGATTTCAAAGAAATTGGCCTACCATCGGAAGTTCACTTAACCCTTGCCAAACCACGCGCCAGACAAGAAAGGTTCTCGGGATGAAATTTCGGTTCCCCATCGTCATCATTGATGAAGACTTCCGCTCCGAGAACACCTCGGGCTTGGGCATTCGGGCCTTGGCCGATGCCTTGGAAAAAGAGGGTATGGAGGTGCTTGGGGTCACCAGCTACGGCGACCTTTCTCAGTTTGCCCAGCAACAGTCACGGGCCTCGGCCTTCATTTTGTCGATTGACGACGAGGAATTTGGAAGCGGCAGCAAGGAAGAAATTGCCCATGCCCTGCGTAACCTGCGTGCCTTTGTAAGCGAAATACGCTTTCGTAACGCCGAAATCCCTATCTACATTTATGGCGAAACGCGCACCTCGCGTCATATTCCAAACGATGTTCTGCGCGAGCTGCACGGGTTTATTCATATGTTCGAAGACACCCCCGAATTTGTCGCTCGTCACATTATTCGCGAGGCGAAGTCGTACCTGGACTCCCTTTCACCTCCCTTCTTCCGAGCCCTTCTGCACTATGCCCAAGACGGCTCCTACTCCTGGCACTGCCCGGGCCATTCCGGTGGCGTAGCCTTCTTAAAGTCGCCCGTAGGCCAAATGTTTCACCAGTTTTTTGGTGAGAACATGCTGCGCGCCGATGTCTGCAATGCAGTTGACGAGCTTGGCCAGCTGCTTGATCACACCGGCCCCGTAGCTGACTCCGAGCGCAATGCCGCCCGTATTTTTAATGCCGACCACTGCTTTTTTGTAACCAACGGCACCAGTACCAGCAACAAGGTGGTCTGGCATGCGGCAGTGGCGCCTGGCGACATTGTGGTGGTGGACCGCAACTGCCACAAGAGCGTTTTACACGCCATCACCATGACCGGCGCCGTGCCTGTTTTC
>JALRJP010000097.1:0-1656 GCA_023261135.1 Burkholderiaceae bacterium | reverse complement strand
CCCGTAATCACCTGGGCATTATTGGGCCCATTCCTTTAAGCGAATTTCAGCCCGAAACGATTCTTGAAAAAATCAAGGCCAACCCCTTTGCGCGCGAGAACTGGGAACGCGCCGAGCGCGAGGGCACGGCCAAGCCCCGCATTCTCACCATTACCCAAAGCACCTACGACGGCGTTCTTTACAACGTCGAAATGATTAAGTCGGTGCTTGGCGAATGGATTGATACCCTGCACTTCGATGAGGCCTGGCTGCCGCATGCGGCTTTTCACGACTTTTACAAAGACATGCATGCCATTGGGCGGGACCGTCCTCGCTCCAAAGGGCCCATGGTCTTTTCCACGCAGTCCACGCACAAGCTTCTTGCAGGTCTTTCACAGGCGTCTCAAATTCTGGTGCAAGAGTCCGAAACGCGAACCCTTGACCGCGATCTTTTCAATGAGGCTTATTTAATGCACACCAGCACGAGCCCGCAGTACGCCATTATTGCCTCGCTTGATGTTGCGGCGGCCATGATGGAACCCCCGGGCGGCACTGCGCTGGTTGAAGAAAGCATTGTGGAGGCACTGGATTTTCGTCGCGCCATGCGCAAAGTGGAAGAAGAGTTTGGCCCCAAAGACTGGTGGTTTAAGGTTTGGGGGCCCGAAGATGTGCAGGCCGATTCCGATGGCATGGCCCAGCGCGACCAATGGATTCTGAAGCCAAAAGACGACTGGCACGGCTTTGAAGGCCTTGTCGAAGGCTTCAATATGCTTGACCCTATTAAGTCCACCATTGTGACGCCGGGCTTAAACATTAAAGGCGAATTCGATGCCCAAGGTATTCCCGCCTCAGTGGTCACCAAGTACCTGTCTGAACATGGCGTCATTGTTGAAAAAACAGGGCTCTATTCTTTTTTCATTATGTTCACCATCGGCATTACCAAAGGCCGGTGGAACACCCTGCTCACAGCGCTTCAGCAGTTCAAAGACGACTACGACAAGAACCAGCCCATGTGGCGGGTGATACCCGAGTTCTGCGCCAAGCACCCGCAGTACGAGCGGGTGGGACTGCAAGACCTTTGTCAAAAGTTGCATGACGCCTATAAGCAAAATGATATTGCGCGACTAACCACTGAGATGTACATCTCGAACATCGAGCCTGCGCTCAAACCCGCAAAGGCCTTCTCGGCCGTAGCACACCGCCAAACCGAACGTGTAGCCATTGACAACCTTGAAGGCCGAATCACCACAAGCCTGCTGACACCCTATCCCCCGGGTATTCCACTGCTTATTCCAGGCGAGCGGTTTAATAAAACCATTGTTCGTTATCTGCAATTTGCCCGTGACTTCAATGCCCGTTTCCCCGGCTTTGATGCTGACATTCATGGGCTGGTTCAGCAGGACCACAATGGAGTAACGGGCTACTTCGTTGACTGCGTGGCCGAATCCGCAGTGGCTTCGTTATCGCTTAATAAAACAGCGCTCGCGGCCATGGCTGACGAATGATCTCGTTGGCCTGGACCCGATTTTTTTTAGTTGCTGCGGGGCTTCTTGGTGCCACCGGTGTGGCTGCAGGTGCCTTCGCCTCGCATGGACTTACAAACTTGGTGAATGAGGTCAAGCTCATCGAGTATTTTGAGCTTGCTGCGCTTTATCAACTTCTGCATGCGGTTGCCCT
>JALRJP010000096.1 GCA_023261135.1 Burkholderiaceae bacterium | reverse complement strand
TTGTGGTGCAGTCCAAGGCGGGCAAGGTCCTTCGCGTTGTACCGCTTGAGAACGAGGCTGTTAACGAATGCTGGATCTCCGACCGAGATCGTTTCAGTTACGAGGCCCTGAACAGCAGCGACAGGCTTACTACCCCCATGGTTCGTGACGAGCGTGGCCAATGGCGGGAGGCCGATTGGCATGAAGCGCTTGAAAAGGCAGCTAGTATTCTTAAGTCGGCTTCGGCGCGCGGGGCTAACCGCGTGCGAGCCCTTATGTCGCCCATGGTCACGGTCGAAGAGGCCTACCTTGCCTCAAAGCTTATTCGCGGTCTAAAGAGCCAGTCCATCGACTTCCGCGCCATGCTCTCGGACCCTAACTTTGACCAGGCGGTGTCGGGCTCGCTTGCATTCAATTTTCCGCTGGCCAAGTTCTCGTCGGCACAGCGCGTGCTGCTTATCGGAAGTCAACTGCGCTCCGAGCAGCCGCTTATTGCGCAGCGTATTCGTCAGGCTATTCGTCAGGGTGCTCAGGTGGCAAGCCTATCCGCCATGCACGATGCACTTCTTATGCCCGTGCATGCCTCCGTGGCGCTTCCTCCTTCGCATTGGGTCTCTGCCCTTGAAGATCTACTGCAAGGGCTCAATGCATCCACTGCTCCCGCACCGGCCAAGGCCAAGTCATCAAAGGCAAAAGCCAAAGACACGGCTCAGGCCGACTCTGCCGCCGCAGGTGCTTCAGAACAAGACGCGCAGACTAACGCTGCGCTCTTGAGTTCTGTTCAAGGCTGGTTGGCCGCATTAAGCACGAACGCATCAGCCGAAGACGAGGATGCATCCTTTATTGTTGTTGTAGGAGAGCAGGCCCTGCGTCATCCCCAGGCCTCGCAAATTATTGGCCTTGCCCAGCAGCTGGCGACCCAGTGTGGTGGCAGGCTTGCCGTGCTGACCCCAGGCGCGAACTGGGTGGGAGCAAGTGTTGCTGGGGCCCTGCCGCAGCCTCAGGCAGGTGGTAAGTCAGCTGTGCATGCTTTCGAAGACCCAGCCTCGGCCTACCTTCTCTGCCAGCTCGAGCCAGCACTCGACTGCTTCAATGCCCCTGCCGTGGTTGCGGGCCTTAAGGCGGGGATTGGCGTGGTTGCTTTAACCAGCTACCGGTCTGCGGTCGATCAGGTGGCTGATGTCATGTTGCCCGTGGCGCCCTTTACCGAAACCTCGGGCAGCTTTATCAACATCGAAGGCCGTCTGCAAAGCTTCGAGGCGGCTGTTCCACCTGCGGGTCAAACCCGTCCTGGCTGGAAGGTGCTTCGCGTGCTTGGCAATATGCTCGACCTTGAAGGCTTCGATCAAAACAGTTCCGAGCAGGTGCGTCAACAGGCCCTTGAAGGTCACAGCCCCCAGGCTGACGGTCTCCTCTCGCTTGCCTGGACGGTCGACACAACAAAAGTGCAGGGCACAGAGTTAGGTGTTTTGCGTCTTGGCCATGCCGAGCTCGAGCGCCTTCCAGATCTTCCTATTTATATGGTCGACAGCATTGTGCGTCGCGCCGACAGCCTTCTGCAGACCCAGCAGTCTGCGGCGCCCAAGGCCTGGATGCATCCCGAAAAACTGAAAGAGCTCTCGCTCGTGCCTGGTATGTCAGCAAAGGTTCGACAAGACGATGCTGAGCTGGTCTTGGAACTGGCCAGTGACCCGCGGCTTGCGCCAGATGTCATTCGCCTCAGTCTTGGGCATCCCGCTTTGCAGGCCATTCAGTTGGGCTACGGCAAGGTGTTTATTAAGCCGGTGACCAAAGCCTCTCAGGCCAACGCGGCATCAGGCAGTATGTCTTTGGCAAAGGAAGTCTCGTAGCGTATGGGCGAGTTCGGCTCCGAGTTCCTTGTGTCGCTTGAGACCCTTGGCCAGACCCATTTGGGGCTTGCCTGGCCGGTGGTCTACAGTCTGCTCAAGATTGCGCTCATTGTTGTTCCCATTCTTGGCGCCGTGGCTTATCTGACTTTGTGGGAGCGTAAGCTCATTGGCTGGATGCATGTTCGGCTTGGGCCGAACCGAGTGGGTCCCCTGGGGCTTTTGCAGCCCATTGCCGACAGCCTCAAGTTACTCACCAAAGAAATTATTCTGCCAACCCAGGCAAGCAAGGGCTTGTATCTGCTTGCCCCGGTCATGACTATCATGCCCGCTCTGGCCGCCTGGGCTGTTATTCCGTTTGGTCCAGACGTTGTTCTTGCCAACATTAATGCAGGACTTCTTTTCCTACTTGCCATTACCTCGCTTGAAGTTTACGGCGTCATTCTTGCAGGCTGGGCCTCGAATTCTAAGTACGCCTTTCTTGCAGCTATGCGAGCCTCGGCCCAGATGGTGTCATACGAGCTTGCCATTGGCTTTGCCATGGTGGTGGTGCTGATGGTGTCCGGAAGCCTGAACCTCACGCAAATTGTTCTGGGCCAACAGCAGGGGCAGTTCCACGACGCAGGGCTTAACTTCTTGTCCTGGAACTGGCTGCCGCTCTTGCCTATCTTCGTGGTCTACTTTATTTCCACAGTGGCCGAAACCAACCGCCACCCCTTTGACGTGGTCGAGGGTGAATCTGAAATTGTTGCCGGCCACATGGTGGAGTACTCAGGTATGTCCTTTGCCATCTTCTTCCTAGCCGAGTACGCCAACATGATTCTGCTGTCCATGTTGGCAGCCATTATGTTCCTGGGCGGCTGGGACGCCCCGCTTGCCGAGCTTGCCTTCATTCCTGGCTGGATCTGGCTGGGCTTAAAGACCTTCTTGGTAGTAAGCATGTTTATCTGGCTGCGGGCCTCGTTCCCGCGCTACCGCTATGACCAGATCATGCGTCTTGGCTGGAAGATCTTCATTCCCGTGACGCTGGTCTGGCTGGTTGTTGTTGGAATCTGGATGCAAACCCCCTGGTCCATCTGGGGCAACTAGAAATCGGCAGACCATGAAACCCATTGTTCAATTCATTAAATCCTTCATGTTGGTCGAGATGCTTAAAGGGCTCTCGGTGACAGGCAGGAACCTCTTTGCTCGAAAGATCACCATTCAGTACCCCGAAGAGAAGACACCCATGTCGCCTCGGTTCCGGGGATTGCATGCGTTGCGTCGATATCCGAATGGGGAAGAGCGCTGCATTGCATGCAAGCTCTGCGAAGCCGTTTGCCCGGCTAAGGCCATAACCATTGAGTCCGAGCAGCGCGAGGACGGCACACGCCGCACCACACGCTATGACATCGATCTCACCAAGTGCATCTTCTGCGGTTTTTGTGAAGAGAGCTGCCCGGTTGATTCCATTGTTGAAACCAATATTCACGAGTACCACGGCGAGAAACGCGGTGATCTTTACTTCACCAAAGATATGCTCTTGGCGGTGGGCGACCGTTACGAAGAAGACATTGCACGTGACCGTACCAAGGACGCACCTTACCGATAAGTCCTTGTCGAAGGCTGAGAACCCATAACAACAATGTTTATTAACGACTTCCTTTTCTACAGCTTCTCTGCCATTTTGGTCTTTGCGGCCTTGCGCGTCATTACCGCACGCAATCCGGTGCACGCCGCACTCTTTCTGGTCTTGTCGTTTTTCAGCGCTGCCTCCATCTGGCTTTTGCTCGAGGCCGAGTTTCTTGCTATTACGCTTGTTCTTGTCTACGTCGGTGCCGTGATGGTTCTGTTTTTGTTTGTGGTCATGATGATTGACCTAGATCTTGACCGATTAAGGCAGGGCTTTTGGTCGAACCTAAAGGTGGCTTTACCCGTTGGCCTTCTCATTATTTTTGAAATGACAGCGGTTTTGCTGCGCAGTTTCAAAATGCCCCAAAAGGCTGCACCCGAAATGCACGAGGGACTTAGTAATACCGAGGCGCTTGGACAGGTGTTGTACACCGATTACTTCATTGCCTTTCAAATTGCAGCAGTCTTGTTACTTTTGGCCATGGTGGCTGCCATTGCGCTTACGCTTCGTAAACGCAAAGATGTTAAGGGGCAAGACCCTGGCAGGCAGGTTCGCGTGAGCGCAGCCGAGCGGCTGCGCTATGCGCAGTTCAAGCCTGGCGCAAGTCTTCCTGCTGTGAGCGATTCTGGCTCCTCACCAAGTCTTCCCGGCACAGGCCCGGCATCGGCTGGTTCGTCCGAGAAGGAGACTTCATGATTACGCTTGCGCACTACCTAATTCTTGGGGCCATTTTGTTTGCCATTAGCGTGGTCGGTATTTTCTTGAACCGAAAGAACCTTATTGTTTTGCTGATGGCCATTGAGCTCATGTTGCTTGCGGTCAATATCAATTTCATTGCCTTCTCGCATTTCCTTGGCGATCTCGCAGGCCAGGTCTTCGTGTTCTTCATTCTTACCGTTGCTGCAGCCGAGTCCGCCATTGGCCTTGCCATTCTTGTTGTGCTGTTCCGCAGTCTTAAGACCGTGGAAGTTGAACGGCTCGATCAATTAAAGGGTTAGTTCTTTGAAAACGGTCTATCTTCTTATCGTCCTCTTGCCCCTTCTTGGGGCCATTGCGGCAGGCCTCTTTGGACGGGGGCTGGGCCGGGTTAACAGCCACCGCGTTGCCATTGCGGGTGTTGCGCTTTCGTGTCTCTTGTCGTTTGTCGTGCTGATTGACGCCCTGTCGGGCACGATGTTTAACGAGTCCATTTACACCTGGGCCACCATTGATGGTCTGCGGTTTGAGGTTGGCTTTTTAGTCGACAGCCTTACAGCCACCATGATGGTGGTCGTGACCAGCGTGTCTTTAGCGGTGCACGTCTACACCATTGGATACATGGAAGAGGACGAGGGCTATCAGCGCTTCTTTAGTTATATCTCTTTGTTCACCTTCAGCATGCTCATGCTGGTCATGAGCAACAATTTCTTGCAGCTCTTCTTTGGCTGGGAGGCTGTGGGTCTGGTGTCTTATCTGCTTATTGGCTTTTGGTACAAAAAGGCTACGGCGATTCATGCCAACCTTAAAGCCTTTCTCGTGAATAGGGTAGGAGACTTCGGCTTCCTGCTTGGTATTGGACTCTTACTGGCCTATGCGGGCAGCCTGAACTATGCCGAGGTCTTTGCCCAGTCCAATAACCTCGTGGGCCAGACCCTCGAGATTCTTCCCGGCACGCAGGTGTCACTGCTCACAGTGGCTTGCATCTGCCTTTTCATTGGCGCCATGGGCAAGTCGGCT
>JALRJP010000095.1:3364-5314 GCA_023261135.1 Burkholderiaceae bacterium | reverse complement strand
CTAACAGCCATGCTCGATCAGTCGGTGGGGCCACCCTTTGGCATTGTGGCTGGCCAGGCCTGGGAGTGCGAGTCTCATGCGGTTTTGGCTGAGTACCAGCGGGCGAAGACCGGCTCACTTTTTACGGCGGCAACCGCCGGTGGTGCCGCGGCTGCTGGTATGGAACCCTTAAGCTGGAAGACGCTTGGCGACTGCCTAGGCGAGGCGTATCAGGTGGCCGATGACATTCGCGATGTGGTGGGCGATGCAAGCCTTCTGGGTAAGCCGGTAGGCCAAGACCAGACGCATGACAGGCCAAGTGCAGCCGCCTTACTTGGCCTTGACGGTGCGGTTGCGCTTTTTGATCGCCTCATGCAAGAGGCCATTGACAGCATCCCCAACTGCCCAGGGGCGCCCAAGCTACGCGGCCTTGTCATGCACGAATCGCAGCGTCTTGTGCCCACCGAGGGGCCTCACAAGGTTGAGCGCCGCTCCTCGCTTCATTCCTAGGTAAATGTGAACTGGCCCATACTTCGCGACCGTCTGCTTGCGAGCCCACGATTTCATCGCTGGGTCCTGGCGATTCCTGGCCTGCGCAGCATTGCCCGGCTGCAGTCGCGTCGTCTTTTTGATCTGGTGGCAGGCTTTAGTTACAGCCAAGTTCTACTGTCCTGTGTGGAGCTCAGGCTTTTTGAAAGACTTGCCGCAGGCCCTTGTCGCACGACCGAACTGCAGCGCCAGCTTGGGCTGAACGACCGTAGCTTCGAGGTCTTAACGCGTGCGGCCGTGGCCCTGGAATTACTGGAATGGCGTACGGCGCCCGCGGGTGAAATTTCAGCAAAGCCGGCAGCCGATGCCTCTATAGCAGACGCCCCGCAATGGCTTGGCCTGGGCATGCTGGGCGCCGTGGTGGCTGGCAACAAGGCCATTTCGGCCATGGTCATGCACCATAAGTCGGTCTATCAAGATTTAGCGGACCCTGTTGCTCTGCTGCGTGACCCTTCCAAGACAACCCAGCTGCGCGAGTACTGGGCCTACACCCGCGAGAGTATGGGCGAGCCCACCCAGTCCAGTCCGTCCAGCCCTTCCAGTCCGTCCAATCAGTCCAGTGCGCCGAAGGCTGCAGGGGCTGCCTTAACGCTGCAGCAGGTCTCGGACTACTCTGAGCTAATGGCGGCCTCGCAGCCGCTGGTAGCTGAGCAGGTGCTTGCGGCCTACGACTTTTCGAAGCATCGCTGCCTTCTTGATATGGGGGGTGGTCAGGGGGCCTTTTTATCGGCTGTCGCCAAGGCGCATCCGCAGCTGCGTCTCATGCTTTTTGATCTGCCTGCCGTTGTGCAGAAGGCCCGCAGCGTTCTGGCTGATGAGGGTCTGACTGGGCGTATGACGTTTCATGGCGGGAGTTTTTTTTCCGACCCCGTGCCCACGGGTGCCGACCTCAGTAGCCTTGTGCGCGTGCTTTACGACCACAGCGATGAACGGGTCATGACCATTCTGAAGTCGGCCCGTCGCGCTTTGTCCGCGCAGGGGGGTTGGCTTTTGTTGGCCGAGCCCATGTCTGGGACGCCCGGGGCCGAGGCCATGGGAGATGCTTACTTTGGACTTTACCTTCTGGCCATGGGGAAGGGGCGTGCCCGTACTCCCCAGGAACTGGCCAGGCTCTTGAATCAGGCGGGATTTACACGAATTGAAGCCGTTCCCACGCGGCTGCCCCTGCAGACGGGTCTGATGCGCGCCTACGCACCAGTAGGGTGAATCTCGTCATAGACAAATTGACAACAAAAGTCGTCAATCCCCATTGACAAGTCCGCTGAAAAGACTAGGATTGAAACTGTATCGGTAACTAGACAGTAATTACGTAAATAAAAAATGACACAACGAACCGCACAAGCTGTGGTGCTAGAGGCACCTCGAACGCTCGACTGGCGCAGATTGGCGCTTTGCGAGCCTACGGCCGAGGACGTTGTCGTT
>JALRJP010000095.1:0-3354 GCA_023261135.1 Burkholderiaceae bacterium | reverse complement strand
CCTGGTGCCGGGTTATGAAACGGTTGCTAAGGTGCTTGAACCGGGCTCCGCAGTGACCGGTCTTAAGAGGGGCGATACGGTTTTTGTTCCGGGTGCCAGTTGCTGGGGTCCGGTGCGTGGGCTCTTTGGTGGTGCAGGTGAGCAGTTGGTTATTCCCGCCTCACGGCTTGTCAGTCTGCGTGAAGATCTTCAAGAGCAGGCGGTGTTGCTTGCGCTTGCAGCCACTGCACACCACGCTATTAACCGCGATGCCCTGCCCGACCTGATTGTTGGCCACGGCACATTGGGCCGGCTTGTGGCACGGCTCACCGTTGCCTTAGGCGGTCACCCCTTGGTCTGGGAAGTGAATGCTGAACGACGCAATGGCGCATTGGGCTACCGCGTTTCGGCCCCCGAAGAAAGCAAGGGTCAGCGCTTTCGAACCATTGTGGATGTCAGTGGCCATGCGGCAAGCCTGAACGACTGGGTGGCCCACCTTGCGCCTGGCGGTGAGCTTGTCCTTGCGGGCTTTTACACCGACGCGCTGTCTATGAATTTTGTTCCAGCCTTTTTGCGTGAAGCGCGCCTTCGCGTTGCCGCCCAGTGGCAGCCCGAGGACATGCTTGCGGTGCGTTGCTTCGTGGAAGAAGGAAAGGTCTCTCTGGAAGGCCTGGTAACTCACAGCATGCCCGCCGATCAGGCTGCCCAGGCCTACACACAGGCCTTTGATGATGTGGCCTGCCTAAAAATGGTTTTGGACTGGAGGAATCTGCAATGACGCTTGATGCAAAGGGTGCACCCATTCAGTTCATGATGAAGACACGGCTGACTGCCGAGGCGGCCATGGAGCCGGATCCTGTTCATACAGGGCCAGTCACCAAAGAGACCCAGATTATTGCTATTTACGGCAAGGGTGGCATCGGTAAAAGTTTCACCCTGGCCAACTTAAGTTACATGATGGCCCAGCAGGGTAAAAAGGTTCTGCTCATTGGTTGTGACCCTAAGAGCGATACGACGTCCTTGCTGTTTGGTGGCAAGGCCTGCCCCACCATTATCGAGACCTCGTCAAAGAAAAAACTTGCTGGCGAAGAAGTTGCCATTGGTGATGTCTGCTTTAAGCGTGACGGTGTTTTTGCCATGGAGCTTGGCGGCCCCGAAGTCGGCCGTGGATGCGGTGGACGTGGCATTATTCATGGCTTTGAAACCCTAGAAAAACTTGGCTTTCACGACTGGGGTTTTGACTATGTCCTGCTTGATTTCTTGGGCGACGTGGTCTGCGGCGGCTTTGGGCTGCCTATTGCGCGTGACATGTGTCAGAAGGTGATTGTGGTGGGCAGCAACGACCTGCAGTCGCTTTATGTGGCGAACAACGTTTGCTCAGCCGTTGAATATTTTCGCAAGCTTGGTGGCAACGTAGGTGTCGCCGGCATGGTTATTAACAAAGACGATGGCACGGGCGAGGCCGCAGCTTTCGCTGAGCGTGCGGGCATTCCCGTTTTGTCTGCTATTCCTGCGAATGAAGACATTCGCCGTAAAAGTGCGGCCTACGAAATTATTGGTAGGCCCGGTGGCCAGTGGGCCTCCATGTTTGAAACCTTAGCAACCAATGTGGCAGAGGCCCCACCTGTTAGGCCCAAGCCTTTGTCGCAAGACGACCTGCTTGGGCTTTTCTCGGGTGACACCGTGGGCCGCGATGTGGTGCTTGAGCCCGCCACCGTGGTGGACATGCTCGGCCGCGAGACCGTTCAGAAACCTTCATTGGAAGTGGTCTACGACCAGGCCTAAGCCTCGTTAGCTCATTCATCATGAACGCGCGCCAGCCTATTCCTATTTTGCCGATTGAGTCACTTGACTCGCGTGGCGCGCCGCATTCCGCTAAGCCCTCGGACGTTACGGACTCGCACAGCGAGCGCGTGATTCCTTCGCGCGAGCGGGCGAGTTCGTTGGCCGAGGGCGTCTCCTGCAGTAACAAGCAAGAGCTTCATGCCGCTGCGGCCGCCGCCGGCAAGGCCGAAACACTCAACCAGTACGCAAAAGACTATCCCAAGGGCCCGCACGATCAGCCCCAAAGCATGTGCCCTGCCTTTGGCTCCTTGCGCGTGGGGCTTCGCATGCGACGCACCGCAACCATTCTCTCGGGCAGTGCCTGCTGCGTATACGGTCTTACTTTTACATCGCACTTCTATGGTGCTCGTCGCACCGTGGGCTATGTGCCGTTCAACTCCGAAACCCTGGTCACAGGCAAGCTCTTTGAAGACATTCGAGAGGCGGTCTACGCCCAGGCCGATCCCGAGCAGCTTGATGCGCTCGTGATTATTAACCTCTGCGTGCCCACCGCCAGTGGTGTGCCCTTGCAGCTGCTTCCAAGAGAAATTAATGGCGTTCGTATTATTGGCATTGATGTGCCCGGTTTTGGTGTCCCTACCCATGCTGAGGCCAAAGACGTTTTAGCAGCCGCCATGCTTCAGTACGCCATGGGCGAGGCCCAGGCCGGCCCTGTTGCCGCACCGGCGGCTGGAAAGAGTGCACTGCCCACCGTCACCTTGTTGGGCGAAATGTTTCCCGCCGACCCCATGCTAATTGGTCAGATGCTTGCCCCCATGCAACTGGCTGTGGGGCCGGTGGTTCCAACCCGCGACTGGCGCGAACTTTATGCCGCGCTCGACTGCGCTGCAGTGGCGGCCATTCATCCCTTTTACGCGGCAAGCATGCGTGTCTTTGAAAGTGCGGGCCGACCCATTGCAGGCTCAGCACCTGTGGGTATTGAGGGGACAGCCAACTGGTTAGAAGCTATTGGTGCCGCGACCAACACAGCCACAGACAAAATTGCAGCTGCAAAGCAGGCCGTGCTGCCCATGATTCAACAGGTGCTCTCGAAGAGCCCCATTAAAGGACGTATCACCGTAAGCGGCTACGAAGGCTCGGAGCTCTTGGTGGCCCGCATGCTGATTGAAAGCGGGGCCGACGTGCGTTACGTAGGTACCGCCTGCCCACGTACCGCCATGAGTGCAATGGATCTTGACTGGCTTGAGGCCAAGGGTGTGCATGTTCAGTACCGCGCATCACTTGAGCAAGACTTAGCCGCTGTTGACGAATTCAAACCCAACCTTGCCATTGGCACCACGCCAGTGGTTCAAAAAGCCAAAGAGCAGAGCATTCCTTCGCTCTACTTCACTAACCTTATTTCAGCGCGTCCTTTAATGGGTGCAGCAGGTGCAGGCTCGCTTGCCCAGGTGGTCAATGCGGCGCTTGCCAATCAAGACCGGTTCAACACCATGAAGGCCTTCTTTGGTGATGTAGGTATGAAGGACAACGCCGGCATTTGGCGCGACACCCCTGCCCATCGCCCGGAGTTCAAAGGCATTGTCCGTCGTC
>JALRJP010000094.1 GCA_023261135.1 Burkholderiaceae bacterium | reverse complement strand
GCCACTTTGGTAAAAAGGCCCTGCCCCATTTCAGTGCCACCATGATTCACCTGCACACTGCCATCGAAATAGACATGAACCAAGGCTCCAGCCTGATTCATAAAGGTTGCTGTGAATGAAATGCCAAACTTCACTGGTGTAAGCGCAAGCCCTTTTTTAACCACAGAATTTGTCTTGTTAAAAACGTTCATCTGTTCCCGTCGTTTTCTGTAGTCGGCCTGTTCCAACAAGGCCTGCATCATGGCTGGGGCAATGTTGTCTTCCACCTGCATGCCGTAATGCGTATGGCTACGAACGCTCGTGGGGCTGCTTGCCTCAAGCGAGTCGTAGGTGTTTTGAAGGCGAACATCAATGGGATCTTTTTTTAAGCTGCGAGCGATCTCACCCATGATGGTTTCAATCAGGGTCATACCTTGAGGTCCACCAAAGCCACGGAAAGCGGTCATGCTTTGCAGATTGGTTTTGCATCGATACGAGCGGACCGAGAGATTCTCAAGGCAGTAGGCATTGTCCAGATGAAAAACCGCGCGATCGGCAACAGGGCCACTTAAATCGACACTAAAACCACAGTTACTTGCAATCAAGAGACTCAGACCTTCTAGTCGACCATTGGCATTGAAGCCAACCGTATAGTCGTAGAAAAAAGGATGCCGCTTACCCGTGATAAGAAAATCATCGTCACGATCAAGCCGCATTTTGACTGCTCTACCACACACCTTGGCGGCCAGTGCGGCCCAGACCGCCACCTGCCCCGCTTGGGTCTCCTTGCCACCAAATCCACCACCCATACGACGGCATTCCACACGGACTTGATGGCTGGACAAGCCCAGGGCGTGCGCCACCCAGTGCTGCACCTCACCAGGGTGCTGACTGCTTGAATGCACAACCATCTGACCTTGCTCTTGGGGTAAGGCATAGGCGGCCTGACTCTCAAGGTAGAAATGTTCCTGCCCACCCAGATGAAAGCGTTTCGATAATTGATGGGCTGCGCGGGCAATAGCCTGTTCGGGATTGCCTCGGGTAAGAAAGACCGGTGGAAGGACAAAACTTTCTGCCTTCAGGGCCTCTTCAATACTAAGTATGGCCGGCAGGGCTTTAGCCTCTATGCTTACTTTGCGAGCGGCCGCTCGTGCAAGCCAATGCGAGGTTGCAATAACCAGGCCGATGACCTGACCACGATGCAAGAGCTCACCTTCAGCAAAAATGGGCTCGTCGTGGGACTGCGTTGGAAAGGCGTTTTCACAGCCGAGCGCCTTAAGATTCTGTGCGGTAAGAACAGCCACAACACCCGGCATGGCCAGCGCCTTTTTTGCATCGACGCCAAGCAATTCGGCGTGAGCATGCTCTGAGAGAATCGGCGCTGCATGCAGGCCACCCTGCCATTCGGGAATATCGTCCACATAGGGAGCCTGACCCGTGACATGCGCATTCGCACTCTCGTGTGTAACAGCAAGTCCCATGGCCTTCACGAGAGACTCTCCTGAGAAAGGCCCCCGTGCATGGACTCAAGGCTCGGGTCCTTCCTACCATGGAAATCACGTTGCAAACGCTGCAGTAAGTTTCTGAGTAAGCGTTGCCGATACGTATTTGAGGCACGCATATCCGAAATGGGCTGAAACTCCGCTTCAAGGCATTGCGCGGCACGCTCAAAGAAGCTGGGCTCCGTACTTTCGCCTTGAAGAGTCTGCTCGGTTTGGTAGGCACGGACTGGGGTTGGCGCCACACCGCCAAGACCCATGCGTACGGATTGAATCTCAGTCGACCTGGATTTAACCCAGCAGACCATACAGACCGCCGAAATATCATCCTCAAACCGCTTGGAAATTTTGTAGGCAAAAAGACGTTCGCCCGGCTTCCTGCGCGGGATACGAATGCTTTGAATGATCTCGGTGGGTTGAAGATCCGTTTGCTTATAGCCTTTGTAGAAATGCTTAAGATCGACGCTACGTAACGAAGGGGCACCGCCTCTCAAAGAGCCCAGAATCAGCTGCGCATCGAGCGCAAGAAGTAAGGGCATGGAATCCCCAATGGGCGAACCGTTGGCAATGTTTCCACCAAGCGTTGCCGAATTGCGAATAGGCAGACCCGCAAACCGGCTGAAAAAAGTGCCGAGCTCAGGCCACTCTTCCAACAGCCAAGGAAACACCCGACTCAGAGGCTCGGCCGCCCCAATAACGAGCTGCTCGGGAGTTGCCTGCATTCCTAGAATTTCATTGACTGCGGTAAGGTCGATGACACGCGGGTAGTGATTTAGCTGCTTGGTCACCCATAGTCCGGCATCGGTCGTGCCCGCTGCAAGCAGGGCACTAGGAAATGCCTCTCGCAGACTAAGGGCCTCCGGAAGCGATGCCGGTTGATGATAGGTTTCTTCCAGAGCGTCTGTGGCAGAGGGTTTCCGATCGTCCGACTTTTTCTTTATTTCAAGCAGTTCATCAAAAAGCGCTTGCTCATCAACCATAACCCGAGGGTAGTTCTGCATAGCAAGGGCTGCTTGGACAATGGGCTTATACCCCGTGCAACGGCAAAGGTTGCCCGACAAGGCCTCAAGAACCTGTTCTTCAGAAAGCGGCAGACCGCGCGCCACCGTATTCATGTAGAGCGCAAAAAGGCTCATGACAAAGCCCGGGGTGCAGAAACCACACTGGCTGGCATGACAGTCCACCAGAGCCTGTTGAGCCGGGTGCAAAGCACCACCGTTAAGCGCAGGAAGGTCTTGTGCGGTAAAGACCTTGGCTTGCCGAGCAGAGCCAGCAAGCCTTATGCAGCTATTAACCGCTGTCCATCGAATGAGAGGATCCGATGCTTCTGCGCCGGGCAGGCCTGGCCCGGGCTTGCTTGAAGGTGCTGGGTGCGCTTCAGAACCAGCCGCTCCAAGATTGGTCGACGCGACATGTGAATACGGCGTCGCCAGAACAACCGTGCAGGCGCCGCAGTCGCCCGACGCACAACCCTCTTTAACAGAACAGTTACCCCCACTGCGAATCGCATCAAGCAGAGTTTGTGAGGGTCCGATCATGCCTCTAGGCTAATTCAAAGACAACGTCTTGTGCACCCTCCCAAAGGCATTTCATCCCTAGTGGGCGAAGGTTTTCTTTGCCTTCGGTAATGGTGAGGAAATGATTGCCCGCAAGCTGCCCCAACTTACTGGCAAAGCAGCATGAGCCGTAGGCAAGAATAATCTCGGTCTCGCTGTACCCGCCTGGGTAGAAAAGGATATCGCCCACCGAAGGATGACTGGTATGGTTTTCAAAGCTCACCCCCAGGTCAAACTCGCCCAGGGGAACCCAGACGCCCTCGCCGCTCCAACGAACATGAATAATCTTCTGCTTATAAGGAAGAAGCTTCATAAAGGCCTCGACCGTCTTAGGTGCCTCGGGGTGGGTCTCGGCTAGAAATTCAAATCCGCCAGAACGAACGACAAGTTGGGTCATCTTCAGTCTCCTTGCTTACATTTGAGTTATTGAATGAATCGGTCAAGTGCCTTGATTGGTCCGGATCGCCCCATGCGCTGACGAAAACGGGTGGCTTGGTCTTTCATGCTGGCACTCGCTGTTTGCAGATGTTTAACAAAACGCTCTGACTTTAAATGCTGAATGTAATGATCAACGACTTCGGTAGCCGTGGCATTCATTGGCGCCAAAGACTCAGCATGAAGTTGATTAGCGGCCTCTGTAATTTGCTCAATATTGGGCGTTCGATCACACAAATCAAATGACAAGTGGAGGCTGTATGGACCTTCTGTGATACATCGATGCGGAACACCCGCCCTTACAAAAAGAACATCACCAGGGTTCATAACAAATTCAGCCATCAAGGGGCCCATTTGTTGCTCTGTTAAGGGCGAATTTCCTCGATAACGTCGCTGCTGAGGTTGATGAACTCGCCAGCGCTTCTGACCCTCAATCTGCATAACCAGAACATCGTCACTATCTCGGTGGCCGTAATAGGCCTCATTATTCTTCTGAGAGAAAAACGCTTCGCAATTAATTAGGGCACAGGGAAGCTGGCTATCAATCTCGGCGCACAAAGCATGAATTCCGGAGTCAAGAATATCAAGACCTTCAAGCACGATGGACGCACCCTGTGAAACCGCCTCGTCCATTTTTTTCTTATCAATAAAACAGAGCTTCTTTTTCTGGACGAACTTCCAGAGAAAGTCATCTTCGAAAGACATAGCCTTCCCACCCACATTAACCTGCAACCAATCGGGAGATAAAAGCGGGTTAGCTAAAAGTTCTTTCAAGCGCGCCAAGGAAAAAAAGCGCGAAGGCTCTACACCTTTCTCCTGCCTCACAAAGGCATCTTCGGTCCGAGAACGGGCATCAAGGAAAAACTGAGTAAAAGGGTCGAAAGAGAAGGTCATAGGCAAATTATGGCTGAAAGATGAATGACCGATGCAGTGAGGGTTTAGGCTACAGCAAACGAACACTGTCTGACTAACTATGGCGTCAAAACATTTGGTGCTATAAAAAGAGCCAATGCACTATCTAGAGTTATCACCGGGCAACCCAGATGTCTGAAACACTTACCCTGCTATCCGGCGGCAGTGAGGGCGAGCCCAGAACGATCTTACGATCAGTAAAAAGCTGGTCTGAAAGCATGGCTCGAGAGACGAAGGTATTTCAACTAAGTCATGACGAGCGCTATGTTGCAATGGGCAATGCCAGACATTCGCTTTGGGCTTACGCAAAATTTAGAGCCAAGGCCGAAAACAGACCATTTATGGGTATTTCCAGACTCAATAGTCATCGCTTAAAACTTATGGTCCAGAGCAACCCAACGGCTATCTATAGCATCCCGCAACTTGCGTCTTTGTGTATCAAAGCCCTAGCGCGGCATTCGTTTGTTATCCCGAGCCTACGTCAACTTCTACTTGGTGGTGCAGCACTGCCTTGGGATTTTCCCTGGGAGCTTCAAAAGGCCTTTCTGCCAAACGCTAAAGTCTGGATGTTTTACGGGTCCGCCGAAGCCAGTTTTATAGGCTATGGTGAGCCCGGAACGCCTTACACACTTTTTCCGGACGTTGAAATAAACATTGATCAAAATGAACGTCTATGGGTCAGAAGCCCCATGACAATTAACCCTGGGGAATGGATCAACACAGGTGATCTTGCAGTAATGATTCAGGGAAAGATTCAGATTATCGGGCGATCACAACGTCAAGTCAGTTCGCAAGGTCAAAGCTTTCCAGTTGAGCCAGTGGAGCGCCTTTTAGAGAATTTTTTCAACGCTAAAAAGGTAGCTATTTTGCAGAACGCCGCTGGTAATGGTTAGACCCATGAATACTTTCAGCAACCAACAAGCGTCAAGGGTGATGTCGTTAGAGGCGATAAATCGCGTTATCAAGGCTAACGTCGCTAGTTTTCCTGCCGTTAACGGATGTCACTACCTAGCGCCTGAGCATTGGCCTCTCACTTATTCGGGTAAAACCGACTGGCGAGCCTTACGAGAATCGATTGATCACCTAGGCTCATGAGGCGCGTCTTTATTGTATTT
>JALRJP010000093.1 GCA_023261135.1 Burkholderiaceae bacterium | reverse complement strand
GCCAATCTCTTCAACAACTTCAAAACTGTGCGAAATCTGTGCGGTAAGCCCAAGCATCTTGGTGGCTGAACAATACTTCTCGTGCGATAGCCCAATCGCACGCTCGACCAAATTCGGCCTAACGTTATGGCCTCGTACCTTAAAGTGCATGTGAATGCGCGTAAAAACCTTGGGATCGGTTTCGGCACGGTCGGAGTCAGTATGCACCTCGCATCCGGTAATGGCTTGGCCACTTTTACGCAGAATAAGCACCACGTCGTAGGCGGTGCAGGCAGCCGTGCCCGAAAGCACAACCTCCATCGGCCGAGGACCCAGGTTACGACCACCTCCCTCGGGGGCGCCGTCCATAACAAAGCTGTGGCCCGAGCCCGACTCCGCAATAAAACTCATGGTGTCCGAGCCCGCCCAACGAATGGTGCAGTTCATACAGTGTGGTCCTTTGACTTAAGGGTCTTTACGTTCGTGCACTTCAACATCAATAACATCATCGCGACGCGACGATGAATAACCATAACTTCGACCTGATCGCGTGGCGCCACCACGGTTACTTTCGGTGGCATCTGTACGCTCAGAGCCAGAGCGCTTGTTTGGTTCTGAGCCCGAGCGTGATGCATGCCCACCGCGCGCCCAACCTTGTCCGCCACCTAAACGCCCCTGAATCCGAATACGCCCAATCGCAACATTAATTAGAAACGAAATAAGCGATATAAGGAGAGCTGCAACCACAGCAACTCCATAGCCCGCCAAATGAAAGCCAAGCACCAGCTCATCGACAATCATAAGCAGAAGGCCGTTTAACAAGGGAATGGCAAGGCCCAGCGTAAAAACCATAAGGGGTAAGGTAAGCACCATAAGAATGGGCTTAAGAAACATATTCACGAGCGCGAGAATGAGCCCACTAACAAGAAGACTTACCCAGCCATCGAGCCAGACACCCTCGAACATGGCGTCAGTAATGTAAAGGCTTAGGCAGGCGCTGAGCCAAAAGAAAAGAAAAGGTGGAAGGTAAAGACGAAGCCAGGCCATGCGCAAAGCCTAGCTTGACTGCCAGTTCGGTGTCCAGCCCTTAAAAGCGATTTCGTTAAGCCAGAAGGCAAACGACAAGGTTTTGGAATCGGTGATGCTGCCATCGCGAACCATGGTGAAGAAGTCGTCCTGGCTTATACGTTCAAGAGTAAGGCACTCGCCTGCCTCGAGCGCTGCCGCCCCTTTCACAAGCCCACGAGCGGCAAGGAGATGAATGACCTCGGTGGAATACGAGATAACCGGATGCATGCTGCCCAAGTAGGCCCACTCGGTGGCAGCATAGCCGGTTTCTTCACGGAGCTCACGCTGGGCCGAAGCCAAGACATCCTCCCCAGCCTCAAGCTTACCCGCCGGAAACTCCAGAAAGCTTCGGTTTAAAGGGTATCGCCATTGACGCTCCATAAGTAAACTGCCGTCTTCGAAGATGGGCATGATGGCTGCCGCGCCAGGATGCAAGGTGTATTCACGAAAAGCCTTATGACCATCGGCACACTTCACTTCATCACGGCGGATCTTTAACAAGATGCCGTCGTAAATAGCCTCACCCGAAAGACGCTCTTCGGCAAGCTCGGATCCCTCGTCATGGGCCAGTGCAAGGGGCCTTGGATCTTGAAATACGGGATCTTTAACATCGTGAGTCATTGCTCGTCGCCTCTTGCCATGGAATCTCGCCCTGACTCAATAACACGCACAGTACCACGCCCAAGACGACCGCGGCGCAGGTAGCGCCATACGAAACCCGGGTAGGCCATGAGCACGAAAATACAAAGGGTGATGGCGTAAAAATTCCAGGTCTGCTCCTGAACCCGACTCACCGAGGCCTCAAGCGCGAATCCCAGCAAGAGCAGTAGCGCGTAGCCCACACCAAATTCAACGAGACGTGCAGCAAAACTTTTGTTCAAGCGATGAAAGACGAAAAAAAAACGCTCGGTCAAGAATGGCCAATTCGCAAGAAGAACCCCTGACAAAAGCCAGACCAGTGCTGCGCCTGCATTACTCATGAGGCAGCAAGTGAGGTGCGCACGGCATAGATACAGGCCATGAGTAAGGGGCCAGGCAGTAGGCCCAAGACCAAAACACTTAGGCCATTTAAGGCAATCACTCCACTCTCAACCCGAGAGGGCTTGCCAGGAAGCGCCTCAACGGATTCGTCAGGTGAATCAAAATACATGAGCTTTATGATTCGCAGGTAATAGAAAGCGCCAACCAAAGACATTACAACAGCAAAGACCGCAAGTGCTATGTAACCCGCCTGGACAGCCGCCTCTATGATGACGAGCTTGGCGTAGAAGCCCGCGGTGGGTGGAACCCCCGCCAAAGAGAACATAAGCAAAAGAAGCATCCAGCCTAACAAAGGGCGCGTCTTAGCGAGCCCCTTTAACTGATCGAGGGTCTCAAGCTCGTAGCCCTGGCGAGTACAGACCAGAAGCACACCAAACGCCCCCATACTTGAAACGGTATAGATAAACACGTAGAACATGGCTCCTGCATAAGCATCTACCGCTCCCGTGTCGTTGCTGTCAACCACCCCTGAAGCAATACCAAGCAGCATGAAGCCCATATGCGAGATCGTTGAATAGGCCAACATACGCTTTAGGTTGGTCTGTGCAATGGCAACGAAATTTCCTACCACCAAAGAGAGCACGGCCAGCAATAACAACATTTGCTGCCAATCGGCAGCAGCCTCAATGAGCCCAGAAACGAGCAGACGAATGGTGATGGCGAAGGCGGCAAACTTGGGGGCACCTCCAACCAAAAGCGTGGCTGCTGTAGGCGACCCCTGATAAACATCGGGCACCCACATATGGAACGGGACAGCACCCGCCTTAAAGGCAAGACCCGCCACAATGAAGACCACACCAAAAACCATTACAAGCCGGTCGGCCTGGCCACTAAGAAGCTTGTCAGAAATCTCCGGCAGAAATAGGCTTCCGGAAGCGCCGTAAATCATGGACATACCGTAAAGCAAGAAGCCAGAAGCCAAGGCCCCAAGTACAAAGTACTTCATAGCGGCCTCGGTCGCTAGGCTGCAGTCTCTGCGTAAAGCGACGGCGGCATAAAGCGACAAAGCCAGCAGCTCGATTCCCAAGTAAATCGTAAGCAGGTGTGCACCGGAAATCATTAGGAACTGCCCGAGCAAGGAGAAAAGCGCGAAAAGCTGAAACTCGCCCTCATTCATTGAGCGGTCGCCCAGGTAACGATGGGCGTAAAAAAGGCTTCCACAAATCACAATAGTAGACATGGCCTTTAGCAGTTGACCTAGGGGGTCGATGACTAAAAGACCATTCATTGCAAAACTTGGGGTCACATCGAAGGCCGTCGCTGCGAGGTAAATGGACAGGCCCAGGAGCGAAAACTCGCATATGCGTTGGCTAAGAACAGAATGGCGAGAACGCCCAAGCGCCTCGATAAGCAAAACAAGCGAAACCAGCCCGAAAACAAAGAGCTCGGGAATAATGAGATCAAACGATAAGGTGTCGGTGCTACTCATGGTTCCATACCCTTAATTCGGCGCAAGCTTTGAAATCGAGACATGCCGCAACAGGTTATCGACCGACACGGTCATGGGGTCGGTAAACACGGCAGGCCAAATGCCCATAAAAAGCACAAAGACGGCAAAGCCCACAAGCAGAATAAATTCGCGCTGGTTTAGGTCTTTCAGTTCATTGACGTGATCATTGGCCACGTCGCCAAAGACCACGCGTTTGATCATCCAGAGTGAATAGGCCGCGCCAAGAATAAGTGTGGTGGCAGCAAGGAGACCAACCCAGAAATTCACCTTAATGGCGGCAAGAATAACCATGAACTCGCCCACAAAGCCGCTGGTTGCAGGCAGCCCTGCATTGGCCATGGCAAACAATACGAAGAAGGCAGCGAACTTGGGCATACGGTTCACCACACCACCGTAGTCGGCAATTTGTCGGCTGTGCATACGGTCATAAAGCACCCCTATGCAAAGGAACATGGCGCCCGAGACAAAGCCGTGGGAAATCATTTGAACAATGCCACCCTGCACACCCAGAGGTGAAAACAAGAAAAAGCCGAGGGTCACAAAGCCCATGTGAGCGACGGACGAGTAGGCCACAAGCTTTTTCATGTCCTCTTGTACCAAGGCAACAAAGCCAATGTAGACAACCGCCACTAGAGACAAGGCAACCATGAGGTCGGCAAGCTCAAGCGATGCATCGGGCGCAATGGGCATTGAAAGCCTTAAAAAGCCATAGGCACCAAGCTTCAACATAATAGCCGCCAGGACCACCGAGCCACCTGTGGGTGCCTCCACGTGGGCATCGGGAAGCCAGGTATGCACAGGCCACATAGGCACCTTCACAGCAAAGGCCGCCAAGAAGGCAATGAAAATAAAAATTTGCTCGGTAAGGCCCAGGGGTAAAACATGCCAGGCCAAGATGGAAAAGCTACCCGACTTGGCGTAGAGATACAGAATGGCAACCAGGGTGAGCAGAGAGCCAAGCAGTGTGTACAAAAAGAACTTAAAGGCCGCATAGACGCGACGCGCCCCACCCCAGATGCCCACAATGAGGTACATAGGAATAAGTGTCGCCTCGAAAAAGACATAGAACAAAATACCGTCAAGGGCGCTGAAGACACCCACCATCAGGCCTGAAAGAATAAGAAAGCTACCCATGTACTGGGCCTGACGGTCTTCAATAACCTTCCAACCGGCCACAACAACCACAACGGTAATAAGCGCGGTAAGTGGAATGAACCACAGCGATATGCCATCAATGCCTAGGAAATACTGAATCTGGAACCGGTCAATCCAGGCCACCTGCTCCACAAACTGAAAGCCCTCGAAGCTGGGAATAAACCCTGCAAGTATTGGAACAGTCACCAGAAAGCTCAGTACCGCCGCGGCAAGAGAGGCCTGACGAACCTGTTTCTGGTTGAGAAGCGGAGACGTACCCGAGCCTGCAACGGCAATCACAAGACCCGCAAAAATGGGAAGCCAAATGGAAACACTAAGCCAAGGTATAGATGCGGGCAACAACATGGGAAGCACTTGCGATGTCATGCCTTCCCCCTAACCCAAAGCGCCGTCAAGCGCCAAAGGCGCAAACCACCAAAGCAACAAGGCAACGCCAAGAATCATGGCAATGGCATAGTGGTAAAGAAAGCCTGTCTGACCTAGCCGCAGAACCGCGGCAACCGATGCGACCAAACGGGCGGAGCCATTGACAAGGAAGCCATCAATGACACCTTGGTCAGCCTTGGCCCAGAGCGACGAGCCTAGCTGCCTTGCGCCTCCGGCGAAGAACCACAAATTAAACCGGTCAAGGTAGTACTTCTCCATCCAGAGGGTATGCAGCCAGCCAAACGACTTTTGAATGGCCGCAGGCCACTGCGTGCGCACGCTGTAAAGCACGTAGGCTGAAAGTACGCCTAAGAGCATGAGCCAGAACGCAGGTGTTTGTATGCTGTGCAAGGTTAGCCCAATGGGACCATGGAAAAGCTCTCGCAGACCCTGCATGGACGTATGACTGGGCAGCATGGTAACGGCCCCGGTAAGTACATCACCAAAGACAAAGGGGCTCACCATAAAAATACCAAGCAATACGGAAGGGACTGCCAAAGCAATGAGTGGGCCGGTGACAACCCAGGGCGACTCGTGAGGGCGATGCTCGTGCGCAGACCAGCGCGGCGTGCCATGAAAGACCAGGAAGAACATTCGGAAACTGTAGAAGGCTGTCACGAACACGCCGAGCAAAAGCATGGGGTAAACAAATGACGCGGGCCCCTGCCCCGAAAACTTCACGGCTTCAATGATGAGGT
>JALRJP010000092.1:360-5838 GCA_023261135.1 Burkholderiaceae bacterium | reverse complement strand
AAGCATGCGCTTGACGATGAGTACTGGAAGGCACGAACACCCGACTTTAAAAAGATTAAGGTTCCGCTTCTTTCCGCGGCCAACTGGGGCGGGCAGGGCCTGCACCCCCGAGGAAATTTTGAAGGCTTTTTGCGTTCAGCGTCCAAGCAAAAATGGCTCGAGGTTCACGGCATTGAACACTGGACTCATTTCTACACAGATTACGGGCGAGAGATTCAACTCAAGTTCTTTGATTACTTCCTCAAAGGCAAGAAAAACGGCTGGAATCGACAGCCGACAGTCCAACTTCAGGTTCGACATGTTGATCGGTTCGTACAAAGAACGGAAAAAGCGTGGCCTCTTCCCAGTACCAAGTGGACGAAGTTCTATTTGGATAACGATAGCTTTAACCTAACAAGCAAAGCGCCTGTAGCCAGTCGAAAGGTCACGTATCGAGGCTTTTCTGACGGACTTACCTATCTCCTGCCCGCACAGAAAGAGGACATGGAGATCACTGGTCCGATCGCTGTCAAGCTCTTTGCCTCGTCTTCAACGGTCGATACCGACTTCTTTATCGTCTTTCGAGTTTTCTCCCCGGACATGAAAGAGGTCGTTTTCCAAGGGGCACTGGACCCGCATACGCCCATCGGTCAGGGATGGCTGCGTGCATCGCATCGCAAGCTTGATAAAAAGCTGAGTCGTCACTACCGGCCTTACCACCCCCATGATGAGGTCGAGGCCCTTAAGCCCGGCAAGGTCTATGAGTTTGATATTGAAGTGGTCCCGACTTGTATCGTCGTCCCGCAGGGTTACCGAGTGGCGCTTACAGTGAGGGGTAAAGATTATGTTTATCCGGGGCCCGCGGGGCGGCTATCTAATATGAAGTACCCCATGACAGGGTGCGGACCTTTTACCCATACGGACCCCAAAGACAGGCCTGCCAAAATTTTTGATGGTGAGGTCACGATCTATGCGGGCGACGATCGCGCGTCGTTTGTCCAGGTCCCCATGATCCCAAAGCGTCGATGAGGTCAAGAACATGAAGATGTATGGCTTTTGGAGGTCGCTTGCGGCCTACAGAGTGCGAGTCGCTCTTAAGTTAAAGGGTGTTACGTTTTCCGAGGAACCGGTCAACCTCTTAGGCGGTGAACAGCATGATCCTGCCTATTTAAAGATCAACCCTCAGGGGGCCGTGCCTGCCCTTGTATTAGATGACGGGCAGATTCTCTCGCAGTCGATGGCCATTATGGAGTTTCTCGAGGAGACCTACCCTGGCGTAACTCCGTTGCTGCCTCGCGACCCCACAGGTAGGGCCCGTGTTCGTGCCTTATGTCATATTGGCGTCTCCGATAGCCATCCGCTCGTCGTCCCCCGAATACGGTCGTATATCAGCAAAGATCTAGGCTTGGGAGACGAAGGTACAGCAAAGTGGTTAAACCACTGGTCTGCCGAGTCACTGAGAATCTATAACGATCGACTCTCGCAAGAGAGTCAGACAGGCATTTATTGCCACGGCAACGAGTTGAGTATGGCGGACATTGCCTTGGCATCCCAGGTTGTGGGAGCTACCGGTTTTTTTGGTTGCAAGCTATCGGACTACCCCAAGGTTCAAAACATTTTCGATGCACTCTGCAAGGTTGACGCTTTCGAGGCTTCGCTACCCAAGCATCAGCCCGGCGCACCCACATAGCTCCTATAAAACAATGGCTAATCTCCTTCTAACTCTCTAAGGTATCTTGTGAAAATCGGACTCGTAGGCACAGGTCGTATGGGGCAGGCAATTGTTCTGCGTCTTATTGAGAAGGGTCACTCGGTAGGGGTTTGGAACAGAACCTCTAAAAAAGCGGAGTCACTGCTGTCGGCAGGCGCCTGGTCAGCGCAAACACCTGCCCAGCTTGCGGAACAAAGTGATATCGTCATTGTTATTCTTACTAATGCCGAGGCGCAACAAGCAGTTTATTCAGCAACTCAATCGGGTCTGCTTGCAGCCAACCTGAAGTCAAAGTTAATCATCGACATGAGTACCGTGCGACCCGAATCCTCAAAAGCACTTGAAAAGTTGGTGGTTGGCCAGGGGGGTTTGTTCGTTGAGAGCCCCGTTGGGGGAACAACAGGACCCGCTCGAGAAGGAAAGCTTTTCGCGTTCGTGGGCGCGACTCCCTCTGCTTTCTCGGCTGCGGAGCCCATACTCTCGGAACTTTGCAGGCGCGTCGAGCATGTTGGCGACGTTGGAGCTGGCAGCAGCCTTAAGCTCGCAGTTAACCTGCCTCTTCTCGTCTTTTGGCAGGCTTTCGGAGAGGCATTGTCCTTGGTCTCCCACCTCAACCTTCCCCCCGAAAGACTCATTGATATTCTCGCCGACACCCCGGGTGCATCAGGGGCATTCAAGGTAAGGGCTCCTCAGTTCGTATCGCGACTACAAGGACAGCCAGCCTTCGATGCTTCTTTTAATTTGTTTTCAATACGAAAAGACCTGCAGACGATGCAGGCCGAAGCCGAAGGTTTGGGTACGTCCCTACCTGTTGTGAGTGCAGCAATCCAAGCCTACACCCAAGCCATTGACTCTGGGCTTCAGGATGCGGACAGCATTGAGCAGAGTCTATTTTGGAAGGCAAAAGTGAAGGGTTAGGACGCTCGCTTCCGGTTCACAAATGCAAAGCTTATTCTCTTCGAAAGGTGGTTATGGACCCCATTGATATCGGTCTCATCGGCTCTGCTATTTTTGTACTCATAACCTTTCTAAGAGTCCCAATTGCCTACGGGATGTTCATTGTTGGACTGGGTGGGCTTATGTTCGTCTATCCACCTGACAATGCTTTTCAGTTTCTTCCGACAAGCCTTTTCTCCTACACGTCCAACTTCACCTTAGCGGCGCTTCCACTCTTCATACTTATGGGTCACCTGGCGTTTTATGCGGATATTGGTAAGGATGCCTACGATGCCGCGAAGGCCTGGGTTGGACGAGTCCCGGGGGGGCTTGGCGTCGGAACGGTTTATTCATCCGCCGTATTTGGCGCCTGCTCGGGGTCTTCATTGTCGGAGGTGGCAGTCTTTTCAAAAATTGCGGTACCCGAAATGGTGAAAGCCGGATACGACCGCCGGTTAGCAACAGGGGTTGTAGCCTCTGCAGGATGCCTTGGCGTTCTCATCCCACCTAGTATTCTCCTTATCTTCTACGGGATTCTTACCGAGACATCCATTGGCCAGCTTTTCATTGCGGGGATCGTGCCGGGTATCGTTTACGCAGTCATCATGGCTACAGCAGTTATGTCGGTCTGTTTTTTATTTCCTAAGATTGCACCGCGTTCAAATGCTTTTGATACATCCTGGCTCGCAAAACTTAGCACCTTCAAGAATTTGTGGGCGGCACTGCTGTTATTTGTCATTGTGCTGGGCGCTATCTACACCGGCTGGGCCACCCCTGACGAGGCCGCGGCAGTTGGAGTTATGGGATCTCTTTTTATCGTCTACTTGCGCGGCAAGCTTTCACTTTCCATGCTCAAGGAATCTACCATTGAGAGTGCTAAAGCCAGTGCCATGATTTTTCTCCTTCTTGGCGGCGGCTCCATTTTCGCCACCTTCCTCTCGTCGACAGGGGTCGTGGGCGCTACAACGTCTTTCGTGATTGACTTAGGCCTGCCGTTTTGGGGGTTGATGGTTGGGATTGTGGTGCTTTATCTCGTGCTTGGGTGTTTTCTTGATGCCCTGTCAATGATGATCTTAACCATGCCTCTTCTCGCCCCAATTATTGAAGCGCACGACATGAGCCTGGTCTGGTTCGGCGTGGTTGTAACTATGATGATGGCTGTTGGTGCCATCACCCCCCCCTTAGGCCTGAACTGCTTTGTGATGAAAGGAGCTCTTGGGGACCAGGTTGAACTTAAAGACATCTTTATGGGGTCGCTTCCATTTGTTGCACTTATGCTTGCCACGGTTGGTCTTTTTGTGGCTGTTCCCGACATTGTGCTCTGGCTTCCAGAGCTCATGAAATCCTTACGCTAAGTCGTTGTACATTCGCAAGGAATTATTGAATGAAAAGTCTAATCGAAGCCTATGAACGTATCTACCGCAAATGGATCCCGGGCGTTATTGCGGTGCCACTCGCCGTTATAACTATCATTGTCTTCTTCAACGCAATAGGACGAAAAATTGGAGTGCCATTTCCTCTCACGGTCGAATCCGTCGAAGCACTGATCGTTGTCTCCGTTTATTTCGGGGTGGCGCTGGTGGCGCTGGAAAAAGGGCATGTGAATGTCACCTTTGCCACGGAAAAATTGAGCCCTAGGGTCAACGAAATCATCGATGGACTAGGACACATTGTGGCTTTTCTTACCTTTGCCTTCCTTACCGTTTCGGCGTGGGTCATAGCAGCTGATTCGATCAAGATCCTGGAATACCGCCTTGCTGTTGCCAGGTTTCCACTCTGGCCCTTTAAAACGCTATTCGCACTCGGCCTTACTTTTATGTCAATTCAATTATTTTTTAACGCCTATAAGTTTCTCTTCCTGCGAGAGGCTGGGAGAGAGAGTGTGCAGCAATGAATTTGGTTAACGATTTTTTGTTAAACGCCCCCCGAGATTCCGTCTGGCAGGGCCTGACCAACCCGGAAGTTGCCGCGCCCTGCATGCCGGGAACCCAGCTCACCGAGCGTATTGGGGAGTTGGGGTTTAAGGCCACTGTCTCGCTGAAGGTTGGTCCCGTTAAATTACAGTTTCTGGGAGAGGGCGAACTGATGAACCTTGCCGCAGACCAGAGTTACGGGGAGGTGGTTGCTAAAGGCAGTGACAACAAAGGTCGGGGTAGCTTTAAGGCCGAAATGAAGTTTCGACTGTCCGAGGAGTCGGCCACCCAAACCAAGGTGCAAGTTGAGACAGAGCTAACCCTTACGGGGTCGGTTGCTCAATATGGTCGAGGGGTTGGTATTGTTAAAGAGATTGCCTCGCAGCTCACCGCGGACTTCACCCGAAATCTTGAACAAAAGGTGATCAGTAGCCACGCGGACGCCTTGAGTCCGACCAACCCTCCTACGGGCGATGAGACCACTGGCGCCGAAGATCAGGTGTCCAGACCGGCATCATACGCGCGTGAGCAGGCCGAACCTCAAGGCGCCTCGATTAATGTTATGCAACTGGTTTTTACCGGAATCTTTCGGTGGATACGTTCGTTTTTTTCCCGAAAAGCCTGACACATTGCTTTCGTAAACAATATTTTTTCAATCGCTTTTCTTGAATCGAAAATGAAACCTACTGCCTTTGAATACCACCGTCCCTCCAGTCTCAACGAGACACTTGAAATGCTCGGCACCCTCGATGACGCCAAGCTGCTGGCAGGAGGCCAGTCTCTTGGTCCGATGCTGAATTTTCGTTACGTTATGCCCGAAAACGTCATTGACATTAATCGGATTCCCGAGATGAAAGGCATTCGGTTCGAGAGTGATGGAGTCATAAAAATTGGGGCGATGACACGCCAATATGAAATCGAGCAGGACGAACAATTCAA
>JALRJP010000092.1:0-350 GCA_023261135.1 Burkholderiaceae bacterium | reverse complement strand
CCCTACGCTGGGTCGGTCACTACGCCACTCGCAACCGTGGGACCCTCGGTGGAAGCCTTGCGCATCTTGATCCTGCGGCTGAATTGCCTGGGTTATGCGCACTCCTTGATGCGGAACTGGTTATCAAGTCGCAGGGTAGCGAGCGCATAGTGAGTATCCATGACTGGGCTGTTAGCTTCATGCAACCCAATATTGAAGAAAATGAGCTGCTCTCTGAGATCGTTATTCACCCCTGGACTGTCTCTCATGGCTTCTCCTTTTTAGAGATGAGCCGCCGACATGGTGACTTCGCAATCGCGGGTGTGGCCTGTCTCCTTTCAGTAGACGATAAGGACTGTATTAGTAAGGCT
>JALRJP010000091.1 GCA_023261135.1 Burkholderiaceae bacterium | reverse complement strand
GTATCTTATTCTTGAGCGGTCAAACGGGAGGGTCGTTTACATTCCGCTTGTGGCGGTGGCCCAGAATCCTGAGGGCAATCGTTATTTCACTGTCATTCACGACTTTTTTAATCCTGATCTGCTTGGTCATCTCTCACGGCGTCATGTTGAGGACATTGATTGCAAGGGCAAGCGAACGCGCACTCGGGCCCATGCAAGGTTTACCGGAAAGCGTGGCACCGGTAAGGCAACCTTGAATACCGACGAGCCAACAAACTGGAGACCTATACGAGGCAATGGCGACCCCATGGAGATCGCGAGAAACCTTCTTTGCCCGGCTTAGTGGCTGGAGACTTCTTGGGTCCTGTGCTTCCAGAGTGAGAGCGCAAGCACTGCGACGGTAAGCGGTACGACACCGTAAAGAAGAATCTGACTGTATGGGTCAAGCGCCTGATGACTCTGCGAGGCCAGAATAAGGTAGCCCGTGTAAGCAAAGTAGTAAAAAAGAAAAATGCCACCTTCCCACCGGGCGATTTCGCGTCCGGTGATGAAGGCCGGTATGCAAGCTAGGAAAGCCGCCAGCATGACCCACTGGTCAAAGACCAAAACCGAGTTGGGTATCACTAAACCTCCGGAGGCAACGAGCCCAGAGAGTCCAAGACAGCCAAGAATGTTAAAGATGCTGCTGCCCACAACGTTCCCAACAGCCATGTCTCGTTCTCCCTTAATGGCTGCTGCAACGGATGCGGCGAGTTCAGGCAGGGAGGTGCCTGCGGCTACGATGGTAAGTCCAATGACAAGATCACTTACCCCCAGAATCTTTGCAAATGCAACGCTTGCAGTTACAAGGGCCTGCGACCCTGTAACCAAAAGAACAAGGCCAACGACGACCAACGAGGCCGAGCCAAAAGGGCGTTCTAAAAATCCTGGGGTACTCGCCTGGTTTGCCTGCTTGGTCGAGTTTCCAATGTTTTCGTGATCGACTTGCGATGCCTGCGAGTTTTGATTAGCTTGCCGGGCTTGACGCACGAGGAATACAAAATAAGAAATAAGTCCAGCCAATAAAAGAAAGGCCTCACCTGGGCTTATCTGGCCATCGAGTCCAAAGAACAACAGAAGGCCACTTGCTCCAATGAGAATAGGCATTTCTTGTCGAATAATCTGATTGTGAACCGACAGGGGAATAAAAAGCGCCGACAAGCCAAGAATGGCAAGCACGTTAAACACATTACTTCCAACAACGTTGCCCACCGTAAGGTCGGTCACGCCTCGCCAAGCTGATTCGACTGACACGGCAATTTCGGGTGCGCTTGTTCCAATGGAAACGACTGTGAGGCCAATGACGAGAGGCGATAAGCCCAGCAGCGCGGCAAGCCTACTCGCTCCGCGAACCAGAAGCTCTGAACCGACAACAAGCGCAAGAAGACCTGCTAAAAATAAAAAGAGGTGGACCATCAAAAGGCGTCTGAAGGATCTGATGCATACTATAGCAATGAAATGGACTCCGACTGCAGATCTCTGCGATGCTCACGAAGCTCTCTTCCCGAAGGGACTTCTTTTTGTAATACCCCCCGTTTTTCAAAATTACGGGGGTGGAAATAGCATGGCGGGTGAGGTCTTTACCTTACGTTGTTTTGAAGACAACGGCCTGCTGAAAAAGGTATTAGAGCAACCAGGACAAGGACGTGTCCTTGTAGTGGACGCAGGTGGAAGCGACCGCTGTGCCCTGGTTGGCGGAAATCTTGGGGCGTTGGTTGAGAAAAATGGATGGTCGGGCATCGTTCTTAATGGCTGTGTTCGTGATCTCCAAGAACTTTCAGAACTCTCGGTTCCAGTCTGGGCAATCTCCAGCCATCCGCGCCGTGGTTCGAAGCATGGCGCAGGCGAGCAGCAGTTGCCCGTTGATATCGCAGGTGTGCTGGTTCTTCCGGGCGATTGGTGTTACGCCGACGATGACGGCATCATTGTTGCTCGTCAGCCATTGCACAGGTAAGGGGTAGCCTTACCATTTGTTGCCGCATTTGTTTTTCTAAAAATTAAGCCGTGACTAAGCGATTGTCGAGCTATAACGAGTCGTCCATTCGTGTGCTAAAGGGTCTTGAGCCTGTTCGGCAAAGGCCGGGCATGTACACCCGCACAGAAAACCCGCTTCATATTATTCAAGAGGTCATCGATAACTCGGCAGACGAGGCACTGGCGGGCTACGCAAAGCGTATTCAGGTCATAGAGCATGAAGACGGCAGCTTCAGTGTGCAAGACGATGGCCGGGGTATACCGGTGGGCCCGCACCCTGAAGAAAAGTCTCCCGTGGTTGAAATCGTTTACACCCGGTTGCATGCTGGCGGCAAGTTTCAAAAAGACGGCGCCGCTGCCTATGCCTTTTCCGGCGGTCTTCATGGCGTAGGCGTCTCGGTTACCAACGCCTTATCGCTTCGTCTGGTAGTGACGGTCTGGCGAGATGGCCACGAGTGGGAAATTGAGTTTGCGTCAGGGGAAGTCAAAACACCCCTAAAAAAGCTGGGCCCTGCGCCTGGCAGGTCTGGCACGCAGGTTCGAGTCTGGCCCGACCCCAAATACTTCGACGAATCGCAGGTGCCCCGCCAAGAACTCGCCCGCAGTCTTAAAGCGCGCGCAGTCTTGCTGCCCGGAGTTACCACGCAGCTTACGGTGGAAAAGTCAGGTCAGTCCAATGCCTGGGTTTATTCCGGCGGTCTCGAGGCCTACCTACTGGAGTCCATAGGAGAGGCCTCACTTCTTGTACCGGTCTGGGCACACGAAGGCTATGTGGGCTCCGAGGACGAAACCTTTGCGCAGGGTGAGGGTGCGCAGTGGGTCGTGGCCTTCACGCAGGATGGTGCGGTTTTTCGTGAGTCTTTTGTCAACCTCATTCCAACCCCCGCCGGAGGAACCCATGAGGCAGGTCTGCGCGAAGGCCTCTTTTCAGCAGTCAAAGCCTTTGCTGAGCAGCAAGGGCTCATTCCTAAGGGGGTCAAGCTTCTTGCAGAAGACGTTTTTAGCCGGTGTTCGTTTGTCCTTTCTTCCAAAGTGCTCGACCCACAGTTTCAAGGGCAGACAAAAGAAAAGTTGACCAGTCGCGATGCCCTTCGGCTTGTGGCCAACCAGGCGCGTGGCCCCTTTGAAATCTGGCTGAATCGCGATCTTGAGATCGGTCGACGCATTGCCGACATCGCCATTCGTGCGGCCCAGTCGCGGCAAAAGGCGGCCTCGAAGGTTGAAAAGCGGAAGAGTTCGGGTGTTGCGGTCCTTCCTGGGAAGCTCACCGACTGCGAGTCCACAGACATTGCTCGTAATGAGCTGTTTTTAGTGGAAGGCGACTCTGCGGGAGGGTCGGCTAAGATGGGGCGTGATAAGAATTTTCAGGCCATTCTTCCTCTACGTGGGAAAGTGCTCAATACATGGGAGGCCGAGAAAGACAGGCTCTTTGCCAATGCCGAGGTTCATGACATCGCCGTAGCCTTGGGCGTTGATCCTCATGGCGAGCAGGATAGTCCCGATCTAAGTGGCCTTCGCTACGGCAAGGTCTGCATACTCTCTGATGCCGACGTGGATGGCTCTCATATTCAGGTCCTTTTATTAACGCTTTTCTTTCGACATTTCCCGAAGCTCATTGAAGCAGGCCATGTCTATGTTGCCCAGCCGCCTCTCTTCCGGGTGGATGTCGAGGCCAGGTCCAAGCGGCCAGCCCGAAAAATCTACGCCCTTGATGAGGGTGAGCTCACGCATATTCTCGATAAGCTTCGACAAGAGGGGCTTCGAGAGTCCGCCTGGGCAATATCAAGGTTCAAGGGGCTCGGTGAGATGAGTGCGGAGCAGCTCTGGGAGACCACTTTAAACCCCGATACCCGTCGGCTCTTGCCTGTCCAGCTAGGCGCTGTTAGCCTTTCCGACACACAGTCGCGGTTTAACCTGCTTATGGGGCGTGGCGAGTCATCGGCGCGACGAAGCTGGCTTGAAGAGAAAGGTCACCAAGTAGAGGCGGACATATGAGCAACAAGTTTGGCTCCCAGGGTTCGGCGGGCTCAGGCGACGATCGCTCGCTTGACCTCTTTCAAGATGGTCCCTTAGCTAGTCAAGCTGAGCCTGCCGAAGTAACCGAAGTCTCGCTGGCAGACTTCGCAGAACGTGCTTACTTGGACTATGCCGTATCGGTTGTGAAGGGCCGGGCTATACCCGACCTCTGCGATGGTATGAAGCCGGTTCAGCGAAGAATCCTTTTTGCTATGGACCAAATGGGGCTGGGCAACACCGCAAAGCCAGTGAAGTCAGCCCGTGTGGTTGGTGACGTATTGGGCAAATACCATCCGCACGGTGATCAGTCGGCATACGACGCACTGGTAAGGCTCGCCCAAGATTTCAGTATGCGTTATCCACTTATCGATGGGCAGGGTAATTTTGGCTCGCGTGATGGTGATGGCGCTGCAGCCATGCGATACACGGAGGCCAGGCTTACGGCTTTCTCTGAACTTTTGCTCTCTGAGATCGACGAAGGCACTGTCGATTTTGGTCCTAACTACGATGGCTCCTTTAAGGAGCCGCTGAGGCTTCCAGCGCGTCTTCCGGTCTGCCTGCTTAACGGCGCATCGGGTATTGCCGTGGGTATGGCAACCGAGATTCCACCGCATAATCTGCGCGAGGTGTCCGAGGCTGTTCGGCTTTTGCTCGACCAGCCTGGCGTTGCGGATGATCAGCTTTTAGCCTGTATTGCGGGGCCTGATTTTCCGGGCGGCGGTCAGATTACATCTTCAACAGAAGAGATTCAGCAGGTCTATCGCCAAGGGCGTGGTTCGTTAAAGCTCAGGGCCCGTTGGGTCTTTGAGGAGCTCGCCCGTGCCCAATGGCAACTGGTTGTCACCGAGCTTCCGCATGGGGTCTCCTCGCAACGCATTCTCGAGGAAATCGAAGAGCTCACAAACCCGAAGATCAAGACTGGAAAAAAGTCGCTCACACCTGAGCAGCAGCAGACCAAGCAGCTCATGCTTAGTTTCTGTGAGTCGGTCCGTGACGAGTCGGGTAAGGAGGCTGCCGTTCGGCTGGTCTTCGAGCCGAAGACTTCGCGCATTGATCGCGATGAGTTTGCCCGTCTCTTGCTTGCTCAGACTTCCCTCGAGGCGTCGTTCTCTGCCAACCTTGTGGCTGTCGACACTCAGGGGCGTCCGCGTTCTTTATCGCTATCCGACCTGCTTCGTCAGTGGGTTGATTTCCGCTTAATTACGGTTCGTAAGCGCTCGGCGCACCGACTTGATATTGCCCAGAGACGTATTCATATTCTCGAGGGCCGTGTCATTGCCCTGGCGAGCATTGATGAAGTCATTGCGGTTATTCGTGAGTCCGATGAGCCGAAGCCTGCCTTGGTGAGTCGGTTCGGTCTATCGGAGGCTCAGGCAGAAGATATTCTTGAACTTCGCCTGCGACAGCTCGCAAGGCTTGAGGCTATAAAAATTGAGAAGGAGTTGAACGAGCTCCGCGACCAGGCCGATAAGCTCGCTCAGATTCTTGATAACGAGCGAACTCTACGTAAGACGGTAAGTAAAGAGGTACTCGAGGACACCAAGCGCTTTGGTGACGAGCGTCGAACCTTAGTTAAGGCAGAGTCAAAAGCGACGGTTGAAATACCTGTTGTTGACGACCCCGTAACGGTGGTGGTCTCGGTCAATGGCTGGGTACGCTCCCGTCAGGGCCATGGCCACGATGCCCAGGGCTTCTCATTTAAAACAGGAGATAGCCTTTATGCGGCATTCGAGTGTCGCACCACCGACCAGCTTGTCGCGCTCAGCGCAACGGGGCGTGCTTACAGCGTTTCGGTTGCCTCTTTGCCAGGGTTCCGTGGCGATGGCCTGCCGTTAACTTCGTTTTTTGAACTCGACCCGGGGGGGCAGTTGACTCACTTCTTGGTGGCCCCATCGCAAACCATGGTGCTGCTTGCAAGTCGCCTTGGCTACGGATTTATGGCTCGGTTCGACGCCTTCATTGGGCGCAATCGAAGCGGCAAGCAATTTATAAGTTTCGATCAGGGTGATCGGCTTGCAGTCTTCAAAGCCATGGGCCCCCATGCTGGGGCCTTGGCCGTAGTGACCGCAGCCAAGCGCTTGCTTGTTTTTGGTC
>JALRJP010000090.1 GCA_023261135.1 Burkholderiaceae bacterium | reverse complement strand
CAGGACCCTGGGAGCGTTAAGACTCTAGAGCTCTTTGCGCCAGCGCCAACCACAAGGGCTTAGCAAAACATCAGCTACGAACAAGGGCCCAACCCACAGGTATTGAATGTCTTCGAAGAAAGAAGGCTTTCGGCCCTCAATCTTATGCCCAATAACTTGAGCTATCCAGGCAATTACAAAAATCGAAAGGCAGATGACAAAGCGAGCCTCTCCCATCAGAACAATCAAGGCGGTCGATACCAGCGACCATAACCCCATCAACATAAGAACTCGCATCGAGAGACGTAGGTAGTAGATCAGGCTTGCCAGCATAAAGACAGCGAAAACCATTGGGTGAATCTCGTAAAGTAATCCCAAGAGTGTGAGCATGATTGCAGGAACCGCAACGCAGTGGATGGCTTCGTTAGTTGGATGCTGATGGCTAAGCGCGTAGTGCGCTAGAAGCTCGGAGAGCCTATCGTGACCTGTGTCATCTGCGGCATTGTCAGGGGTATTCATACGCCAACTCCTAGTGGGGGTGCTTTTAGGAGGATTTTAATAGCCCTAGCAGGTTATTCATGCTTTTACGGTACTAGGGCGTTCTACCCGCAACATTGATTCCAAGCCACACAAGATTTGAAGCTGAGAGCGCAAGAAGGGAGTAAAGCGTTAGCTTCATACCCCGAATCCGATTCTTAAATTTCGGAGGAGGCTCAACAATTCCCCTCGAGTGAAACCAACGCCCAGTCGTAAATGCGACTGCCAATGCGATCAACAATTCCAATGGCGCCCGATTCCATTCAAGCAATGCCAGCAATATGAGTGCGGTAGGTACATATTCGGAAAAATTTCCCTGCGCACGCATGGCTCGCTCAAGATCTGCATTTTCTGCATGACCAATCGGGACCTTATTAGCATGGCGCAGTTTGATTACGTTCAGTGAGAGTTTGACTAAAAACAATCCGAGTAAGCTGGCAGTAATCGTAGTGACGGGGAGAATCATTTAAGGTTTCTTGAATAGAGGATTCTGCGGCAATTGAGGTGATTAGGTGAGTAGTCTCAACTGATCAAGAACCCAGTCTGGATCAGCATCACTGGGAAAAATTGGATAGTGCACCGCTCGAACAATACTATTATCAAAAATTAAGGTCACTCGCTTCAAAAGCGTCATACCTGCCACTTGAAAGGTTGGTAGATTCAATGCCTTTTGGAATTCATGGTTAGTGTCGCTCAAAATCTTAAATGGCAGGTGCAAGCGTTCCGCCATCTCCCTCTGATACGCCGAATCTTGAACACTAAGACCCATCACTTCTGCGTCAAGAGCCTTAATTTCTTGGTAATGATCGCGGAATGAACAGCTTTGTGGAGTGCAGCCCCTAGCGCCGGGAATCTGGTCCCAGCCGTCGGGTAAAGCGATGTCAGGCCTACCGGTCATAGGGTAACAATACAAAACAAGTTTTCCCTTTATTGCATTTAAATTCACCAGCGAACCGTTGGTTGCCTGTAATTGGATATTCGGAAGGGGTAGTCCTAAAAGATGTGCAGCCCCTCCGTCATCCACGGGAACGGGCAAGTCTTTGGGTAGGCTGTAGACGTTTGTCATTACGTGTGATTAGAGCAGAACTTGCTCGGGAAGCAACGGGCTGAATCTTCGTGACGTCCTACCCAAACTACCACTTGCATCAGAAGAGTCGGCTTAGACACCGTTTTGTGATGAGGCCCTGCCCGCGTCCAGCCCCTGAAAATCTAAGAAAAGTAGTTAAGTTTTGAGTTAACTACTTTTTGGTGAGCAATAGCCTGAACTTGGTGTTGTAGGCGTTTGAAAAAGCGTGGGATTTTTGGTGGACACCACAGGGTTCGAACCTGTGACCCCTGCCGTGTGAAGGCAGTGCTCTACCACTGAGCTAGGTGTCCATGACCACCATTTTACTTCAAGCCAGCCCTTGGCCGTTTCGCTGACGCAAGGCCTCAAAGGCCTCGTGACAAGACAAATAAACAACAGAATCATTAAAGAAGTGACTTCGTAAAAGCTTATCGGCAACGGGGCCCTTGAGTTCTGCAAAAACAAGTCTTGCACCCTGGCTCTTTAACTTTACTGAAAGTGCCTCAAGGCCCTCGATGGCTGTGGTGTCAATATCAGAAACGCTAGAAAGATTAAGCACAAGCACACCGCCCGATGTCAGCCTTCTTGCCCGACCCTCAAGAAAGTCGGCAATGTAATCCCAGTTGCCAAAGAAAAGATTGGCATCCACCCGCACGAACACTACGTTTGTAAGTGTCTCTACCTGATGACGCTGCACATTTCGAAAGTGCTCGGTTCCTGCAAGCCGTCCAATAACAGCCATATGAGGCCGGCTTTGACGCCACAAGACATTTGCAACCGACAACATCACCCCAATGGCAATGCCCTGCTCCACACCAAGAACCAAAACACCCGTAAAAGTTGCAAGCCAGCCTAAGGCGTCGGCGCGGTCAAACCGCAGAGCATCAAGAAATACTCGGCCATCGAAAAGGCTTGCAACAGAAACCACAATGAGTGCGGCTAGGCTTGCGAGTGGGATGACGGAAAGCATGTCGGCAAGGCCCAGCAACACGATAATCATGAATGCCGCCGAGATCACCCCCGCCATGGGGGTTCGCGCGCCCGCCTCTAAATTCACAACCGATCGTGAAAGTCCGCCGGTGACGGGAAACGCACCCGAGGCGCCAGAAAGGAGGTTAGCTGCTCCAAGGCCCCGGAGCTCTGCGTTGGGATCGGTTACAACCCCGCAACGACGGCCAATGGTTCGGGCCATGGAAACACTTTCGACAAAACCAACAAGTGCGATAAGCAGTGCCGAGCTAAGAAGTGCTGTCACACCAGAGGCATCGGGCAGTGCGAATGAAAGGCCAGGAAGGCCCGATGGAACGGCCCCGACAGTGGCCACCTGGTCACTTAAGTCAAAAAACCAGAGGCTTAGGGCCATAAGCCCAATAATCAATAAGGGGCTTGCCTTAGTGAGTAGTTCGTGAAGAAGTCCCCTTAGCCCAAAGCGAGCAAAGGAGCTACTCGCGTAGCGCCGAGCAAGCAGAAGAAGGGCCGCACTCACAAGCCCTACCCCAAGGGTCGGCAGGTGAACGCCACTGAACCTTTGGAAAAGGCTAGATACCTGGGTGGCGACAGAGTCGCCTTGCAGGCGAACACCTAAAAGCGTTTGTAGTTGTCCAAGGATAATGACGACCGATGCACCCGAAATAAACCCGCTCATGACAGGATGGCTTAGAAGAGCAGCAAGAAAGCCAAGCCTTAGTAGGCCTGCCAGAAAAAGCATAGCGCCCGAGGCAAAGGCTAGAAATATAGCGCCCGCAATCCACTCTGGGCTTGCCGGACTCGCAAACGATTGCAAGGCATTGAAGGTCATAACCGAGGCAATAGCAACAGGACCCACGGCAAGGGCGGGGCTTCTTCCGAACACCGCATAACCAATTAACGGTAGAACACTGGCATAGAGGCCAAGATGCGCAGGCAGGCCCGCCAAAATTGCATAGGCAAGGCTTTGAGGGATGAGCATGAGCGTGACAACAAGGCCCGCAGAAAAATCACCGGCCCAACTGCTTGGGGAGAGATTTATGTCGTGACGCCAGGGGGCAAGCCAGTTGCTATAAACCCGCCCGTTCACGCATCCGCTCTTTGGCGAGTCGCTCTTGCTCACGTTGTTCTTTTTCGGCGGCTTCTGCCTGCGCCTCGGCTTCTTCAACTTTCTCTCGCTCAAGCCGTGTCTCATGTTCGGCCTGAAGGCTTGCTGCGGCTTTGTCTTCTTCAATTTGCTCGCGCAAAAAGTCCAAAGCCTGAAACGGGGGCACAAGCTTTAATTCTTCAGAAACCTGCTCGGCCACAGCCTGAGCGTATTCGATGGCTTTCTCGGCATCGATTTCTTCGTTCTGATAAAGCGCTCCAAGCTTGAAGACCTGCTCGGCATAAACAAGCGGCAGGTATGCGACGATATCGCCATTGACCGTCTTTATGATCTGAAAAGCGGTTGCCTTTGGCTCGTCGGGCTTGGGCTCTTGGGTTGCCATGGCTACAAGACAACGCTCGGAATAGTCCATGGACTTTTCAGCCCCTTCAATAAAGGTCTTGTCGAGAACAGCTCGGCATCGCAAGCCCGTGCGCACCCTAGCAACCTGAGCCGCTCGGTCATTCTCTTTGATGCAACAGGTGTCCTCGTAAAGCTTTTTAGCCTCACGATAAGCTTCTTTTTGCTTGTCTTTAAATAAGCCTGACCACATTGCGCTCAGTCTAGCACTGCACTTCGGCTTACGTGCCTGCTTTTTATACCCGAGCAAAACATAAGGAATTCTGAAACTTTTTTGGCTGGAGAAAGCCCAAGCGTAATAACAAGTTAGACAAGGGGGGCGTGTTACTTGATTTTGATTAAGTCAACGCGTTGGGTTTATTGCAGAACTCACCTACCGGTCACAGGAGGCCCTGAAAAATGAATATTTCCAACAAAGCTTTGGTCGCAGTCGATGCGCTTGTTGCGCTTCACCAAAACCGTCAGCGCTCGGCAACAAGTCTTGTGACGCTGTCAAGCCTTCTTAACGTGTCGGTCAGTTACCTAGAATTTATATTCAAAGAACTGCGAACAGCAGGGCTGGTTTCGGCAAGTCGTGGCCCTGGTGGTGGCTACCAGTTAACAGTCCAGGCCGGTGCCTACGACCTGCAAAGCCTGTGTCAGCTCTTTCAAAACCTTGATGACCTCGAGGCCGATGAACCCATTCAGGATATGTCTGCCGAACTCTTTGTGATGAATGGCCTTCTTCAAAGGGCCCAAAAGGTTCGGCGTGAGTTTTTGGCCGAGCAAACACTCGAGACAGTTTTTGAGGAATCCGACCGCCTGCGCGAGGAGTTCGAGCTAAAAAAGGTACACGAACGGGCCATGTTGCGAGCCAAAGCGCATGCCTCGATTGAAGTAAGGCGCTCGGGCCAGACGGTTAAAGTGCACAGCCCCTTTGAACTGACCATCTAGGCTTCTCGGTGCCGGTAGTCCCGCCTGCGCGGGTGCTACCATAATAACAATGCGCATGAATTTAAAAGGTTTATTTGCACTCATCAGTGCGTTGGGCCTATGGCTCGGAGGGCTCGGCCAGGTCTTGGCAAACGACTGGATTCGCTTTTCAGGAAGTGCGGACGCCCAATTTACGTGGTACTTCGACCGTAAACCCATGCGCGATTACGGCGACTGGAAGGCTGTTTGGCTGCTCAAAGACTTAGTTGCGGCAGACCCTGAGTCGGGTCGGCATTCCTTTAAGGTCCTGGTGATTGTGGACTGCCCAAACAAAAAGCACAGATATGTCTCGGTAGCAGGCTATTCCGACCCCATGGCCCAGGGGGATCCTGCGGGCACCGACAATAAGCTTGGGCCGTGGATTAGTCATAGCAACGAGGATGCTTTGTTTAACCATTTAAACCGCCTGGTCTGCAAGCCGGCAAGCTCGCAGGCGAGTCGATGAGTGCAGACCTTGACAGCCTGCTTGACGAAGAGGTTCTTAAGAAGGTTCTGATCGTCATTTTGTCCGGTGTTATTGCGGTTGGGGGTGCACTGTTTTTCTATTTCCAGGTGTTTAGCCGAATTGGTCCGCCGGTACTTGTTCAGTCGGTTGTGACCCTTGAAAACAAGTGCGAGATGCCTGATGACGTTTTCATGGTGAGGGTTATGCCCAACGGCATAAGTGCAAGTTTCTCCGGCGGTACAGCGCGTATTTCTGCCATGTCCAACCAAAGACTTAAGCTGGTCGCTAACCGAAAGTATCGAGGCTTTAACTTCGAGGGAGATGAGGCTAAGGTTGCACCCAAAGTCACGCTGACAGCCATTTGCGACCATAACTCACGGTTTGAAGAGACCTCTAAAGCCATGCGCCAAGGCTTTGGTAAAAAATAAGTAATGCCCCGATGATCGCGGGGTTTCTGGCGTACACTAGCACCTAAATTAAGGACCCCGTAAGGTGCCTCTTCGGGGCTTCATGTTCTTTTGTGGCCTACGGCCCTTGCACTATGACTGCTAACGCAACTTTATACGCCCACCTTCCCCCCTGGAAGGCGGCCCTTGAGAGGTTCTGGGGCCACAAAAAGGTTCAAACCGTCATCATCGCCCTAATTCTTGTTAACGCAGCCATTCTGGGTAT
>JALRJP010000008.1 GCA_023261135.1 Burkholderiaceae bacterium | reverse complement strand
TTACTGTGGCAATTCAATCTGGCGGCTCCCAGAAGGTTACCCGGGTTTTACAGGACCGCAGCCTTTCACTGCGTACACTTGTCGACCCTTCTGGGCAATGGCTCTCAGCACTCGGGTTACGGACTGTACCAAGCTTCATCGTCATTACTGAGCATAATGAGCTTCATTGGGTCACCGTGGGCTACACCACCGAGCTTGGCATGCGTATACGGGTATGGCTCAGCCAGATTTTGTAATTAAAGCTTTCAGCACCGATCAGTTTGAGCTGCCCCTGCCGGTGGGTCATCGCTTCCCAATGTTGAAGTACCGAATGCTCAAGGAGTCCTTGCAGCAGCTTTCTGCCATCTCCCTTGAAAGCCCGCCTGCGGCAACCGACGAGCAACTGCTTTTGTGTCATGACTCTGTGTACGTCGAGCAGCTTTGTACGGGATCCTTGGATGAGAAGGCCATGAAACGAATTGGCTTTCCATGGTCAACCGCTATGGTGGAACGGTCACGGAGATCAGTAGGGGCAACCATTGCAGCCTGTGAGGCTGCCTATTGCTCGGAACCGAGAGTTGCTTTTAACTTGGCAGGCGGCACCCACCATGCGCATCGCAACTTTGGGTCGGGCTACTGTTGCTTTAACGATGCTGCTGTGGCCTGTTGTTGGATGCAGACACACTGGGGTCTTGGACAAGTCACCATTATTGATCTTGATGTTCACCAAGGGGATGGAACCGCTGCCATTCTGGCCGGACGGAATGAAACCTTAACCTGCTCCATGCATGGGGCGTCGAACTTTCCTTTTAGAAAGACACGCTCTGACATTGATATTGCACTTGCAGACGGTACGGGTGACGAGGCGTATCTTGAGGCGCTTCACGGTCTGCTTCAGACCCTCGACCAAGCCGTAGCGCACGACCTTATTATTTACCTGGCCGGCGCTGACCCGCTTGAAAGTGACAGACTCGGACGTTTAAGCCTTAGCCACAATGGACTGCGCGCACGGGATGAGGCTGTCTTTACTTTTGCAAAAACACGAGGCATTCCAATTGCTGTAGCAATGGCAGGTGGCTATGCGGACCCTATTGAACTTGCCGTTCAAGCACACCGACAAACATTTGAATGCGCCATCGACCGCTTCTGTATGGGGCCAGCGGTGTAAAGCGCCAGACCTTAGCAAATCGTATCGGCCTGGTCTGAGACCTTTAAAATGATCTTTCCGATGTGCTGGCTTGATTCCATTAGCCTATGCGCCTGCGCAACTTGGTCAAGGCTAAAGCAGCTGTCAACAAGCACCTTAATTTTATTTGCCTCAAAAAGGGGCCAAACATGCGTCTGAAGATTAGTAGCAATTTCTGCTTTTTGCGCAAGGGTGCGTGGCCGAAGTGTTGACCCCGTAATGGTAAGCCGCTTAAGCATGACCGGCATGAGGTCGATCTCGGCCACCGAGGACTCTAAAAACGCAATGTGAACCAGCCGACCGTCGGGCGCGAGGCTACCAATATTCTTTTGAATATTTTTTCCACCGACCATATCGAGCACAAGGTTCACCCCGCGGCCCTGCGTCTCATCTTTCACGATGCTAAGGAAATCCTCAGTCTTGTAATTAATGGCTTTGTCAGCGCCAAGATCAATACAGGCCTGGCACTTTTCGGTGCTGCCTGCTGTTGTGAAAACCTTGGCACCAAACTGATGCGCCAGCTGAATGGCCGTGGTGCCAATGCCGCTTGAGCCCCCATGAATAAGAATGCTCTGCCCCGCCTGAAGCCCCCCACGATCGAAGACATTGGACCAGACGGTGAAGTACGTTTCTGGAATGCCCGCAGCCTGGGTAAACGTAAACCCCTTGGGAATGGGCAGTGCCTGCGACTCTGGAGCAAGGCAATACTCGGCGTAGCCTCCGCCAGAGACCAGTGCACAGACGACGTCCCCCGGCTTATAACGTTGACAGCCTTGGCCACAACGAACGATCTCGCCCGCCACCTCAAGCCCTGGAATTAACGAAGCCCCCGCCGGCGGGTCGTAGAGCCCCATGCGCTGCAGAACATCCGGGCGATTCACACCCGCAGCAAGCACACGAATTAAAACCTCGTTGGCAGCGGGCTCTGAAACCTGGGCCTGCTCTATCACCAAGACATCGGGCCCGCCAGCGCGGGCAATTGCAACCTGACGCATTTCAGTTAATGACGAACATCGCCAATGGCGACAAACTTCATCTCAAGATAGTCATCAATGCCATGGCTTGATCCCTCTCGACCTAGCCCACTTTGCTTAACCCCGCCAAAAGGCACATGTTCGGTGGCGAGAATACCGACATTCACACCGACCATGCCGTATTCAAGCGCTTCGCTAACGCGAAAGATACGGCCGACATCTCGGGCATAAAAATAACTCGCAAGGCCATAAACAGTTGCATTAGCAAGTTCCACGACCTCTTGCTCGGTTTTGAACTTAAAAATTGGGGCAAAAGGGCCAAAGGTTTCTTCGGTTGCACAAAGCATATTCGTTGTTGCATTCGCAAGCACGGTGGGCTGAAAGAATCGACCGGACAATCGACTGCCCCCAGTAACGACGCGCCCACCTTTTTGCTGAGCATCATCAAGATGGCGCATTACTTTATCTACAGCAGCATCTTCAATTAACGGCCCCTGATTAACACCGTCCTCAAAACCATTGCCGACCTTAGCCGTCGCAACCTTGGCTGCGAATTTCTCAACGAAGGCATCGTAAATACCTTCCTGCACATAGAAGCGGTTGGCGCAGACACAGGTCTGGCCGGCATTACGATATTTGCTTGCCCAGGCCCCCTCGACGGCACTGTCAAGGTCGGCATCATCAAACACGATAAATGGCGCGTTTCCACCGAGTTCGAGCGAGAGCTTTTTAATGGTGGGGGCAGACTGCGCCATAAGAATGCGACCAACCTCAGTCGACCCAGTAAAGCTTAAGTGACGAACCGTCTCTGAGCTACAGAAAACCTTACCAATGGCAATGCTGTTCTCGGCGTCAGCGGTTATGACTTGCAGCACACCGGCGGGAAGACCCGCACGCTGAGCCAGTTCGGCAACCGCCAAAGCAGTAAGAGGTGTTTGTTCGGCGGGCTTGATGACAACGGGGCAGCCTGCAGCCAAGGCGGGCGCCACCTTACGAGTGATCATGGCCAAAGGAAAATTCCAAGGCGTAATAGCGGCGCAAACGCCAATGGCTTGGCGAAGAACAAGCAGACGCCGGTTATTATCGAAGGTGGGAAGCGTTTCTCCGTTAATACGCTTTGCCTCTTCGGCAAACCACTCAACAAAGCTTGCACCGTAGGCAACCTCACCTCGTGACTCTGCCAAGGGCTTACCGTTCTCGGCCGTCATGAGGCGGGCAAGATCGTCGATATTGGCCATGAGCAACTCATACCATTTACGCAGCAAATTCGCTCGTGCTTTGACCTGGGTTTCACGCCAGGAGGACCAGGCCGCACTCGCCACTTCAATGGCCTGCTCAGCCTGCTGGGCAGTGCAGTTGGCAACCTTACCCAACTCCATGCCAGTGGCGGGGTCGCTCACACTAAACTTTTGCTGACTGTCTACCCACTGGCCATCAAGAAAGGCTTGAGACTTCAGCAGACTTGGATCCTTTAAAAGGCTTAAGGGGTTTGCTTTCATATCCACAACGACGGTCTCCTAAGTTTTAATTGAGTCATTGTATCCTTTGAAAGTCATGTACTTTTTCTCCCATCCTCGCTTTCAAGACCACTCCATGGGCTCGGGGCATCCGGAGTGCCCTGAGCGACTTGTGGCAATCGAAGAAGCGCTCAAGGCGAAGGCGCTCTGGCCTCAGCTTGACCATCAAGTTGCCAAGCCTGTAGATATGAAAGTGCTTGAACTGGCACACACCCAAGATCTGTTACAGCGTCTTGCATTACCTGTCCCCCTGGGCACCTACGAATTCATAGATCCCGATACCTGCATGAATGCTCAGACCTACGAGGCCATGCTCTTAGCAAGCGGCGCCGTACTTCAGGCGGTCGATGCCGTTATGACGGACAAAACACGTCATGCCTTTTGCGCGGTTCGCCCTCCTGGTCACCATGCGGAACGCGCCGCCTCTATGGGCTTTTGTTTCGTTAACCACATTGCACTTGCTGCCTTATACGCCCGAAAGAAGTACAAACTTACACGCGTTGCCGTCATTGACTTCGATGTGCATCACGGTAATGGCACTGAAGATATTCTTGCGAATGAAGAGGGAGTATTGATGGTCTCGTCTTTTCAACAAGACATCTACCCCGGCTCTGGCTCAAAGCCAAAGGGCGAAAATATGGTGAATGTTCCCTTGCGGGCCGGCGCAGGCTCGGCAGAAATTGCCTCCATGCTTGAACATCATTGGATACCCCAACTTGAAGGTTTTGAACCCCAGCTCTTACTGATCTCCGCGGGCTTTGACGCCCACCGCGAAGATCCGCTGGCGGGACTTGCCTGGACCGAAGACGATTACGCGCGGATTACTGATGCGCTTGTTCAAGTGGCAAACGCCTTCTGTACGGGGCGCATCGTAAGCAGCCTTGAAGGAGGCTATTGTCTTGATGCTCTGGGTCGCAGCGTCTCTTCGCATATCGCCAGCCTACTTAAACCTTCATTACGGGCGGCTTAAAAATGGTAGACGCCTGGGACCTGATCGCGGAACTGCGTATTCAAAAGGCTGTAGAGAATGGGGATCTTTCAAACCTGCCTGGCCAAGGCAAGGCCGTTGAGGTAACGGAAGACTTCTCCATACCTTGGACGGTCAGGTGGCTATTACGTAAGTCGACCTATCCAAGAGGCTTTTCCGACCTCAAGTATCAACCGAAAGCAATCGCTTCTCATATTCTTACTGGCGATCGTCGACGCTCCAGGCTTAATGAGCTTATTAAGCGGGCCCGAGAAGGTAATAGGTTAAGGCCGTGAAATCGACAAAGCCCTTCTGAGGGTTCTGCTAAGGCCTTGATCACCCATCCACTCGCATTCCATCTCTCCTGGCAGCTCCGCACGAAATGGAAATCGAATACTTGGGTCCGCCCCCATGCCTGGATGAAGGTCTGCTCGAAAGACTTCTTCACCATTGAACCGACAGACAAACTGACGAATAAGGTTGGCAGGAATAACTTCGCCGCGCTCGGTATGTCGAAACCCCGACTCCATCGGGTGACGTATAACTGCATGCACTTCAATAACGGAGCCTTTGGCCACAGGCGACTGAAACTGCAAGACTGCGCGCAGAGAGTCGGGACTCTTCACTTCCAGTTAACCTGCGCAGGCCGCTAAGGTAACAATAACCTGCTGATAGGCACACAAGAATTCGCCCTTATTAGTCCGAGCCACCGCCCAGACAGCCTGTGTATCGGCAAGCCGAATTCTGGTTTCAATGCGAGCCTCGGGTAGCCGCGGGCCAAGGCGAAAGTTAGCGATGAACGGGGAAGGATTCACTTCCGAGAATAGGCGTAGTTCTTCAACATAATCGGTAGATGTCATGGGGCTGTCGACACGAACCGATGTACTAACCAAGAAGCCATTTTCAACCAAGGGCGGCAGAATGAGCTGGACTCGCTCAAACTGCAGCGGGCGGCCACCCGCCCAGTCGAGGACTGCCTTCGGAATGTCCCTTTTCCCAGCAGATTGGGACGCAAAGACTGTTAGGCCTGAGCACGTCCAAAGGCTCAGGCCTCCACCGACCCTTAAAGCGTTTTTAACAAAGGCTCTTCGTCGCACCTTCACTTCGCCAAAAACCTAAACAAGAGTGACACCAAGATTCTTTAACGGAACCGTGCGTAACCGACGCCCTGTAGCCCTATAAAAGGCATTGAGAACGGCAGGGGCTGCAACGGCAATGGTTGGCTCGCCAACACCACCCCAGCTTGACCCGCCTCCCTGAAGAATGATGGTTTCCACAGGCGGCATTTGGGCAAGTCGTATGGACCCGAAGGAGTCAAAATTGGTTTGCGCGACACGACCGTCTTTCACAGTGCACTCTTGTTCGAAGAGCGCAGACAATCCGTATACAAAGGACCCTGAAATCTGTCGTTCAATTTGGGCAGGATTCACCGCATACCCGGGATCGGTAGCTGCAACAATTCTGTGAATTTTGATTTTGTTGCCGTCGACAACGGAGAGTTCGCAGCCCGCAGCAACATAACTGCCAAACGAATACTGCTGAGCAATCCCCCTAAAGATACCGGCCTTAGGCTTAAATGCCCAATTCAGACGATCTGCGACCGCATTTAAAACGGCCAGGGTACGGGGACGATTAGCTGAATACTTTCGCCGAAACGCCAGTGGGTCCATGCCGGTAATCTCCGCCATCTCGTCAACGAAGCATTCCATAAAGATGGCGTTTTGGTTCACATTCACACCACGCCAGAAGCCCGGTGGGACATGGGTGTTACGCATGGCATGGTCGATGACCACGTTAGGAAAGTCGTAACTAATGGCATGCTCACCATCTTTAGCCACACCTTGGAAAACTAGAGGGTCCATCCCCTTATTCTTCTCGACAATGGCTGGTCTAACTGCCGCAAGAATGGACTGGCCGGACAAGCGCATTTGAATACCAGTGAGCTCTTTCTTCTCGTTAAAGCTGGCCTTCATCTTCGCCATCATGATGGGGTGGTAACGTCCCTGCGTCATGTCTTCTTCACGAGACCAAATGAGTTTAATGGGCGTGCCAGGCATTTGTTTGGCAATAAGTACCGCCTGGGTCGTGAAGTCTTGGAAGGCACCACGCCGACCAAAACCTCCCCCTAAATTCACTTTGACAACATCGCACTGGGCAGCAGGTAAACCTGAAGCCTCAATGACTGCCGCTAGAGAGGCTTGACCGTCTTGCGTCGGCACCCACGCCTTGCATGACGAAGATGCCCAGACCGCTGTGGCATTCATGGGCTCGAGAGGCGCATGATTTAGAAATGGGTAGAAATAGCTTGCCTCGATGATTTTCTTCGAGGTCTTCATTGCATTATGTGGATCTCCCTTCTTAAGCCCAACAAAGGATTGGTTGCTCGCCAAACCCTCTTCGAGGGTTTTAACAATGTCGGATTGCTGAACCTTAGCGTTGGGCCCTTCATTCCAAATAATAGGAAGTTTGTCGACGGCTTTCTTGGCATGCCAATACGTGTCGGCAACAACAGCGACCGAGTGGTTATCGACTTGAACCACTTTTTTTACACCGGGCATACCACTAACCGCTGCGGCGTCGAACGACTTTACCGTTCCACCGAAAACCGGACACTGTCGAATGGTGGCCGTAAGCATGCCAGGAAGCTTAAGGTCGATGGCATAAATTTGCGCACCGGTGACTTTGTCCTCAAAGCTATCAAGCCTGTTCATAGGCTTGCCGATAATGGCCCAGTCCTTGGGGTCTTTCAGTGCAATGGCTTTTGCGTCCGGTACGGGTAGCTTCGCGGCCTGAGGCGCAAGAGAACCGAAGCTTGCCGACCGACCCGAGGGGCGATGCGTGACAAGGCTCTTTCGCGCAAAGCATTCTGTGGTTGGCACGCCCCACTGGTTAGCGGCCGCCTGAATAAGCATTTTTCTGGCCACTGCACCGCCACGCCGAACATAGTCTTCGGAGTTTCGAATGCCCCGGCTTCCACCGGTGGAGAAAGAGCCCCAGACATCTTTACGCCGAAGACTCTCGCCAGGACTTGGGTATTCCACGTGAACCTTGGACCAGTCGCACTCAAGCTCTTCAGCTACAAGCTGAGCCAAACCAGTAATGGTGCCCTGCCCCATTTCAGAACGAACCACGCGTACCAGAACCCGATCATCAGGCTCGATCACGACCCAGGCACCGATCTCGGATTGGTCTGACTTGACCGACGTGGGCAGAACTGGCTCGATCACCGCTTTACTCGGCGCTGCAGCCAATGGTGAGAGGCCCCATGGAAGCTCAAGACCAATGGCCAGGCCCGAACTGACGGAGACCGCACCCACGACAAACTGCCGACGAGAGTCTTGGGTTTCAGAAGAAAGCGAAGAAAGCAGGTTTTTCATAGCAGTCTCCTTTAGGAAGCCTGGCTGACGGAGCGAATGGCCCGACGGACTTCTTGGTAGGTTCCACAGCGGCAGATATTGGTCATGGCAGCGTCGATATCGGCATCGGTTGGGTTTGGATTCTTTTCGAGCAAAGCGGTTGCCGCCATAACCATTCCGGACTGACAGTAACCGCACTGAGGGGCCTGATGCTCCACCCACGCCTTTTGAACCTTTGTGAGCTGGCCCGATCTTGCTAAGTCTTCAACGGTGCGAATGGTATTCCCTTGCGCCGCGGATACCAGTAAGGCGCACGACCTGACGGCGTCACCATCGACAAGTACGGTGCAAGACCCACACTGGGCAATGCCGCATCCGTACTTGGTGCCTGTAAGGCCCAGCTGCTCACGCAAGACCCAGAGCAAGGGCGTATCGGGTTCCACCTTAACCTTGTGCGTCTTTCCGTTAACTTTCAGTGAAATCATAGGAACCTCCGTGCGGGTTTATTAGCGAGACATGAAGACGCTCGTTCATGATATTCCCCAGGGCTTGTAGGGGAACTAGGGTGTAAGCACCGTGGGATAGGCCACGGGTAAGCTCTGAGGATAGTCGCGCGTGAAATGCAGCCCACGACTCTCTTTACGTGACAAGGCACTTTCAACAATGAGTTGTGCGCAATCAAGAAGATTACGTAGCTCAAGCAAATCTCTACTCACTTTGAAGTTCGCATAGTAATCTTGCACCTCGTCCTGCAGTAGCTTAATACGGCTAAGCGCGCGCTCAAGCCGCCTATCGGTTCGCACAATACCCACGTAATTCCACATTAAAAGCCGAAGCTCGTCCCAGTTATGGGCAATAACCACGGTTTCGTCCGCATCCTCAACCATGCTTTCGTCCCAAGGCTTGACTGTGACTGGCTTGACCGCTCCGAGCGCTGCGATGGCCTTGGCGGCTTGACGTCCGACAACGACGCACTCCAACAAGGAATTACTTGCAAGTCGGTTGGCACCATGAAGACCTGTGCAGGCACACTCGCCTACTGCAAAAAGATTGGAGAGATCCGTGCGTCCGGACATGTCCGTAACAACCCCGCCACAGGTGTAATGCGCCGCAGGAACCACCGGAATAGGTTGACGGGAAATGTCAATTCCAAGTGCAAGGCACCTGCTGTGAATGGTTGGAAAATGCTCTTTAAGAAAGGTCTCGCCAAGATGGCTTGCATTGAGGTGAACGAAGTCAAGGCCATGCCGCTTCATTTCGAAATCGATGGCCCGAGCGACAATGTCACGAGGAGCAAGTTCGGCTCGTGCATCGTGATTAGGCATAAACCTCGTACCATCGGGTAGCTCGAGTCGGGCACCCTCTCCTCGTAAAGCCTCGGTAATTAAGAAGGTGCGCTCTTGGGGATGATAAAGACAGGTTGGGTGAAACTGAATGAACTCCATATTCGCAACCCGACACCCTGCCCGCCATGCCATGGCGATGCCATCACCTGTTGCTGTCTCTGGATTGCTTGTGTATCGATAAACCTTACCCGCGCCACCCGTAGCAAGGACGACAACGGAGGCCGCCATGGCCTCAACACGCCCTGTTGAAAGGTTGAGAGCATAAACTCCGTAGCATGTTTTAGAGAGGTGTTCGTCTGCTGGGCTAGAGGAGCCTGACAGGCGTTTACTAAGTATGAGATCGAGCGCCAGATAGTTTTCAAGCAGAGTAATGTTTGGATGCTCACGCGCCTGAGCCAGCACCGTGTCTTGAATAGCTTTACCCGTTGCATCGGCCGCATGCGCAATACGCCGATGGCTGTGCCCTCCCTCGCGAACAAGGTGCAGTCCCTTGGGGCCTTGAGGATCTTCAGTAAAAGGAACCTGCTGATCGATAAGCCATTGAATCGCATCTGGACTATGGTTGGCAATTTCACGGGCTACAGACTCAGTCACAAGGCCAGCGCCGGCCTCAAGGGTGTCTGCAACATGCGCATCGATGTTATCAAGCTCATCAATCACGCCGACAATTCCACCCTGTGCCCAGGCAGTTGCCGACTCCGCCAAGGAGCGTTTCGCCAAAACTATAACCCGATGGGTAGGCGCAAGCTCGAGGGCTACGGTAAGCCCTGCAAGACCAGAGCCCACGATAACCACGGGTGCACTGCTAGCTTTTGGAAGAGTCATAGCAAGATGACCAAAAACTAGTGGTCTGCGTCTGGGGAAGCCACCGCGCCCTCAGAAATGAGGGCGTCAATTTCAGCCTTGGAATAATGAAACTCCGAAAGAACATCGAAGGCGTGTTCGCTGAGCATGGGTGGCGGGCTTGACTGTTGAACGTGAGGGTGATTGGAGAACTTAATTGGGTGGCCAATACCCTGAACATTACCAGCCTTTGCATGCTGAGATGTCACAACCATTCCGCGTGCGAGTGTTTGCTCGTGGGTTAACGCTTGTTTGAGCGTGTGCACCGAGCCTGCAGGAATACCTGCCGCATCGAATACGCCCTGCCAATGCGCTATGGTTTGGAACCGGGTCACCGACTCAATTTCATGGACCAGCGCATCAAGGTTGGCCATACGATCGGTATTGGTCTTGAAACGTTTATCTGACTTCCATTCGGAGTGTCCAAGCGCATCGGCAATGCGCTCCCAATTGGCCTGATTGGCCCCACCAATATTGATATAGCCGTCCGAACAGGCGAATGCCTGGTAAGGGGCTGTTAAGGGGTGGGAGGAGCCAAGGGGGGTGGCGGATAGCCCGGTTGCAAAAAAGACCGCAGCCTGCCAGTAGGTTTGCTGAATAGCTGCCTCCATAAGCGAGGTTTCAACGACCTGGCCTTTGCCTGTTTGGGCTCGCTCGACAAGCGCCGCACAGACACCCACCGCAGCCAAAATGCCAGCATTGATATCGGCAATGGAGTTTCCCGTTTTCGCCGGCGGCATGTTCGGGTGACCGGTGAAACTCATGAGGCCAGAGAACCCCTGGGCAATGAGGTCAAAGCCTGGAGCATCGGCCATGGGGCCCGTGCGGCCATAGCCAGACACCGCGCAGTAAATGAGGCGTGGATTAATTTTAGAAAGCACGCCATAACCGAGACCTAACTTCTCGAGTGTGCTCTTGCGATAATTCTCAGTAAGCACATCGCTTCCAGCAACCATGCGCTTTAAAACCGCCTTAGCGGAGTCAAGCTTAAGATTCAGAGCAATGCCGCGCTTGTTCCTATTTAAAACCAAAAACGGAGCCGACACCCCGTTAAGCAATGGCTCTTTATAGCCTCGCGAGTCATCGCCACCGGGTAGCTTCTCTACCTTGATAACGTCGGCCCCCATATCTGCGAGCATCATCCCGCAGGTGGGGCCAGCCATAATTTGAGCAAGCTCTAATACTTTAATGCCGTGAAGAGGGCCTGTGCGGCTTGAGGATTTAGAAGAACTCATAGTACGGGCTGCCTTCTTAACGAATTGCCTTATTACCTTCTTGCACTATCGACCAACAAACTTCGCTTGCTGCTTTGACAGAAATGCCTCAACACCAATACGAAAATCCTGGGTATCGAAACAATCAAAGCACTCATCACGCTCGGAGGCTGTTAAGGGCAAGGGATTAAGAAGCCTACGCGCAAACTTTTTGTGCCAGCGGGCAACCAAGGGCGCGCCTGCGGCGACTCGCTCTGCTGTGGCGACAGATTCGGCGGCAACACAGTCGTCATCAACAACACGCGAGACAAAGCCCATTTGGAGTGCCTCATCTGCTCCAAAAATACGTCCCTCCAAGAGAATCTCAAGGGCCTTCGAGGGCCCAACCAAACGGGCAAGAGGCGCCATTTCATCGTAGGCCATGACCAGCCCAAGATTCTTAATAGGTGCGCCAAACCGGCTTGATTTCCCACAGATCCGAATATCCGCAAGAGAGGCGATCTCCATACCGCCACCCACGCAAATCCCGTGAATCTGAGCAATGATGGGATGAGGGCAGTCGGAAAGCGCTTGAACCGCTTCGTGCATAACCTTTCCATAGGCAATGGCCTGCTCTTTGTTCGAGCGTTCGGATACAAACTCAGCAATGTCGTTGCCAGGCGAAAACGATTTCTCGCCTGCACCACGAAGAATGAGGCATCGGACCAAATTGTCTTCGGAGACACGACTTACAGCCTGACCAAGAGCCATCCACAGCGGCTTGGTCATGGCATTCAATTTCTCAGGCCGGTTCAGGGTAAGCGTTACAACATCGCCCAATCGATCTTCAAGAAGCAGCTCTGACATATCCTTTTACACCTAACTTAACGATAAAAAAGTTCGACCAAGCCCATGCCAGTAACCGGCACGTAGGTGACAAGAAGTAAAACTGTAAGCAAGACAGCAATGTAGTAAATATTTGTTCGCGTCACTTCCCAGACACTGCATTTGGCAATAGAGCTTGAAACCATGAGAACGCTTGCAACGGGAGGCGTCTGCTGGCCAATGGCAAGGTTAAGCGTAACGATGATGCCGAAGTGCACGGGGTCGATTCCAACAAGGTTCACGAGCGGCATAACAATGGGGACCACAAGGATGATTGCTGCGGCCGAATGCAGAAAAACGCCAAGAAACAAAAACAGAATATTAAGAAGCAGAAGGACTACCAAGGGGTTTTGTGTGAAGTCGGCAACTGCCTGAGCCATTTGCTGAGGTGCATTAAGCTCAGTAAGCACACTGCCTAGCAAGGCACTTGTGGCAACCATGAGCATCACCACAGCCGTCTGAAGACCGCCCTCCATAATGGAGGCCTTAAGATGCGACCAGTTAAGCTCTCGGTAAATCACAATACCCACGAAGAGCGCTGCAATAACCGCGAGCGCGGCACCTTCGGTGGCGGTAACGACGCCACCAAATATTCCCCCAAGAATAATCATGGGCAGCAAAAGGGCCCATGAGGCTTCTTTAAAGGCAATGAGAACGCTGCGGCCAGAAAAGCGGTCTTCTCGAGGAAGCTTGTAACGCTTCGCAAGGTAGTAAGACATTGCCATTAAGCCCATGCCGCCCAAAATGCCAGGGACAATTCCTGCGACAAAAAGCTGCACCACCGAAGCCTCTGCCATGACGGCATAGAGAATCATTGGGATCGAGGGAGGAATAATAATTGCCAATGAGGCAGAGGATGACGTTACCGCGGCTGCCATCGGCGCCGGGTAGCCCTTCTTCTTCATTTCAGGAATAAGAACAGAGCCTAAGGCCGCGACGTCCGCCACAGCAGAACCCGAGATTTCAGCAAAGAAAAGGGAGACGCCAATATTGACGTGGGCAAGCCCTCCACGTATCCAGCCAAAAAGTGCCGAAGCGAGGTTAATAAGGCGTTGAGAAATGCCCGATGAATTCATGATGGCGCCCGCCAAAATGAATAAAGGAATGGCTAACAAGGGGAACTTTGTAGCACCGTTAAATGCGATGATGGGCAGGTTAGGAAGATGGTCGAAGCCTTGAGTTACCACCATGGCCGCAGTTGCAACAATACCCAAGGCAACGGCAATGGGTACGTTAATAAGAACAAGCGCTAAAACAACCGCGAAGAGGATTAACATCGTAGCCACGTTGCTTACCGCCTAAAGAGGGTTAATGCCCAGAAAGGGTTTGACACGCCCGGCCTGTCAAAAGACGAAACAGTTCGTCAAGCTCGGATACCAGAATAAGACAAGCTGAAATTGGAATAACCGACTGGACCACACTCATCGGAACATCGGGAAGACTTGTCATGAAATCGGTGGCCAAGATCGGTATGATTTGAAATCCAACGTAAGCAAGCAGCCCAAAAAAGCTAATAACAAGAAGTTGCGCAATAACTGCAAAGGTCCGACGCAGCGCGGGCTGGAAACTATCGACAAGCTCGGGGCAGCCAATATGGGCGCGTTTAAACGAGGCCAATGCAGACCCATAAAACGTCAGCCAGGCCAAGAGAACTGACGCAACCTCGTCGTACCAAGAGAGTGACTGCCCAATTACGCGGAAAACAATTCCCAGCGTCACTTCAACAAACAGAACAATCATGAGAACCAAGACGAGCCATTCGAGCGTGCGTCCGTATAAGAACCGCCATGACAAGCCCCGCTGGGGCTGATCATGGCTCTGCAACTGCGAGGAAGTTGGCACGCTTTATCGCCTGTGCCAGAACTGCACTAGCGCAACGCTTGGGCTTTGCTAATAAGATCGTTCGCACCCTTGACGTCTTGGCCGAACTCTTCGTAGATAGCCTTGCTTGCGGTAACAAAGGCTTTGCTATCCACTTCATTCACTTGCGTGCCTGCTGCTTTTATCTTGTCAAGAAGCTCCTTTTCCATTCTTGCGGCTGTTTTATAAACAAAGTCTTGCGTCTCGATAGCAGCCTCAGTAAGAGCCTTTTGAACATCTGAGGGGTAGCCATTAAAACGCTTTACGCTGGCTGTAGGGAATGCCGGTGTGTAGACGTGGCCAGACATCGAAAGATACTTTTGAACCTCTTGGAACTTACCCGAGTAAATTTGCGTTAAGGGATTCTCTTGACCGTCCATTACGCCAGTTTGCAAGGCAGTGAAAACCTCGGAGAACGACATGGGCGTGGGGTTTGCCCCGTAGGCCTGGAACATCTTTACGCGCCACTTACCTTTTGGGGTGCGAAGCTTAACCCCTTTAAGATCTTCCGGCTTAACGATGGGACGCTTGTTATTGGTAATGTGGCGATAACCGTTCTCCCAAACGCTAAGAATCTTGAGGCCTTTTTGCTCCGCCAATGGGAAAAGCGTGGGCCGAACAACCTCCTTCTCGATTCTCCTCATGTGGTCACGGTTAGCAACCAAGTAGGGCATGTCGAAAATACCGAATTGGTCGACCTCGGAGGTCATCACCGAAGACGGCAGCGCAAAATCGAGCGTACCGAGCTTTAGTTTTTGCACCATTTCTTTGTCGCCGCCAAGCTGGCTTGAACCGTAGACAACCACCTTCGCTTTGTTACCAAGCTTTGCATTCGCAATACGAGCGAACTCGTTGGCGGAGGCCTCGAAGAGCGAGCCCGGGTTACCAACGTGACCGAACTTGATTTCGGCTTGGGCATGGACTGTGCCGAGGCCCGTAAGGCCAAGACTTACAGCGGCTGCAGCGCCCGCAAGAATGATTCGACGTGAAGCGTGATTTGATCGCATAGATATCTCCTCGTAATGATTAAAACCTAGTTGATAACGCTCTAAAACCATACACCAAGCCACTAGCTGGGGTTCACTAATATCTTCATAGCAGCCTGAACACCACCTTCTTTGATGGAAACTCCATTGACTTGAAGCGCCATCTCAACTCCACCGAGCGTGCCAAGCAAAGATAGGTCATTTAAGTCGCCTATGTGCCCAATTCGGAACACCCAGCCCGCCAACTTCGATAGGCCTGTTCCTAAGGACATGTTGAAGCGCTCAAGCGCTGTACGCCGAAATGCATCGGCATCGTAAAAACTACCGTCTGACTTTTTCGGCATAACAACGGCGGTAACTACAGGGCTATAACCCTTGGGGTTCTGACAGAGCACCTCGAGCCCCCAGGCCTCGACCGCGGCCCGGGTTGCTATGGCATGACGAATGTGGCGCTTAAAAACATTATCAAGCCCTTCCTCGTAGAGCATGTCGAGGGCCTCGGCCAGCCCGTAAAGTAAATTCGTAGAGGGGGTGCTTGGCCAAAACCCCTTCTCGTTGGCGACAAGAATCTCATCCCATGCCCAGTACGACTTGGGCATGGTAGCGACACGACTTGCCTGAATGGCCTTGTCACTGACCGCGTTAAAAGCAATACCAGGGGGCAGCATGAGGCCTTTTTGTGAGCCAGCCACAGTTACATCGACACCCCAGGCATCGTGCTGGAAATCGACAGAACCCAAAGAGGAGACAGTGTCAACCAGAAGTAGCGCAGGGTGCTTGGCGTTATCAAGCGAAGCTCTTACAGAGGGTATGTCCGCGGTAATCCCCGTGGAGGTCTCGTTGTGAACAACACATAGGGCTTTAATAGAATGTGAGGTATCTTGACGAAGCCGCTCTTCAATTCGGTTCGCATCGACGCCCTGTCTCCAATCGCCCTCCATGACCTCGGTCTTAAGACCCATTCGCTCTGCCAAACGCCTCCATACAGCAGCGAAATGACCCGCCTCGTACATGAGAACATGGTCACCAGGATTCAGAACATTCACTAAAGCCGCCTCCCAGGCACCAGTACCTGAGGACGGATAGATCACAACTGGGTTGCGTGTTCCGAAAACGGGGCGAATGGCCTCCAGTATCTTTAGCCCGAGCTGCTGAAACTCTGGGCCACGGTGGTCAATTGTAGGGAAATCGATAGACCTGAGAACACGGTCGGGAACGTTACTGGGTCCGGGAATTTGAAGGAAATGCCTACCTTGTCCCGTTCGATTAAGGCCAACTCTGGGGTTGATGGCCCGAGGAAAATCGCGCTGCATAAAGAATTCCTTTAGTTAAGAAACCACTGCAGATGGTATACGGTATACAAATTATCACTTAATAAGTTTATCGGTCCTTGAGCCGTCAAATGGGACAAACCCGTATTCGATGGGGAAAAAGGAGCAGAAGCAGTTCACAGTAACCCTCGGAATTGTATGATGTTTACTAATGCGTGATCCCCTGTCCAAAATCATTCCCATTAAACACGAGGGGCTTCATCAGACCGTTGTTAACCGACTTCGTGCGGCTATTGTCGAGGGGAAAATAGCGCCCGGGTCTCGGTTAAGCGAACGCGCGCTTTGCGAACAAATGGGGGTCTCAAGAACCCCCATGCGAGAAGCATTTAAGGTTCTGGCAGGTGAAAACCTTATTCACATCCTACCGAACAAGGGGGCCGTTCTTCCTCTTATGTCAGTTGAAGAGATAATTCATACGTTTGAGGTGATTGCGTCTCTTGAGGGACTCTCGGGCTTATTAGCTGCTCAAAGAGCAACGCCTGCGCAGCTTCAGAAAATTCAGAAACTCCAGGCGGATATGGAGTCGGCTCACCAGCGGAAAAATCTTCCGCGCTACTACAGCCTGAATTCAGAGATACATTCTCTTATTGCAGAGGCAGCACATAACCCCGTTTTGAAAGAAACCTACCTAACCATCAATTCGCGGTTGCAGGCGCTGCGTTTCCGCTCTAACCTGAACCAATCAAAATGGGACAAGGCCGTGCGTGAGCATGCTCAGATTGCTAAAGCGCTTCTCAAGCGAGACGGGGACAAGCTTGCCGAACTTTTAGTAGCTCACCTTAAAGCCAAATCAGACATTGTTGTCGGCCTTCTTAAAAACGAACCTAGCAAGGACAGAAGATCGAAATGAATGCACCTCAACTCCCAAAAACACTAACCAACCCTCAGGCGTCGACCCAATGGTCGCAGTCCCGCTTGGCCAAGCGTCTTAAACGTGAAGTTCGGGGAGATATTTACTTTGATGAAGCCTCTCGGGGACGCTACAGCACGGACGCTTCCATTTACCAAATCATGCCATTGGGTGTCGTTGTTCCACGGTCCGACTTTGATCTTCGAGTTGCTCTTGATATTGCGCGTGACGAAGGCGTTGCCGTGCTGCCGCGCGGAGGGGGAACGTCACAGTGCGGCCAGACCGTTGGCGAGGCTCTTGTCATTGATACAAGCAAACACCTGCGCTCGCTTGTTCGACTTGACACTGATAAGCAGACGGCGGTGGTTCAGCCCGGCCTGGTGCTTGACCATTTAAATGCTCAGCTTAAACCCAAAGGGCTGTGGTTTCCGGTAGACGTTTCAACAGCGGCCCAATGCACGCTTGGCGGAATGACGGGAAATAACTCGTGTGGCTCGCGGTCTTTGCATTACGGAAATATGGTTCATAACGTTCTAGGAATTGACGCCATTCTTGATGATGGCGCCCGCGCCTACTTCGGACGGTTCGGCGACAAGGGCGAGATGCAACTTTCGAGTCGCCGGTTGTCAGACTTGGTCTCACGATTGTTTCAAATTTCCGAGGGTGTTAAGGACGACATCAAGAACGTATGGCCCAGAGTCCTGCGACGGGTTGGTGGCTACAACCTTGATATCTTCTTCCCCCAAAGTGAGAGGCCGTACACCGAAGACGGCAGCCTGAATCTGGCGCATCTTTTGGTGGGTTCCGAGGGCACACTTGCCACCTTCGAGTCGATACATCTCAAGCTATCTAGGCTTCCTGCTCACAAGCTATTGGGGGTGGTGAACTTCCCTAACTTTCAAACCGCAATGGAGCTCACCAAAGAAATTGTGAAGCTCAAACCGGTGGCTGTGGAGCTCGTTGACCGAACAATGATTGAGCTTTGCCGCGCAAACCCCGTTTTTGCCCCGGTGATTGCCGATGGGCTTGTTAACGTCAATGGTCAGGAGACCGATGCCTTGTTACTCATAGAGTTTGCGGGCGACGATAAAAATCAATTAAGCCAGCAGCTTGATGCCCTGGATGTTTTGATGAGCGATCATGGTTTACCGAAAGCCACCGTGAAATTCCTTGAGCCTGCTCGACAGTCCGCTTTATGGGAAGTTCGTAAAGCAGGTCTTAACATTATGATGTCGCTTAGAGGCGATGGTAAGCCAGTTTCTTTTATTGAAGACTGTGCCGTACCTCTTGAGCATCTTGCTGAATACACGGCAAGACTTACTGAAATTTTTGCTAAGCATGGCACCCAAGGTACTTGGTATGCCCACGCTTCGGTGGGCACCTTGCATGTGCGACCCATTCTGGATATGCGACGCGACGGTGCCGCCAAGATGCGTGCCATTGCACAAGAGGCCTCGGAATGGGTCCGACGTTTTAAAGGGGCGTTTTCGGGTGAGCATGGCGACGGACTCGTGCGCAGCGAATGGGTGGAGTGGCAGTTTGGGCCAAGAATTACAAAGGCATTCGAAGATGTTAAAGACGCCTTTGATCCGTCGGGCCGACTCAACCCCGGGAAAATCGTGCGAACAACCCGCATGGACGACCAGACGCTTTTTCGGTTTCCCCCCAGCTACGCAACACAGCCCCTTACGCCGGTATTCGACTGGTCATCTTGGAACGTACGTAACGACCCCTCGGTGAAAGGCGACCCGGGTAGCTTTGGAATTAGGATCAGTGCTCCGGGTACAGGTCACGACCCTAGCCTCGGCTTCGCAAAGGCCGTTGAGATGTGTAACAACAACGGACACTGCCGCAAGTTCGATGTTGGAACCATGTGCCCCAGCTATCGAGTCACTCGTACGGAAGAACATTCGGTGCGCGGTCGCGCAAATACCTTGCGCCTTGCAAGCAGTGGGCAAATTCCGGGTGGCATCACTTCAAAGGCAGTTCGCGACGCACTAGACCTGTGCGTGGGCTGTAAGGGCTGTAAGCGCGAATGTCCTACAGGCGTCGACATGGCCAAGATGAAAATTGAAGTGCTTTATCAGACTGGCCGCGAGCAGGGTTTCACACCGCAACAAAAGCTAGTTGCTGATCTTCCGAAGCTCTCGGGGCTTGTTCGAAAGGTTCCTGGTCTGGCATTTTTACTTAACGCTCGAAACTGGTTTCCCGGCCTAGCCTTCGCGACCGAAAAGCTGCTGGGTGTATCTTCCAGCCGGCCTTTACCCCTTTGGCAGCCACAAGGCTTTCGATCCAAGAGCAAAAAACTTATAAGTAGCCTGCTTCAAGACTGTGACCTTGTCTTATGGGCCGACACCTTTAATGATGCCTATGCTCCGGACACCTTGGTTGCTGCCTACGAGCTGGCAACTCACTTAGGCTATAAAGTGGCGCTGTCTGGTGCGGCGGCAAAGGCTCCGCTTTGTTGCGGCCGTACCGCACTTTCCGTTGGGCAGGTTGATGAAGCCCGTGCCATGGCACTGCAGTGTCTTTCTGAACTCGAGCCTGCAATTGCTCGGGGTGTACCCATCGTTGGGCTCGAGCCCTCCTGCATCCTGAGCCTCCGTGACGAGTGGCTGGTTATGCAGCTTGGGGATAAGGCCGAGCAACTTTCGAAGCAGGCCATGCTCTTTGAGGAATGGTGGGTTAAGGAGCTCACGAAAGGCGGTATTCAAAAAGGTCATGCACTCCACGGGCAGACGGTCTACGTTCATGGGCATTGCCATCAGAAGGCACTTGGTGCAATGAGCCCCACCCTTGAGGCACTGCGAAGCCTTGGGGCCGAGGTAAAACTAATTGAGTCCAGTTGCTGCGGCATGGCGGGCAGCTTCGGTTACGACGTGAAACATCAGACAGTTTCTAAGGCTATGGCGCAGGCCAGTCTTGTTCCGGCAGTGAACGCTGCCCCCAAAGACGCTGTTATTGTTACCGATGGCTTCTCCTGCCAGCATCAAATTGCAGACCTCTCGACCCGCAAGGCAAAACATGCTGTTCTTGTGATGCACCAAGCAATGACAAGCTGACGTTTTAGAATGGGAGGCTGACAGACCAACGAAAGCGCCTATGCCCTGCCCTACCAGCCTACCGTCTTGGCAAAGTCTCAAAGAGCAGTCCGGATCAGCGCCGGGGCTTAGGCAGCCCTTGCCGTTCCAAGTTCAGGCTGAAGAGCTTGTGCTTGACTGTTCCCTGCAAAGGACAAACGAGCTCATACGCGGGCGACTTGCAAGGCTTATTGACGAGGCAGGTGTAACCAGCCTTTTGCAGCAAATGATTCTTGGCCAGGCCATCAACCACACCGAACAACGCCCCGTTTTACACATGGCTCTTCGTGCGAATGCGAAGGATAACCAGCCCTGGGGCGACGCAATTGCCAAGGCTATTCAAGAACAACGAGAACGCTTTCTTGGCTTTGCGGAATCTGTAAGACGGGGCGAGATGCTGAATCATCTGGGTCAAGGTTTTAGCCATGCCGTTAATTTAGGGATAGGTGGGTCCGACCTCGGTCCGCGAATGGCCTGCGCTGCTCTGAGCCCAGGCGCAGACAAGCGCTTTCCCGTCGAATTCTTATCAAGCCCCGATCCTTGGGCGATTCAAGACGTCCTTCAACGCGTGGATCCGTTAAGAACGCTTTTCATCGTGCAGTCGAAGAGCTTCTCAACTCAAGAGACTATGGCCCTTTTAGAGACGGCGAAAGCCTGGCTCCTTGGTCAAGGCGTTCCTCGGGACAAGCTTATGCAACAGTTCGTTGCTGTGACGGCTCAGCCTGCTCAAGCCAAAGCACACGGTTTTGACGAGAATAAGACCTTCTTATTTTGGGACTGGGTGGGTGGCCGCACCTCGGTCTGGTCCGCCATTGGCCTGCCTATAGCCCTGCATTGCGGGCGGCAGAGCTTCGAAGAAATGCTTGAAGGCGCCGCCTTAATAGATAAGCACTTTCAAACAGCTCCCAGCGAAGGAAATATGGCCTATTGGCTTGCCCTGTTTGGCATTTGGAACCGAAATTTTTTGGGCTACACGAGCCACGCAGTTGTCTGTTACGACTGGCGGCTTCGACTTTTGCCGGCATTTCTTCAACAGCTTGAAATGGAATCGAACGGTAAGCGCACACAGGTGAATGGTGAGCCTTCAAAAGTAGAAACATCCCCCGTGATTTGGGGCGGACTAGGATTAGATGGTCAACATGCCTACTTTCAAATGTTGCATCAAGGCACCGATGTTGTACCTGTGGACTTCATTGCAGTGAGATCAAAAGGCCCCGACATTAGTCATGCAGTTCGCAATCTAAGCATTGTGGAAGAGAACCTGCAGGCTCAAAGGCGCTCGCTTTCAGAAGGGCGTAACACAGAAGAGACGGTTCAGGCCATGCAAGAGGAGAACTTTTCGCCTGAGCGCATTCAGCAGCTTGCGCCCCACCGGACGTACCCAGGTAACAGGCCCTCCAACCATTTACTTCTTACAAAAGACCTTACTGGCTTTAGCCTCGGGCAACTTCTAGCGGTCTACGAACATAAAGTCTTTACCCAGGCAGCGATTTGGAACATTCCCGCGTTTGACCAGTGGGGAGTTGAACTTGGCAAGACCATGGTGGTGAAAAATTACCGAGCTTGACCCAAGTCGTTAAAAAGGCTTGGCAGCATACGATGCGCCTGAACGGCAATAAACATCGCACCTAATGAATCGCCAAAAACACCGGCGGTTGCAGGCCCAACCAGACGAATACGTGAAGAAGCCTGCCCATTTGAATGGATCACTCTGCAGGTCTTATCAACAGAAAAGCCTATGCCGCTTTCGTCCTTAACAAGAATTCCCGCCTGAACCAGCTTACCTGCTAGAGTTTTCTGGTCAACGGGTCCGCCAAGATCGAAACCGGTACAGTTAATAAGCGCGTCAAACTCTTGCTCGACCTGCTTCCCTTTTTTTTGGAAGGTCAGCTTGAGTCGCTGACCTTCCAACACCTGCACCCCTTGCAGGGCCTGAGCGCAAAAAGCTAAACGCCCGGCAGCTACTGCCTTATCGATACTTTCCGCGGTCTGCGGTGGCAGGCGAAAGCGCGCAACGTCGTACCAAACCCGAAGTCGCCGAAGAAAGCGTTGCTTCTCTTGGGCAGTAAGCAAGGGCCAGAACTGCCAGACCACATCGCGGGCTTCGTCAAACCCTTGCTGCCACGGAAGACCTTGATTCGTGAGCATCTTTATACGCTTGCGCATTGCTCTGCATAAGTGCCTCACCGTAAAGGGAGACCCCTCGTCTGGAAAGAGATAACTTGGAACCTCGCCATTTATACGGTCGACAAGCCAAGTCTTCGGAAGACTGCTTGGGGCCAGCGGATCGGGCGGGCGCTGGCGATGAGGAATAAGACCTCGCCTAGAAAAAGCCGTGATGCCGACGCCCGAAGTCTGACGCAAAAGCGTTGAAATGACATCGGCTGCCGTAAGACTTGTGCCCATGACCGCAACTTCAGAACCGGGCGCAAGACGTTCGCAAAGCTGGTGCAGAGCGCTACCCACCAAAGGTGCATGAACAACGATTGGGCTCTTGCTTACGTGCTTAAGCATTGGAGGTAGACGAGAGGCTGGATTGCCAAAGGCCAACACCACCGAGTCCCCCAATAAATGATGCCCTTGTTCGAGCTCCAAAACGACATGCTCAGACTCGAGTTTGATCTGTCTTACGCGATCACGATGATGGCGAATGGTTGAACCACTTTCATTCTTTTTAGAAAACTCAAGAACAGACTCGTGAAGATAGCGTCCGTAGTCACTTCGCCTTAAAAAAGTGCCAAACGAGCATTGAGCCGCGGGATCTTTTTGAAGCTCGTCGGATTTGTCGAGCCAGCGTTGAACATGCCCTGTGTCAAGCGGATCGATGGAGTGGGAAGCAATTGGGCCATTGACCCGATGATCGGGATCGTGACCTTGATAAGGTAGCCCCCGCCCAAGCTCAGCGCTGGGCTCAATAACCACAATGTCAAGGGCAATAGGTGAGCGACGCGCAGCCTGCACAGCAACGGTTGCTCCGGTAAAACCGCCGCCAACAATAACAAGACGAGGTGGGGAACGCCTCAAGGAATACTCACGCGGTAGAACTGTAGACGCATTAACGTGTTTCGTGACTTATGCCTAGGTTGTCTGAAATACGTCTTTATTTTACGCCTCGGGGCTCTTGAAATTAGGAAAAGCGCCTTCATCTTCTTCGTTACCGGGTGCCTTACGGGTCCGGTTATTTCAAAACTCGCTTACTTTTAAAGGAGTCTTTTCAATGAACTATCCATTCGGTCGTGATGTTTTACTTTCTTCGGTTGGCTTTGACCGACTGCTCGATGCCTTTTCCCAAATCGAAAAATCGGTCTCCAGCAATCCGGCACCCAATTACCCCCCTTACAACATTGTCAAACAGACGGAGAATCAATACCTTATTGAGCTAGCAGTCGCAGGTTTTAAGCGCGATGAGATTGATATTACTGCGGAGGCCAATAAGCTAACAATCTCCGGCAAAGTTGCTGCGCAGCGCGAGGGTGAGTTCTTGCATCGGGGTATAGCAACACGCGACTTCCGTCACGAATTCACGCTTGCGGAGACCGTTGTTGTGCGTGGGGCAGATCTTGTGGATGGGCTGCTTGTTGTTCGCCTTGAAAACGTTATTCCCGAAGAGAAAAAGCCAAGAAAAATTCTTATTGGGGGTACGGAGCCGTCTTTGGTGATTGAAAACCAGAGGCAGCAGGCTGCTTAATTCGTTATGGCGGTGGGATAGTCCCACCGCCGTTTAAATTGAATGTGTTACTACAGGCTGGATTCGTTAGCCACCTGAGCAATATAAAAACCATAACTATAGTGGGCATGGTGTTTCTTATACAACGCAATTTCAGCCCTTTCGTCATCCACGATGTCCCTGGCTTCTTGAGTGTCGTGCCTCTTAAGAAAATCCTGAAAGGCTTGCTCGAGCGGCGTGTAGTAGTTTTCAATCCAGCACGCCTCAGGCAACGGAAAGTAACCTTTAAGAAGGTAGCCCGCCTCTTCCAGAACGTTAATTTTCTCTGAAGCCATTGCAATTTCTGGGTATTCAGCATTCCAGTGCGCTTCAAGGTCGTATGGACGTTTTTTTGTGAGCCAGGTAATCTCAGATACAGCCAGAACGCCTTTGGGCTTTAGAAATTGCTTCAAATAGGTCACGCCTTTTTCAAAACCCATGTTGTAAATGGCGCCTTCTGCCCAAATTAAATCGAGGCTAGCCGCTTCAAAGGAGAGTGCATCCATGGACTCCGCCAAGATTTGAATCTTGCCTGAAAGACCAAGGCGTTGGGCGTCTTGCTCTAAAACGTCAAGAAAGTTCTGGAATAAATCCACTGCGACGATGCTAGCGTTTAGCTGCGCCGCCAGTACCAGTGTAGAGGCTCCGGTGCCACAGCCAATGTCAGCAACTTTTAAAGGATGAAGGCTATTCAATAGGTCAGTAAGCTGCAGGGCCTGCATGGTTTGCGGCTGACCACCGGGGCCCTGGCGCGTAGTACCTTTGTAAAGGTCAATGAGTAGGTCGTAATCCATATTAGCTCTTCAAGTGAGGTCGACGATTCAAACTGGCCCTCAAGGATTAGCCTCGTAATCAACAAATACTCTATTCATATTAGCCTTAAGACCCCGTGTTCAGCACCCAACGAATTGGTTTGGGGGTGACCTCCTTCACGGCTTTTTCCAGCGTGGCCGCGCTGTGCAAGCTCCCACCACTATCAATCAGAATTGCCCCTGTTGCAGTGGCAATAAAGCCGTAGTTTGCGTTGAGTCCAGCGTTGGCATCGCTGCGCTAACCTAACGGGCCAACAAACGCATACACGTCACCGGTAACCTTAACGGCCGTCGGTATAAAAAGCGGTTGGGCACTAGGTGCGCTCAAACCACAAAGAGATAAAAGCAGAGCAAAGCTAAAACCTAGGAATCGAGACACACAAACTCCCCTTGACGCGGTAACCAGATTATCGCCCCGCTTAGTGGACAAATACATACTCATACGTAAGATACTAATTATGGAAACAATAACAGCCACCGATCTTGCGCGTAAGACTCGTAAAATACTTGACGTCGTTTCACGCGATCGGCAGACGGTTCTTATTGAACGAAACCATATTGCGATTGCGCAGATCATCCCACCTCAGCTCACCATGACCGTGGCGCAGGCACTGACCTTGGTGCGTCCTGGGCTCACCGCAGCTCAAGGTCGGCGTTGGCTAAAAGAGAGCCTGGGTAATTTTGAAGAGAAGCGTCGCGATCCGTGGGCATAATTTTTGATACTGGTGTCTGGGTGGGGCTTGCTAGCGGACAAAGCGCTGATGAAACGGTGATGAAAACAGCGGGTAATAATTCCGTTTTTATTTCGGCAATTTCGCTGGGCGAGCTTGCATTTGGCGTACAGAGTTGTTCAGAGGCCTCCGAGCGGGCTCGGCGAATGGTAACTTAGGTAACTTATCGCCAGATTGAGCGCGTTCCCGTGTTGGAGGTGAGCCGAGAAACAGCATCATCATTTGGCCTTCTAGCGGCAGCAACCAAGCAAGCGGGGCGCTCACCAAGACCCAGGTTTAACGATCTCTGGATTGCAGCCCAAGCGATTGAGCACAGCTTTCCTCGCCTAACACGAACCCGTCGGATTTTTAGAATTTGCCAGGTCTCAACTTAAAAGCCATTTGATCGAGCCAATAAAGCGCTGCTTGACGGCACAGGCGCTGCGGCTTAAACCCTTGGAGTTGATTTTTGAAACAGGAAGGAAAGCCCACAATGCAAGTTGCTCTGGGGCGATACAGCAACAGTACCGTGGCCGTGCTGCCGCCCTTGAGAACTCTGCCTGCTCAGGAAACATGGCCAATAACCACTGCGGATGCGTCGATAGCGGCCATTGCAGCTTGCTTGGGCTTTAGATCGCTATCGGCCTGCACAAACCCGGCAATTTGGAGCCCCGAGGGAAGCTCAAGAGACACCTGACGATCGGCCTTGTTTCCGACTCGCCGGGTCACCTTACCTTTTAAGAGATTGACTCCACCGATTCCGACAATGGTTGGAGCAATCGTTACGGCGGTTGCCTTGCATAGCGCCAATACTGGCATGCCCTTCTTAAGCTCCAACAGTTGAAGACTCTCCAAGGTGATGCGTGACAGCAATCGCTGGCTACGATCAATATCGAGCTGAACATGGGCGGCACCTTGTACTTTTCGAATCTCTCCTACGATGCAAGGAAGTTGATTACGCATGCTTGTGCGTAAAGCAATTCCAGCGATATTGCGAAGCTTAGCGCTGGGGGACTTCCCACCACCGCGGATCTTTCGTAGCGCCTCCTCGCGGGCAGCACTCAACATATCGGCCGCCTCTAAAACTTGCAGTCCCTCTGCGGTTAGACGCGCCCCACCACCACCCGAGCCACCCACCAACTTCTCTAGGAGGGGCACGCCAGCAAGATTACCCAGAGTCTCGACGGCTTGCCAGGCAGCCTTGTAGCTAACTCCATTGGCCCGAGCGGCCTCCGAGATCGATCCAAATTGGTATATCGAGCGCAGGATTTCAACCCTCTTGTCGGTCCTAGTACTTCCCAGCGCATCGCCAAAATCAATACTTGTCCGGTTCACGGCTATTGATCGTTTGCGTATGGTATCGTTATTCATAAATAGAACATCATTTTAATATTTCTGTTCATTTTACTAATAACGAGCTTCCCGTGCGAAAGTTCCCATTTCGAAGAATCGGCGCATTTCTCACGAGTCTGTTGACTGCCTGCCTGCTCCCACGGGTCGCGCATGCGGCAGAAGTGATCGTAGCGGTTGCAGCAAACTTCACTGCCCCCATGAAGGTGATTGCGCAGAGCTTCGAGAGAGAAACTGGGCATAAGGCCGTTCTGGTATTCGGAGCAACAGGCCAGCTCTATGCGCAGATTAAGAATGGTGCGCCGTTCAGCATATTGCTGTCCGCCGATGACAAAACCCCCGAGAGAATCGAGATGGAGCGCCTTGGGGTGGCCAGCACTCGGTTTACCTACGCCACAGGAAAGCTCGTGCTGTGGAGTACCAAGGCAGACCTAGTCGATGGCCGTGGAGAAATCCTGAAATCTGGGGAGTTCGAGAAAATTGCAATTGCAGATCCGAAGCTCGCCCCTTACGGAGCAGCAGCCATGGAGGTCGTTCAGAGGCTAGGGCTCACCGCTGCAGTCACCCCGAAGATTGTGGAAGGCGCAAATATTAGCCAGACCCTTCAATTTGTATCCTCGGGTAACGCTCCACTTGGATTTGTAGCGCTTTCCCAAGTGTTTGAAGGCGTGAGAATCAAAGAGGGATCGGGCTGGATCGTGCCCTCAAACATGCACAAGCCCATTAAGCAAGATGTGATCTTGCTTCATTCCGGCAAGAATAACGCCGCCGCACAAGCCTTGATGCGGTATCTGCGCAGCGATAAAGCCAAGGCAGTGATTCGCTCATTTGGGTATGAACTTTGATTAGTGCGGATGCCTGGCAAGCCATTGGGCTCACCATTCAACTCGCAACACTTACCACCGTCATTCTATTAGTGATTGCAACACCCCTGGCCTGGTGGCTTTCGCAGACCGAATCAAGATGGCGGGCTCCCATAGGTGCCCTGGTGACATTACCCCTGGTGCTACCACCTACGGTGCTAGGCTTTTATATTTTGGTCTTGCTCGGTCCACAGGGCTGGATTGGCATGCTAACCCAATCGCTCGGCATCGGATTGCTCTCGTTTTCTTTCACAGGGCTTCTTATTGGGTCCGTCATTTTCTCGCTGCCTTTTGCGGTTCAACCTATTCAGTACGCCTTTGAAGCAATCGGCAAGCGGCCCATGGAAGTGGCAGCCACTCTGGGCGCTACGCCTCTTGATACCTTTTTTAATGTCGCCTTGCCACTTGCCAAGCCCGGCCTTTTAACAGCCACGGTGCTGAGCTTTGCACATACACTAGGTGAGTTCGGCGTAGTACTGATGATTGGGGGCAATATCCCCGGGCAGACGCGGGTGGTTTCTACTCAAATTTTCGGCCACGTGGAAGCAATGGAGTACACACAAGCCCACTGGCTTGCGGCGGGCATGGTTGCCTTCTCATTCGTGGTTTTAATTGCTCTATCGTTTCTGAAGAAACGCGCTGACCGAGTGCTACCATGACCCCCAAAGTCGGTCTGCTTATTCAACTTGAACTCAAGCGCCAAGACTTTCGACTTCAGGTCGATCTGAAACTTCCGGGCCAAGGCGTGACTGTTCTTTTTGGTCCTTCGGGCTCAGGAAAAACCTCTATTCTTCGATGTGTTGCAGGGCTAGAGCGGGCGCAGGGCCTTGTATCAATTGGTAACGATACTTGGCAAGACAATGCCCAAAGCAAGTGGACTGCGACCTGCAATCGCGACTTAGGTTACGTCTTCCAGGAGGCGAGCCTTTTTGAGCACATGAATGTCTACGCAAATCTGCGCTTTGGCGTTGACCGCGTGAAGAAGCAAGGCACGGCAGATGCACTAAATTCGGCGATCAAGCTTTTGGGCATTGGGCATCTGCTCGAACGCTCAACGCAAAGCCTTTCCGGTGGCGAGCGCCAGCGAGTTGCTATTGCTCGAGCCTTAGCAACCCAGCCCAAACTATTGCTTCTCGACGAACCATTGGCCTCACTGGACATTAGACGACGGCATGAAATCTTGCCTTGGCTCGAACAAATGCATCACAACCTAAGTATTCCAGTGCTTTATGTTACTCACTCTATGCAAGAACTAACCCAACTTGCCGACTACGTCGTACTCCTGGATCAGGGACGCGTCAAGGCTGAAGGCAATACAGTGGACTTGCTTAAAAACCCTGTATTTGCTGCATCGGTGGGTGCGGAGGCTGGGGTAGTACTCGACGGCACTATTCAAGCGCACGATCAGAGATTTCATTTGACCTGTATTGCATTAAACGGTTCAGCTCTTTGGTTACCTTATAAGAACGTTTGTATTGGAACCCAAGTAAGGGTTCATATTCGGGCTAATGATGTCAGCTTGGCCACACAAGCCCCCCAAGGCAGTACTGTTCAGAATGTCTTAACGGGGTTCATCGAGTCCATTCACGATGACTTCCACCCAGCAAGTTGCCTGGTTAATATTCGGTATAAAGAGCAGACTTTAATGGCACGCATTACACGTAAAGCAGCGATCGAATTACAACTGGCTGCTGGGAGCAAAGTTTGGGCCCAGGTGAAGTCGGTGGCCCTTTCGGGGCATTAATAAGAATCTTGGGTCCTGAGAGCTTAGCCGGGAACTACGCTTGCCAAAATCTCTTTTCTTATACGTTCACTTAACCGACGAACTTTAAAAACTTTGTAGTAGTTCAAAATTAGCGTCCAAGCCTAAGTTCTGCTCGCTACGCTGACCTAATGGCGCGAAAAGAAAACGACGTAAAGGTAGAACCATTGGGCGCGCTGAAAGGCGCCTATTCTGGATAGGCATCCTGGAACCTTAGCTTTTATTTCGGAAAATTACAGACAACCGGCCAGACAATTTTCGCGTTAGGGTCTGATTGTCCTCCAAAGAAATCAACAACGGAAACTCTCGGGCTTCGCCTCGCATTCCTCCCCTCCTCTTGCCGGCCTCGAAATCTCCCTTAAAGGCATGGGAATGACACGGCAAAAGAAGAAAAAACACCCCGATCAATAGAAGAGGTACCCACACAATGTTTGAGACTTCTGTGACAGAAAGCCTTCAGAGAGCGGCTAAACGTTTTTGAATGGATTGCACGATGAGTTTTTAAAAAAGTTTTGTCTAGTGTAGCGTTGTGGAGATTCTCTCCTTGAAAGTGAATGCTCAGACCATGCGCTGAAAAGCGTTAACGATGGCATTGGCATCCACACCAAACCTCTCGCGCAGGGCAGACCTGGTGTCACTGCAGCCAAAGCCATCTGTACCCAAAACCTTAAAGGATCGAGAAGCAGGCAGATAAGCTCGAATTTGTTCGGGTACTGCCCGAACCCAATCACTGACAGCGACAATGGGGCCCTGACTCTGAGCAACTAAAGCCGCAAGATAAGAGCCGTCCTGGCCAACACCCTGCCTGGCCAACTCGCAATAACTCGTGATGCTGTAAAGGTAGACCCGACGACTATTGTGGATGAGTCTATCAAATGCCTGCAGGGCCTCGGTCATGACCGCACCCGAAGCCAGCAGGGTGCAAGGTTCGCCCTGCCCCTCCACTTTCAGAAGGTAGCCACCCCGAACCACCGACTCAGCATAGTCCAAATTGAAACTAGGCTGTGGGTAGTTGGCGTTGGTCATGGTGATGTAGTAGAAGATATCTTTCTGCTGCTCCAACATCTCCTGCAGACCATGCTGAATAAGAACCGCCAACTCACCAGAAAAGGCGGGGTCATAGGATCGACAATTGGGCACAGTCGAGGCCCAGAGCAGGCTGGTGCCGTCTTGGTGCTGTAGGCCCTCCCCAGCCAAAGTGGTCCGGCCCGAGGTCGCACCTAACAGAAAACCACGAGGGTTTTGATCGGCCGCTGCCCAAATTAGATCCCCAATGCGCTGAAAGCCGAACATGGAATAGAAAATATAAAAGGGCACCATGGGTTGGCCATGGACTGCATAGCTGGTGGCAGCCGCAATCCAGCTGGAAATCGCACCAGCCTCGCTAATACCCTCTTCAAGAATCTGCCCATCCTTGGCCTCACGGTAACTAAGGACCGACCCAATGTCCTCAGGCGAATAGCGTTGACCGACACTCGAATAGATACCGACCTGTTTGAAGAGATTGGCCATGCCAAAGGTGCGAGCCTCATCCGCAACAATCGGCACCACCTTCGGACCAATCATTGGGTCTTTTAACAGCGCACCGAGATGGCGAACAAAGGCCATGGTGGTGCTCATCTCTTTGCCTTTGGGAGATAGGGCGAACTGGGCATGAGAGCTAATATCGGGCACTTGAAATACCGGTGCGTCAGTCTGTCGCCTAGGCAAGCTTCCGCCCAAGCGCTCGCGACGCTCGCGCAGATAATGAATCAGGTAGCTATCAGTCGCTGGTTTAAAGAAGGACAATCCCAGCACCTGTTCATCGGCTAGGGGCAAGCCGAACCGATCTCGAAACGCTAGAAGATCGTTGTCTTCTAGTTTCTTGTTGCTATGGGTGTTCATGCGGCCTTGACCCGCCTGCCCCATGCCGTAGCCTTTTTTGGTGTGAGCCAGAATCACAGTCGGCTGGCCAATTGTTTGCACGGCTGCGGCATAGGCTGAATAGATCTTTACCACGTCGTGACCACCACGCTTCAGGCCATCGATCTGCTCGTCGGTCATACCCTGGACCAGCGTGGCCAGTGCCGGATGCTGGCCAAAGAAGTTGTCGCGGTTGAACCGGCCGTCTTTAGCGGCAAAGGTCTGCATCTGACCATCAACGGTCTGGCCAAGGGCCCGTGTCAAAATGCCCGTGGTGTCTCGCGCAAAAAGACCGTCCCAGTCACTTCCCCAAATGAGTTTGATAACGCGCCAGCCAGCCCCTACAAAGAGGGTCTCCAACTCGTCAATGATGCGGCCGTTACCACGTACAGGGCCGTCGAGTCTCTGCAGGTTGCAGTTGACCACCCAGGTCAGATTGTCAAGACCCTCCCGAGCGGCCATGGTCAGTGCGCTCATGCTCTCGGGCTCGTCCATCTCCCCATCACCAAAAATGCCCCAGACGTGACGACCGCTGCAGTCATGCTGCCCCCGATCCGTCAGGTAGCGCATGAAGCGCGCCTGGTAGATCGACTGCACTGGGCCTAGCCCCATCGAAGCCGTGGGAAACTGCCAGAAATCGGGCATCAGATAAGGATGGGGATAGCTCGGTAACCCCCTGGTGCCGGCGGGTACCTCCCCCAGCGCAACTGCTTTTTGAGCCGCTAGTTCACGGCGGTAGAAGGATAGGTCGTGCTCGGTGAGGCGACCCTCCAAAAAGGCGCGGGCATAGACACCCGGCGCACTGTGGGCCTGCATGAAGACTAGATCACCCTGCTGGCCGGCGCGCCAGAAGTGGTTAAAGCCGACCTCAAACAAGTCCGCTGCACTGGCATAACTGGCAATGTGCCCACCTAACTCGCCGGTTAATCGATTGGCCCGAACCACCATGGCCAGGGCATTCCAGCGCATCAGGCTGGCGAGTTGCTGTTCCAGGTCGAGGTCCCCTGGGAAAGCCGGTTGCTGATCTACCCCGATGGTGTTGACATAAGGCGTCACAGCGGAGGGACGCCAGCCCAGACGCAGGCCATTGGCCTGGCTGTTGAGCTCTTCTAGGATGAACCGAGCCCGATCAGGGCCGGCGTGCGCCACTAGGCTGGCAAAGGCCTCGCGCCACTCTTGGGTCTCTTGTAGATCAATATCGTTGTGCATGCACAGAACGATAGCCAAGCCAAACCAATATTTGATATCAAATATGAGGTATAAATGCCTTAATCAAAGCACTTTATGCTTTTTAATTGGAAATACTCAGCATGAAAAATAATTCCCATAGCCTAGATCGGGTGGATCTGCGAATACTCGAGGCCTTGCAGACCGACGGAAGTCTCTCCAATGTAGCCCTAGCCAAACAGGTCAACCTCTCGCCCTCCCCCTGCCTGGCCCGCGTCAAACAACTCAGCCAATCAGGCGTCATCCAAAAAACCGTTAGCCTGGTTAATGCGCAGTCGGTTGGGCTGCACCTGAACGTCTTTATCAACATAAGCCTCAAAGCACAGAGTCGAGAGGCATTGGCCGATTTTGAAAGTCGTATCCAGAGCCATGACGAGGTCATGGAGTGTTACCTGATGACCGGAGACTCGGACTATCTGATTCGTGTGGTGGTACCGGACATGCCAGCGCTTGAGAAATTCATTTTGGAGGAACTGACGCCCATCGCAAGCGTCGAGAAAATTCGATCCAGCTTTGCCCTCAAGCAGGTCAAGTACAAGACCGCCCTCCCCCTGCAGTGGGCGTAAACTAGGGTAAACACTTCAGAGTGCGAGTACTCCGATTGCAGTCAAACACGGCCTTTCCAACCTGCCGGGATCCAAGCAGCTAAGTCCTGCGGCTGGCTTGGCAAAGATCACGGTGGTGTGGACCTGTCGAAGGGTACCCAGGTGAAGAGTATGCGCAGCACAATTGCCGCAGGTACAGCCCCCCACTAATCTCTGCCGAAATCTACTTAAGGAAGGTTCCTGTAAACCCGAATGGCGGCAATTTGGGTCTTCGACACAAGGCGATTTTTTAAACAAATAAGACACCACTGACGATGATTAAAAAAAACGAAATATTGACTGAGGGCGAGGCGAGTGAACTCATTCATATGGCGCTCAGTGATCATGTGAGTTTTGAGGCCATTAGAACTATGTTTAACTTGACGCCCGATGAGATCAAAAAAGTTATGAAAAGCCGCCTTGCTCCTGGTAGCTATAAGGCATGGCGAAAAAGAGTGAGCGCCTTTTCAAGGCAAAGAGCGTTTTACAAGTAAGGCCCAGGAAGCCATGGCGGACCCAAGTAAAGGTTCTTTTAGAGGTAATAAGGGCTATCTGCCGAGTAAACCATGCAGTGTCTGTGGCCGAGAGATGACGTGGCGAAAAGCATGGGCGAAGAACTGGGATAGCGTGAAATACTGCTCAGACGCCTGTCGTACTAAGAAGGCGTCTGGGAAGTAAATGAGGCCCCTCGACCAATCCTATTGGCTTCGCTCAAGACGCTTTACCATTCTCAAGCCGCTGGACAAGTGTTCTTCCAGCCTCGGCAACCTTCTTAGCTTTATAGCGGAACCATTGGGGATCTATGGTCTCGACGCAGCAGCAGTCTCAACAGCCGCCGCAGGCCTGAATGCGAAGGGCCGAGCACCGCTCGAGTTCGCCAGCCACCGGAGTACAGGGGTGAATATAATGAGTGCTAGTGATTAAAGACACGGGAGTGGTGCCGCAATGGGCAAGACGTCGATGAATGCAGAGGAAGGGGCATCCGCGCGCGTACAAGGCGTTGTCCGGCGCATTGTGACCGGCCACGACGCGCAAGGGCGTTCCATCGTCAGCAGCGATGGTCCCGCGCCTGTGATTCGCACCAACCCCAAACGGGTCGGGTATTGCCTGACGGAATTGTGGATGACCCTGCAGTCGCCAGCCGCCATCGGCAACGAGGCCGATCCGACGACGCAACGGCCCGTCACGCTGGAGCCACCCGCGGGCGGCACCGTGGTCCGAATTGTCGAGTTCGGTCCGGAGGGAGAGTGGCTGGAGAAGATCGATGTAGCGGGAACGCGCGAGGCCTGGGGGGCCATCGGTACCGACAAGGCATCGACCAACCACAGCGGCACAGCCAAACACCCCTTCATGCACCGCACCCAGACCGTGGACTACGGGCTCGTGCTCGAAGGCGAAATCACGCTGGTGCTCGATGAGGAAGAGGTGCTAATGCGCGCGGGCGATTTCATAGTGGAGCGTGGCACGAACCATGCCTGGGCCAATCGGTCGGGAAAGCCCTGCAGGATCCTCTTCGTGCTAATCGACGGGCGCTTCGATCCAGCGCTAGCGCCGTTGCTTGAGGCGAAAAGCTAGGGCCTTGTCTGGGAAGCCGCCGGCGGCAAGGCTCAGTCGGTGCTCCTTGATTAGGTTTTGTTCAGCCTCGAGCAAGGAAAGGGGGGAGTCGCTGCGCTAACTTGCTAGGGTCAAAATAAATCGATTGTTGTGATATTGGGGATTCGAACTTCCGGCTTGCCGGGAGAGAGCCGTCTTTGACCCTCCCCGAGCAAGACCAACCGCCGAACTAAAAAAACACTCGTACGCCCGCCTCCAACGCCCGGCCTGCGATAGGCGTAAATTGGCGCACCTCTTCCACAGTGTTGGCGTTAAAGGCCAATCGATTGGTTAGGTTGGTACCTTTAACGAACCAGACGTGACGCCCACTCTGATGCTGCACCAGCAAATTGACCAAGGAGTATCCGGCGGCCTGTGCAGTTTCGTTCTCGCCCAATTTGGCTTTTCCAACCAGCTGAACCTCTCCTCGAAACAGCCAAGGCCCAGAGAGAACTTCAACCGAGGGCGTAAGCCTCTGGGGCGTTAGTCGAGGAATATACGCATCGTTCGATGTACGTTTCCCTATGACGTAGTCATAGGTGAGCTTTGGGCTGACGGTCCAACCACCCTGCGACAATGATGTTCCAAACTCCAATTCAGCGCCATAGTACTTCGCGCCAACCCCGGAGTAGTCATATACAGGGACCCCCTCAATCTCCCCAGGTTCATGCTCGTGATAGAAGTCGGTATTCCCACTACCCCGCTTGATGAGGCTGAGATAGTTGGAATAACGACTATAAAAGGCTGAGGCCTTGAACTTGCTGCGCCCCTGGACGTGACTGAGTGTAAGGTCTAAGTGGTTACCCTTTTCTTTAGCCAGATTGATATTGCCGGCCTCAAAAAGCCCGCTGGCATGGTGTATGCCCATGGCAAAGAGCTAGTAATTCGATGGCGCCCGCTGCACATGCGAGACCGACGCCCCAAGACCCGTCCCGGCTGACAAAGGATGGGTGTATTCCAGAGAGGCCGATACTGGTGTGTAGGACTTGGATTGGGTAGCACGAGAGGTGTTGATGCGGCCCTCCTCACTGCGACCACCGTCACCATACTCAGCAACACTGAATGTCCGATCAGCCTTGACCCGGGCGTATTCCACTCGCCCACCAACACGAAGTGTTCCTGGGCCCACCTGGGTCCCCTCCAGGACAAACACACCAAGCTTGG
>JALRJP010000089.1 GCA_023261135.1 Burkholderiaceae bacterium | reverse complement strand
AAGGTAGGAAAGCCCTAGGGTTGTTGTGAAAAATACGGCGGCAAGAATTGCGGTGGTGCGCGACAAGAAATTACTTGAGCCCGAGGCACCAAAAACAGAGCCTGAACTGCCTGAGCCAAAGGCGGCACCCATGTCGGCCCCTTTACCCTGCTGTAAAAGAACAAGAACAATAATAGCCAGGGCGGAAACGACCTGAACGATGATAAGAAGATTGGTATACCAAGGCATGGCTGTAACGTGTCCTAGTGAAGACTCTGGGCGCCTGGGCAGGCAGATTGAACAATGCTTGCGAATTCTGTGGCATCAAGCGAGGCACCACCGACCAAGGCGCCATCGATGTCGGGCTGGGCAAAAAGACTGGCCGCTGTGGCGGCTTTTACGCTGCCACCGTAAAGAATACGAACAGCCTGCGCCGCCGACTGCGACTGCTGGGCAAGCTCTTGCCGAATAGTGGCATGCATGGACTGGGCATCGTCGCTTGAAGCCGACATGCCCGTGCCAATGGCCCAAATGGGCTCGTAAGCAATAACCAGCGAGGCAAGCTGTTGGTCGTTAAGACCCTTTGTGGCCGCGCGCACCTGCTCAACAACAAAAGCTTCTGCCGAGCCCTGCTCGCGCTCGGCAAGCGGCTCGCCCACGCAGACCACTGGCATAAGGCCTTGGCTCAGAAGCTGACCGAGCTTACGGCTAACCAGGCTATTGGTCTCAGCAGCGCGCTCACGACGCTCGGAATGACCCACCAAAGCGAACTGGCATTCGAAGTCTTTGATCATGCTTGCCGAGATCTCGCCCGTAAAGGCGCCTGACGCTTCATCGGAACAATCTTGTGCGCCCCAAAAAAGTCCGGATGTGCGCAGTCGGGTGGCCGCCTGAAAAAGATACGGAGCAGGCACAGCCACACCGGCCTGCAACTCGCCCTGCTTGAGGGCGGCATCAGCTTCGGGGCTAAGGCTTTCAAGAAGCCCTTGCAGCAGGGCCTCGTTGGCCTGAGCGGATCCGTTCATTTTCCAGTTACCGAGAACAAGCGGCACACGCTGCATAAGGACTAGGCCTCGCTCCCGCTGCCCACCTGATCGCCTGCGGGAGCATCGCTGCCGGGCTCATCAAGCAACGCCTTCATGGAAAGACGCAGACGGCCTTTCTCGTCGGCCTCGATGACCTTGACACGAACCTGCTGGCCTTCTTTCACGAAGTCGGAGACCTGGTTTACGCGCTCGTGTGCAATTTGTGAAATGTGTAACAGCCCGTCTTTGCCAGGAAGAATGGAGACAATGGCACCGAACTCAAGCAGGCGAAGAACCGTACCCTCGTAGACCTTACCGACCTCGACTTCGGCGGTGAGCTCTTCAATGCGCTTAATGGCATTGCGTGCGGCTTCGGCCGTTGTGGCTGCAATCGTGATGCTACCCGACTCGTCGATGTCAATGGTGGTACCGGTTTCTTCAGTAATGGCACGAATGGTAGCGCCACCCTTACCAATAACATCGCGAATGCGTTCGGGGTTGATCTTCATGTTGTAGAGCCGAGGCGCGAATTCAGAGAGCTCCTCACGGGCTGTGCCCATGCAGTCCTTCATTTTTCCAAGAATGTGCATGCGGGCGTCTTTGGCCTGTGCAAGCGCAACCTGCATAATTTCTTTGGTAATGCCTTGAATCTTGATGTCCATTTGCAAGGCGGTGACACCGGTCTCGGAGCCTGCGACTTTGAAGTCCATGTCGCCAAGGTGGTCCTCGTCGCCAAGAATGTCTGTTAGCACAGCAAACCTGCCACCCTCTTTAATAAGACCCATGGCAATACCGGCTACGTGGGCCTTTAGCGGCACACCAGCATCCATAAGTGCAAGGCAGCCACCACAGACCGAGGCCATGGAAGACGAGCCGTTGGACTCAGTAATCTCGCTGACGACGCGCATGGAGTAAGCAAAGTCTTCTGCCTTAGGCAGAACAGCTACAAGGGCTCGCTTGGCAAGACGGCCGTGGCCAATTTCACGGCGCTTGGGCGTGCCCACCCGGCCACACTCTCCCGTTGCATACGGAGGCATGTTGTAGTGAAGCATGAAGCGGTCACGGTACTCGCCGCTTAGGGCATCGATGATTTGCTCATCTCGGTTGGTGCCCAGGGTGGCAACCACCAGGGCCTGCGTCTCACCACGCGTGAAAAGCACAGAGCCATGGGCACGGGGCAAAACGCCGTTACGAATGGAGATGGGACGAACGGTGCGTGTGTCACGCCCGTCGATGCGGGGCTCGCCGCTAAGAATTTGACCGCGCACAACCTTGGCCTCAAGACCAAAGAGGGTGTCATTCAGTAAATTGCCAGCCGGGGCCGCAAGGCTGCCCGTCTCGACCAATGCAGCAACCTGGGATTCAACGCTGGCGTAAATTTCTTTAAGACGTGCGGAACGTGCCTGCTTGTCGCGCAACTTGTAGGCTTCTTCAAAGGAAGCCTGGGCAAGCTCGGTGATTTTGGCAACCACGGTCTCATCTTGCGGCTCGGGGCTCCATTGCCACTCGGGCTTACCCGCCTTCTCGACCAGGCGATTAATGGCATCAATAGCAGCCTTCATTTGCTCGTGGCCATAGACCACCGCGCCCAGCATAATGTCCTCGGAGAGTTGGTCGGCCTCTGACTCCACCATAAGAACCGCCGACTCGGTGCCTGCAACCACCAAGTCCATTTGGGAGTTGGGCATGTCGGAGGCGTTAGGACACAAGACGTATTGGCCATTGATATAGCCAACGCGGGCTGCGCCAATGGGGCCATTGAACGGAACACCCGAGATAGCAAGTGCAGCCGAGGCGCCAATCATGGCGGGAATGTCGGGGTCGATTTCTGGGTTAAGCGACATGACCGTACAAACCACCTGCACTTCGTTGTAGAAGCCCTCGGGGAAGAGCGGGCGCAGGGGACGATCGATAAGACGTGACGTCAGCGTTTCTTTTTCGCTGGGTCGGCCTTCGCGCTTAAAAAAACCGCCGGGTATTTTTCCGGCGGCGTAGGTCTTTTCCATGTAGTCAACGGTAAGCGGGAAGAAATCTTGCCCCGCCTTGGCTGACTTGGCCGCCACAACGGTGGCCAGAACAACCGTGTCTTGCATGTTAACCACGACAGCGCCCGAGGCTTGGCGAGCGATTTCGCCCGTTTCAAGGGTGACAGAGTGCTGCCCGTAGCTAAAACTCTCGGATGCGATATTGAACATGCGCGACTTCCTTTTTGAACGGTTAACGTGACAAGGCCCGCGCAAAAAGACGGCAGGGCCCTACACAAGGGCCATGGCCGCCTTCTGTAACGACAGGCAAAATTAAAGGGGCAGGCGCCTGACCGGTCACTACTTACGCAGACCCAGTTTCTCGATGAGTTCGCGATAAGACTGCAGATTCGTGCGCTTCAGGTAGTCGAGAAGCTTGCGACGACGACTCACCATTTTGAGAAGCCCGCGACGGGAGTGGTGGTCTTTGGCGTTCAGCTTAAAGTGCCCGGTAAGGTGATTAATACGCGCAGTGAGTAAAGCAACCTGAACTTCGGGGGAGCCTGTGTCACCCTGGGCGCGTTGAAAACTGGCGACGATATCGCCCTTTGACATTTCGGCAACGGTCATGGAGATCTCCTATGTATATGACCGGAGGGCACCCATGCCTAAAGAAGCGGCCTGAACTACCCTCCAAACGTGCGATCGCATCTGCCGGATGCGTCGTGTAAGCACTTGATTTTAGGTTAAAACCAAGGAATGCGCAAAAACCCTTACTAGGGCTGCTGCGGGTTGGCCTTGGGCTCGGTCGCAAGCCGGTTCAAGGCGTTGAGGTAAGCCAAGGCCGAGGCCACAACAATATCGGGGTCCGCACCGACGCCATTGACCACCCTGCCCGACTTCTGAAGCCGCATGGTGACCTCACCCTGCGACTCGGTACCCGTGGTGATGGCATTGACCGAGAACAACAAGAGCTCTGCCCCACTCTTGGCCTCTTTCTCAATGGCCTTCACCGTGGCATCCACCGGACCATTGCCCTGTGCCTCAACACGCACCTCGTCGCCACCAATACTGAAAACCACCTTCGAAATAGGCTTTTCACCCATCTCGGAGCTCTGCGACATGGAGATGAGTTTAAAACGCTCGGCACTGACCGAGGCCTCGCCCGAGACGATAGCCTGAAGGTCTTCATCAAAAATCTCGGACTTGCGGTCGGCGAGCTCTTTAAACCTTGAGAAGGCCTCATTGAGGGCCTGCTCGGAAGCTGGTGCAATACCAAGCTCTTCAAGCCGCTGACGAAAGGCGTTACGCCCAGAGAGCTTGCCAAGCACGATCCGATTGGCTGACCAGCCCACATCTTCGGCACGCATAATTTCGTAGGTCTCGCGGTGTTTAAGAACGCCATCTTGGTGAATACCAGACTCGTGGGCAAAGGCATTGGCACCCACAACTGCTTTATTGGGCTGCACTGGATAGCCAGTAATTTGGGAGACAAGTCGCGAGGACGGCACGATCTGGCTGGTGTCGATATTGGAGTCGCAGGCGAAGACATCGCGTCGAGTCTTCACTGCCATCACAATTTCTTCAAGGCTTGCATTACCTGCCCGCTCGCCAAGACCGTTAATCGTGCATTCGACCTGACGGGCGCCCTGCAAGACTGCCGACAAAGAATTGGCAACGGCCATACCCAAGTCGTTGTGGCAGTGGGTGGACCAGATAACCTTGTCGGCCCCCGGGGTGCGCTCAATAAGCTGGCGCATACGGTCGCCCCACTGACCAGGCACGCTGTAGCCTACCGTGTCCGGAACATTAATAGTGGTTGCACCGGCCTTAATCACTTCACCAAAAATACGAACCAAGAAATCAATATCGGAGCGCACAGCGTCTTCTGCGGAAAACTCAACATCGGGCGTGAAGGTTAGCGCGTGTCGAACAGCAGCAATCGCGGCCTCAACCACCTGGTCCGGATTCATACGAAGTTTCTTTTCCATGTGAATAGGACTGGTGGCAATGAAGGTATGAATACGCTTGCGTGCAGCAGGGGCAATGGCTTTACCGGCGGCATCAATGTCATGTGTGGTGGCACGCGCCAATGAACAGACCGTGCTGTCTTTCACAGACTCAGCCACGGCACGGACGGCTTCAAAATCGCCCGGACTTGCTGCTGCGAAACCCGCCTCAATAACATCGACCCGAAGCCGTTCGAGTTGCTTGGCAATACGTACTTTTTCATCCTTGGTCATCGAGGCGCCTGGGCTTTGCTCGCCATCACGCAAGGTGGTGTCAAAAATAAACAAACGATCGGAATTCATGTGCTTCCCCTTTGGAAACTTAATTTTAAAGTCGATTGAGGCCTGCTGGGGGTAGAGGTCGGCGCAGGCAACCGACACGGTCGAAAATTAGCGCCCGAGGCGCAGTCGACCCAGGGGAAGCAGAAGCAGAGTTGGCGAACCAATGAAAACGTTAGAACTCATAGCACTGGACTATAGCTCTTTCTTCTCGTCATCTGCAAACATACTAACCGGCTCGCCGTTGGCTTTTCGCCACACAAAGTAGGCATAGCCGGAGACCGAATAAAGCAGAACCAGTGTGAACAAAATAGAAGGTGGATCCTGCGAGACCACAACCAGCACCAAGGCTCCGAGCGCAACGAACACGAATGGAACACTACGCCTTAGGTTAAGAACCTTAAAACTATAAAACGGTACGTTGCTCACCATGGTGACACCGGCATAAACCATAAGCACCCAGACCACCCAGCCCAGGGTGACTGGGTCTAGATTCACAAGGCCCTGAGGTGTCCAGTCGGTTACAAGCCAGACCAGCCCAGCAACGAGCGCAGCGGCGGCCGGGCTTGGCAGCCCCTGAAAGAACCGTTTGTCGACGACCCCAATGTTGGTATTGAAACGCGCAAGACGTAAAGCAGCACCCGCCAGATAGACAAAGGCGGCAACCCAGCCAAGCTTGCCCATGTCTTTAAGTGCCCAGACGTAACCCACCAGGGCGGGAGCGACCCCAAACGAGACCATGTCCGAAAGGCTGTCGTAATTGGCGCCAAAGTCGGAAGTGGTGTTGGTGAGCCTGGCGACCCGACCATCGAGGCTGTCGAGCACCATGGCAACAAAAATGGCCACCGCCGCATGGGAGTACTGCCCATTAATGGCCATGACAATGGCGTAGAAGCCACTAAAGACA
>JALRJP010000088.1 GCA_023261135.1 Burkholderiaceae bacterium | reverse complement strand
CGTACTGTTTAGGGACGTTGCTTTGAAAAGTTTTTCTTTGCGTGCATGAGCAAGAAACGCTTGTAGCTCTGGAAGCTGTTGGCGCAGCCATTCTCGCTGCTCGTCGATAACCTTGGCCCGCTCAGCGCGCCACTGTTCAAGAATCTCAGTCACGGCCGGCAGTGCCCCACTGCTTTGCTGAAGACCCAGGCGATTGTTGACTGCCTTCAGCATGGCAGAAGGGGATGCAAAGGCCTGCCGCACCAGGCCGATGGACTGCGAATCAAGACAAAGATAGTGGCCGCGCCAGTAGTCAAGAACCGCCTGACGCAGCTGCTCTTCGTTATTTGGAACGAGCTCTTGGTGACGTGGCTGCCCGGTGAGTAATGCATGGTCGGTGAGCATCTGCGCGCACCAGCCATGTATGGTTTTAATGCTGGCCTGGTCAAGCAAAAGGCTGGCCTGCGCAAGGCGCTCTTTATCGTTTTCGGTGAGGGCACCAAGGTCGGGGTCTTGACCCTTAGCCATTGCCGCTTCGATGCGCTGACCAAGACGCCGACGCAGCTCTTGCGTGGCTGCCTCCGTATAGGTCATGACAAGGATTTGATCGATGGTGAAGGCAGAGCCGTGGGCCTGACGGTTGATGTCACCGGTAAGGTCGGTGCCTTCAAGCCCGCAAGTACGACCCAATAAAAGTCTGAGGTATAAAAGCTCAAGCGTGTAGGTTTTACCTGTGCCTGCACTGGCCTCAATAAGGCGCCAGCCCTTTAAGGGCATGGTGACTCCAAGGCTTGTGGTTGTCACGCCTTTGGCCTTTCGCGTTTTGTCCAGTGAAGCTGAGTCACGATGGGCCCGTAGAGGGCCTCTGCAAACCGAACAAAGTCGTTACTTTGCTCAAGCAGGGCAAACTCAGGGTAGTACCAACGAAGAAAGGGCTGGTCTTTCACCTCTTCCTCGTTGTAGGCGCCTAGGTCGTATTTCTTTTCGGCGTCCCTATAGGCCTTTGCCTTTATTGCCTCGCGGTCGCTCTCCTCGGGCAGACTTAAGCTCGCGGAGGCCCAGGCCCATCCGGTTTTTAAAGTAAGTGGCAAAGGCGCTTGGCAGGCCCGCTGCCAATATTGGCAAAGCTCGTCCCAATGCAGACTGGCCTGATCTGTTGAGAGCGCAGGCAGCTCTGCGATGCCTTCTGTGGAATAAAGCACGAAGGCCGATGCCTGTGAACTCATGCAGCGTTGAAGATGATGCGGCCATAGCTTTACAAGATCAGTTCCCGAGCTCAAAGGGTTGGACGCCGTAAATGCACTGGTTATGTTCAACGACGTGTTTGATGCCCGGGTGATGTAATGGTCGGCAAGCCATAACAGGTCGGGTTCAAGATCAGACCAGAAGGGCTCTGCCCAGCTTCCCACGGGTAATAGACCCGAGGCAAGAAGCCAGTCTCTCGCCTGGCGAAGTGCCAAGGAGGTATCCAGGCTTGCCTGAAGATTAAGGCTTAGCTTCTGCAAGAGCCTCTTCTTGAGTTGCCAGCGCTCGAGCGACTCGGGGGCAATGGGCTCTTCCGTGAACAAGGCGCGGTCAAGAGATGGAATACGAGTCTTAAGACCATGCTCGTAAAAAACATAGCCTGGTCGAGTGAGTAAATATTGAAGCTGACCTATGGAAACCTCAGGCACGTCTAACCCATGCTCTGAGCTCGTAGCCGTGTTTGCCGAATTGGCGTCATTTTGAACAGCCTCATGTCCTTGACCGTAAAGTGCGGTGAGCAGGTCTTGTGAGGGATTGGGACGGTAGGTGAACCGAGTGGACTGCCCTGCGTAGTAGCTTGGGTCGTGGCTGTGAAGTGGGTGCGCCTCAATAAGTGAGGCCTCCGCCGATTCAAGGCTATGGCCAAGCGAATGAAAAAGCTGTTGAATAGGAAGGCAGGGTGGACATTCCGAGTTGTCTTGAATTCGACGGCCCACCCAGGACACGAAAAGCCTGTCGCGGGCAGCACCCACCGCTTCAAGCAACAAAGTAAGATCATCGTCGCGGCGCGAGCGATCGCCGGCCTGCGGCACCGCCGCCATGAGGTCGATGTCAAACTGGTGATTTGGCCGTGGGAACTGACCATCGGCCATGCCCAAAAGACAGACCACCCGAAAGGGAATGGACCGCAGTGGTGTGAAGCTTGCGAAGGTAATACCTCCACTGAAGAAGCGCTGAGCCTGCCGCTCGCCAGTCAGTTCGGGAAGCCAGTGTTCCTGAACAACACGATAGTGAATGGGCTGGTTGTGGCCCGCTAATGTAGCCTCGTTACGCCAGGCCTGTAGGCTTTGCTGCACCATGTTAAGAAGGCGTTCGTGATCCTGCATGGCAGGACCATTCGCCTTTAGCAGACTCTGAGAAAGCTGGGCAAGTCTGTCACACCAATGCACCACCGGTGCGTCTTCCTGAAACTGCTGCAAGGTTTGTTCGACAAACCGAAGCAGCACAATAAGCTTATTGAGAAGCTCGGGCTGAAGCTCAAGGCCCTCGGCGGGCGCAATACCCTGCCATGGGTGGGCGGAGGCGCCTGATGCATAGGCAAGTAATAAACGTTGAAGGCCCGCTGCCCAGCTAATGGTGTCCTGCTGATACTCGCTCGTGCCTTGCTGCACCCTCTCTTTTTCTATTGAGTCGTTGGAAAAGTCTTGATCGGTATTAGAGACGAGTGATTGAAGGTAAGCCTGCCGATGCTTTGCATTCAGACCCCAGCGGATACCTGCTGCACCCACCCAGGTGCGCAGGGTTTCAAGGTCTTCGCCCGAGAGCTGAAACCGCCGCATGACCAGCGCATTTTCAACAAAGGCAAGGAGCTCCTCTGCTGTAATGGGCTGCCCTCCTGCCCTTAAGAGCCAAGAAAAAGCATGCACCAGTGGTTGAGTATCCTGGCTGCTTGGATCGGCAATAAAAAACGGCAGCGCGCGCGAATCGCCATTAAAAACAGGACCAAAGACAGCCGGTATAAGCGCCGCATACTGGCCCAGGTTTGGTGCCAAGACCAGAATGTCACGCGGCTGCAAGCCGGGAACGCTTTGCAAGGCATCAAGAAGCTTGTCGTGCAAAACCTCAAGTTCGCGCAAGGGGCTGTGGGTTGTAGAGAAATGAATGGAGTCATCGGGCGCAATACGGTCGTCCGTGGGGCCAATGGCGTTGCTCAAAATGGCGTTCTGAAGTTTTGCCAGTGCGTGAGACTCAGGTCGCGGCGCAAAGAGCTCTGACGCGCTCTTACCCAAGGCAAGACTTAACGGCTGCAGCTGATGCTCGCGTTGCGCCCTCTCCTCAATATCAAGCAGCAGTTGGGTGAAGTCTGTGGTTTGCTTTCCCCATCGAGCAAGCAAAGGGTGGCCCGTTTTTGGCTCGACCCAATGGGACGTTGGACTCAGAATAAAAACGAGCACCTTTGTCCAGCGAGAAATGAGTGAGAGCACCTCAAGCTGCTGCTCGGGCATGGAGGCAATGCCAAAAACAATAAGCCGCTCGGGAAGCCCAACTGGACGCGGCGAGTGAAGGGGCTGCGCCAACACTGCTGCCTCAAAGGCTGCAAAGCTATCGGCGCGACCGAGACAGGGCGCTTGAAGCCCTTGGCTCGATGAATTGGCCTTTTGCGAGTGCGAAAGGTCGCCTTGGGCCTGCTGAACAACGGCCTTCCAGAGTTCTGCCTGCCATTCGTGATGCTTGTAATGATGGAGTTCAGCCGGCCAATGGCCCTTTTCCCACTGTTGCAGCCAATTGGCGCGATAAACCTGATAGGCATCGAGAAGATCAGCAAGCTGCGCACTTAGCCAGTAATGGCGCAGCCCGCTAAGACCAGGACGATAGGCTTGCGAGCCGGCAATAAAATGACGTAAGGCCTGTGCCGAGGGCCTTTGGAGGAACTCGGGCAGCAGACGCATCAACCGCCAGACCAGGCTTGAGCGGTCGAGGCTTGACTGACTTGGAACACTGTTATGGCCTAAGACCGCGCGGTATGCGTCCCAGATAAAGCGCGAGGGAAAACTAAAGTTAAGCCCGGTGGCACAGCCTTGCGCCTGCGCAAAGCCAAGGCGCAGCCATTGGGCAAGGCCATTGCTTTGCACCAGTATGGTTTCGGCGTGCAACGGTGGTAAGGCATTGGCCTGCTGAAACTCAATGAGTAGCTCGCGCAACTGAGCGAGGTCGTGCGACCTTACAAGGGCAAAACCTCCCTGCGGTTCGTTCGGCACAGGCGGCTGAACTTGACTCAAGCCACCACCCTTTGAAAGACCGCGCCCTTCCACCAGCGCCAGGCCAAAAAGACCGAAAGTACGAAGATGTAAAGGTTCGCAGCCCACCATCCGCCCACGGCCCCATAGCCAAAGGCAGGCAGTGAATCAAACCAGCCCTGCCCCGGAGCAAAGGTGAGCAGATAGGTCAGCGGGATAAAGAAGCCCCATGACAGGACAAACAGAACCAAGGCAGGCGTCTTGGCATCGCCTGCCCCCCGCAAGCAGAAAACAGCACCCAGATGCAGGCCGTCGAAGACCTGGTAGAAGGCCGCAATAAGCGCAAGCTGTGCACCCAATGCAATTAAAGCCTGTGCGGATGGATCGTTGGGTGAAATGAACCACTGCACCAGTTGATGGCCAAAGATGGCAAGAAGCAACCCGAACAAAAACATATAGACCACACACAGCGCAATAACACGGTTGCCCAGCCTTCGTGCCCATGCATACTCGCCAGCCCCAATGGACTGACCCACCAGCGTGGTGCCCGCCTTACCCAGGCCCACCGCAGGAAGAAAGGCCGCCGAGGTAAGCATAATAACGACCTGCGAGGCGGCACCCTCAATGGCACCCAGCCTTGTCATCATGGCTTGGAACACCGCGAAACCAAGAATATCGACGCCAATTGAAAAGCCAATGGGAAGCCCAAGAAAAAGCAGGCCCTTCAGTGCAACGGGCCGCAACCGCCAGGCTTTGTGGGCGTTGTACTGGGCACGCATGCTAGGGGCTAGAAATAGCAAAAGCGCGAAGATAAGGCCAGCCCCAATGGAGAAGGTTGTGGCCCAGGCGATGCCCTCGACACCAAGCCTCAGCCCAAAAACAAAAATGGCATTAAGCACGGTGTTCACCACGACAATAAAGATATTGACCAGCAGGGCAAGCTTGACCCGGCCAATTCCCATGAAGAAGGCAAGCACGGCAGTTTCGGCGATGATGAAGGGGCCGCCCCAGACACGAGGGCTCCAGTAGGCCAAGGCCTGCTCCTGAATGGCAGCCGAGACGCCCAATAAAGGCACGAGGAACTGACCGAGCCAGGCCAGAAGAAGGCAAAGTGGAATGGCAAAAAGAGCGATGTAAAGTCCGGACCAGACCTCGGCCGCGGCATCGTTTCGCCGGCCTGCCCCGTAGAACTGGGCGGAGCGGGTTTGCACCGCCATGCCAATGCCGGTTAAGAAGAACAACAGCCCAAGAACAAGCCAATAAACACCCCCTACGCCCGCCAGCGCATCGACGCTGATACGGCCGACGAACCATGTATCAATAAGATTTAAAGCCGCCTGCAGCCCCGCTTGTATGAAGAGTGGGAACGCAATTTTTAGAATAGACCAGAGGTCGATCACGGGCTGACCCTGGGCATTAAGACGGCTAGCGGGGAGCATGGAAGGTTGTGGTGCCTAGGGAAAAGACTTAGAAAAACACGTAGAGCCCGTAGGGGTGCTTGCCGTGGGCGGTGAATCAGGAATTTATCATTTCAGCATGATTGCGTCTTGGGTTCGCGCACAGTTCGAACACGTCCCCTCCGTTAACCTACCGTCGTCCGTCCAAGTTTTTTGGGGCATCGCGCTTTTTGCGCTGGTCTTCGCCTCGGTGTTCTTTGGTTCGTACTGGTTTGTTGCCTCAATTATTATTGTGAGGCTCTTATTTCTTATGGACCCATCCGGCGATAGCCAAGATGCAAGCCACTTTCAAAGCAAGGCGGCCTCTTATTCTCGAAAGCGAAAGCGCTCCGGTCTTGCTGCAAGGCCAAGGGTGACCTGGCATTTTGCGGATGTTTCCTTTGATTACGAAAGTAACGATCAACCGAATGTCATGCTTAATGAAACCGTGACCATGCAGGTGTACGGAGACTGCCCCAAGGCTGCGGGGGCCGCCCTTCGCAAGATCTACCCTGATCGCAGCAATATCTCAGTGACGCAAATTCAGCGCAGACATTCC
>JALRJP010000087.1 GCA_023261135.1 Burkholderiaceae bacterium | reverse complement strand
ACCTTATTCCGGTGCTTACCGCCTACGAGAATGTGGAGCTTCCGCTTCAACTCACGACAGTGCCGCCCGCCGAGCGCAGACAGCGTGTTGAGAGGGCGCTTGAGCAAGTGGGTCTTAGCGATCGAATGGGACATCGACCCAATGAACTCTCGGGTGGTCAACAGCAGCGTGTTGCCATTGCCCGGGCTCTGATTACAAGTCCCTCGCTTATTGTTGCAGACGAGCCAACCGGTGACCTCGACCGTGTCTCGGGCGAAGATGTCTTAAAGATGCTGCAGCAACTCAATACCGAGCAGGGTAAGACCATTCTTATGGTGACGCACGACCCCAAGGCGGCCAGCTACGCGGGTGCCATGGTGCACCTCGATAAAGGCCAGTTGGAGTCCGAGCCCTCTGCTGTCTAAGCCCCTATTTACCGTGATTCATGGTCCAGACCGAAGCTAACCAGGTCCAGCATGTTAATTCTTAAGCTGCTTTTTCTAAATATCTGGCGCAACCGTATGCGTTCCTTGCTTACGTTTGTTGGCCTGCTTGTGGCTGTGCTTGCCTTCGGACTTTTATCGACGGTGGTGAAGGCCTGGTACGCTGGGGCAGAGGCGGCCGGTGAGGCGCGTCTTATTACTCGAAGCTCCATTTCTTTAATTTTTCCGCTTCCCCTTAGTTATGGCGAACGGATTCGTGGCATTGATGGCGTGGAGCGCATGACCTACTCGCGCTGGTTTGGTGGCATTTATAAAGACACACGCAATTTTTTTCCTCAGTTCGCCGTAGACCCGCCGAGTTACTTTGAGATCTACCCCGAGTACATGCTGACCGACGAGGAACGTTCAGCCTTTTACCGTGATCGACGCAGTGCCATTGTGGGGCGCAACCTTGCGAATGAACACGGCTTTAAGATTGGTGATCTTGTGACCTTGAAGGGCCAGATCTTTCCGGGTCAATGGGAGTTTTTGATTGCTGGAATATACGAAGGTAAGGAAGAAAAAACAGATACAGGGAAAATGTATTTTCACTGGACATATCTAAATGAAGAGGTCAAGAAGCGCAATATTAATCGTGATGCAGATTCCGTTGGTGTTTTTATAACCAGCGTTCCCGACCCCGCGCGTGCCGCTGAGGTAGGCATGGCCATTGATGCCCTTTTCTTGAACTCTCCGAAAGAAACCTTGACTGAGACCGAGCAGGCCTTTCAACTGGGTTTTGTTGCTATGACTGAGGCTATTGTTGTTGCGATTCGTGCAGTCTCTTTTGTGGTCATTTTGATCATCATGGCTGTCATGGCCAACACCATGTCCATGACGGCGCGCGAGCGCACGCCTGAATACGCCACCCTGAAGGCGCTTGGGTTCTCACCTCGGTTTGTGGCGGGCTTAGTCTTCGCAGAGTCTATGTTGCTCGCTGTGCTTGGGGGGCTCACCGCCCTGGTTCTAACGTTTCCAGCAGCCTGGGCCTTTCAGGCGGCAACAGGCAATATGTTTCGTTACTTCGCCGTGTCCTTTGATACCAGTCTTACGCAGCTGGCCGCTGCCCTTACCACCGGGCTTGTTGCTGCCATCTTCCCCTGTATACGGGCCTATCGTATTCGCATCGTTGAAGGCCTTCGGGCCATTTAGGGACAACGGAGTCATGGCGACACCCGTTTTTTCTGTTCCGCTCAGTTACAGCCTGCGAAACCTCTGGGTGCGTCGGCTCACCACCGGCCTAACGGCCATGGGCATGGCCTTAGTGGTCTATGTTTTTGCCGCGGTGCTCATGCTTGATGCGGGTTTAAAGCAGACGCTTGTAAGTACGGGTGAGTCTGACAATATGGTGGTCACGCGCAAGGGTTCAGTCACTGAGGTGCAGAGTTCCATCGACCGCAGTCAGGCCAATATTGTTACCCAGTTCCCCGAGGTCGCAACCAACCTTGAGGCGGTTGCCTCCCGTGAGACTGTGGTGTTGGTAAATCTGAAAAAGCTTGAGACTGGTCGGCCTTCGAACGTTGTCATTCGTGGCCTTGATCACCAAGGTGTTGGGATGCGTCGTCAGGTGCAGGTGATAGAGGGTCGGCTTTTTCGCCAAGGCTCCAATGAGATCATGATTGGTCAGGCCACAGCTAAGCAGTTTGCGGGTATGGCCATTGGCGAGTCGGTGCGCTTTGGCGGAAGGGACTGGCGCATTGTGGGCCACTTCAACGGCGGTCGAAGCGGCTTCGATAACGAGATCTGGGCTGACGGTGAAATACTGCGGCAATCGTTTCGACGCACCAGCTACTCTTCGGTCATTGTTCGACTCTTGGACCCAAGCCAGGCTCAGCAGTTTCATGCCCGTGTCGAAGACGACCCGCGACTGCCGTTGCAGGCCAAGACCGAGCGTCAGTATTACGAAGAGCAGAGTGAGACCCTGTCACGCTTTATTCGAATTCTTGGCTTAACGCTTACAGTTATTTTCTCCATAGGTGCGGTGATCGGTGCAACCATCACCATGCAGGCTGCCGTTGCCACTCGGGTTAACGAGATTGGAACCTTGCGTGCGCTAGGTTTTCAACGCGGGGCTATTCTGCTTGCATTTCTTGCTGAATCGGTTTTTCTTGCCTTGGTGGGTGGGGCTGTCGGCCTTGCACTTGCAAGCCTAATGCAGCTTACCGAGTTTTCAACCACTAATTTCCAGAGTTTCTCTGAGCTGTCTTTCGGTTTTTATCTCACTCCGGGTATTGTTATTCAAAGCCTGGTCTTCTCTGTTCTTATGGGCGTGCTTGGAGGCATGGCACCTGCCATTCGTGCCTCGCGCATTGCTATTGTGGAGGCCCTTCGTGCAGCCTAAGCTAAGACTCGCATTTGCCCTTCAACTTGCCTGGCGCGACCTGCGTTCGGGCGCCATGACCCTTATGCTTGCCGCCATTGTCATTTCGGTGGCTGCAATTGTCTCTGTGGGAGTTCTTGCCAATCGCGTGGAGTCGGCCTTGTTTGCCGACGCCCGGGGAAGTCTTGGCGCCGATCGACTCTTGGTCTCCGACCGTAGCCTTCCCGAGGCCTGGATTCAAGCGGCTAAGGCGCAGGGTCTGCGCATGGTTCAAGGCAGTCAGTTTCCAAGTATGGTGGTTGCTAAGGGGCGCAATCAACTGGTCTCGGTGAAGTCTGTCGAAAAAGGCTACCCGCTTCGCGGAAACCTGCAGGTGCGTGGTCCCGAGGGTCTTCGCCTGAACCCAGACATTCCAGCCGGAGAGGTCTTTGTTGATGACAGCCTTGTAGGTCGACTTGGCCTTGCACTCGGAGACAGCATTCAGCTTGGCGGCCGCTCGTACCGCATTGGCGGCATTGTGGAGTTTGAGCCCGACCGGGGTATGAATTTTGTGAACATCTCGCCGCGAATACTGATGCGCCATGACGAGCTGCTCGCATCAAGCCTGCTTGGTCCAGGCAGTCGCGTTCGGTTTCGACTCTGGCTTGGAAGCAATGATGCGAAGGCCCTTGAGGCCTTCGACAGGTCCATCGAAGGGTCGATCCAGGCTGGTCAACGTTTTGAGACCATGGAAAACGCTCGGCCCGAGTTGCGTGATGCACTTGATCGAGCGACCAGCTTTCTTGCACTGGCTGCCATGGTTTCAGTTCTTACTGCCTCATCCGCCATGGCCTTGTCGGGGCGAAGGCTGGGTCTTCTTTACACGCAAAGGCTTGCAGTGATGAAGGCCATGGGTGCAACACGGCGGCTTTTGCTGAGCTATTGGCTTGGGCTTTTAGTCGCCATGGTTTTTGTGGCATGGTTACTGGGAACTGCGGCGGGCCTTTTCTTGCAGGGCATTGGCAGTCATGTCCTCAACGAGCTCTTCGGTTCGAGCCTTGGTCTGTCGGGTTTCTTTGCCTGGCTCCCTGTTTTGCAGGCCCTTGTTTTAAGTCTTGGCATGACGCTTCTGTTCGTGGGCCCTGCGGTTTGGAAGGCCTTAAGAGCGCCTGTATGGGAGAGTCTTCGTCCTTCTGATTCGCATGCAGCGTCTTTTCGGTCCCAGGGCATGCTAGGTCGCATGAGTCTTGTAAGCCTTGGCCTCTTGAGCATGACCTTATTGCTCTGGATGGGCAGTGGCAATCTTGAGCTTGCGATCTACACGGCTGCAGGACTCTCCGTTTTTGGGCTTCTTCTTTTTGCGATTCTTTGGGTTGGCTTTCGCGTTGCGGCAACGGGTCTTGCAACCGTTCCTCGCCTTGGCTGGACGCTGAGCAGTCTTCAACGCATTCTTAGTCGGCGTGGGACGGGCCTTATTGTTCAGGTGCTTGGACTCTGCCTTGCGCTTTCTGCACTTTTGCTTTTGGCCTTTCTTCGCCAGGATCTTCTTCAGGCCTGGGGCCGCAGCCTGCCGCAAGATGCACCGAACCGGTTTCTTCTGAATATTCAGCCTGGTCAGGAGAAACAGGTCGGCGCCATTCTTGAGTCCTCGGGTATTGAGCAGGTTGCGTTTTATCCCATGGTGCGTGGCAGGCTGGTTAGTATTAATGACAAGGCCGTAGGCCCCGATGACTTCCAAGAACAGCGTGCCCAAAGACTGCTTGATCGTGAGCTGAATCTTTCTTACGGCTCTGTTCCAAGCTACAACGTGTTGCGGGAGGGAAGGGCGCTCGCGCCCCAGGCCAATGAAGTCTCGGTTGAGTCGGGCATTGCGCGCACCTTGGGTATTAAGCTTGGCGATCGACTTGGGTTTGATATTTCGGGTGAGCCCGCATGGGCCGAGGTCACCAGTCTGCGCGATCTGCGCTGGGATTCCATGCAGGTTAATTTCTTTATGATTCTTTCACCGGCCGTGTTGCAGGATATGCCCAAGACCTTCATTACCTCGTTTTATCTGCCCTCGTTGCCACAGGCCACGGGCCTTAATCAGGCCCTGACAAGCCGTTTTCCAGGCCTTAGCCTCATTGATTTAGACGCCATGATCAGCCAGGTTCGACGCATGCTCGAGCAGGTGATCGGCGCTGTGCAGGCTCTTTTCATGTTCAGTCTAGCGTCGGGTGTTCTTGTGCTTTGGGCTGCGCTTTTGGCAAGCCGTGACGAGCGGGTGCGCGAGGCAACCTTGTTGCGCGCCCTGGGAGCTCCGCGCGCGCGCCTGGTCACCCGACAGGCGGCTGAGCTGCTCCTGGTGGGCGCTGTGGCGGGCTTTGCTGCAGGCTTGGTTGCTCAGCTTCTTGGGAGTCTCTTGGCCGAGCAAATCTTTGATCTTCCTGTTCCCTTCCGGCTCACCTGGCCGCTGGTGGGGGCCTTGGTTGGAAGCCTCGTGAGCCTGGGTGCGGGCTGGATTGCCTTACGGCAGGTGCTTTCTACGCCCCCGATTCTCGCCTTTCGTCGCCTACAGACGTAGAGGCGTCCCAAAGGGCTTACTTTTTCCACTATGCGAAATCATTATTTTGTAATGTGGAATATCGTGTTGCGTAGCCGCATAATTCTTTTCCAAATCCCGCTCACGTATTTCACTATACAAAACATTAACGCTATTTATATGATTTAAATCATAAAAAAACTTTTTGTGAGTGCCGTAAAAACCCTAATGCAGGGCAGCAGAAGGACCTAACATGGTGTCACGAATTTTTCACTTTTCTCTTTATTAAAGGAATTGACCCATGAATCCACGCGCACAGGCTGCCCAGCAGCTTCAAAAAGATTGGTCCGAGAATCCCCGTTGGAGGGGTATTAAGCGGGGTTACACAGCAGAAGACGTGGTTCGTCTGCGTGGCTCTATACAGCCCGAGCATACGCTTGCCAAGCGTGGCGCCGAGAAGCTCTGGGACCTCGTGTCCAATGAGCCCTTCGTGAACTCCTTGGGGGCGCTTACTGGTAACCAGGCCCTTCAGCAAGCCAAAGCCGGCCTGAAGGCTGTCTACTTGTCGGGCTGGCAGGTAGCGGGCGATGCCAATTTGTCGGGCGAAATGTATCCCGACCAGTCGCTCTATCCCGCAAACTCGGTACCCAGCGTGGTTCGCCGTATTAACAACACCTTTACGCGCGCCGATCAAATTCAATGGTCGGAAGGCAAGAACCCCGAAGACGAGGGTTATGTCGATTACTTCCTTCCCATCGTAGCCGATGCCGAGGCTGGTTTTGGTGGTGTTCTCAATGCGTTTGAGCTTATGAAGTCCATGATTGATGCGGGCGCGGCTGGTGTTCACTTTGAAGACCAGCTCGCTTCTGTAAAGAAGTGCGGTCACATGGGTGGAAAAGTGTTGGTTCCTACGCGTGAGGCCGTTGCTAAGCTTGTGGCCGCGCGTCTTGCAGCAGACGTGATGGGCGTACCTACGGTCTTACTTGCACGTACCGATGCGGAAGCCGCCGACCTTGTGACCTCGGACATCGATGACAACGACAAGCCTTTTCTTACGGGTGAGCGCACTGTCGAGGGCTTTTTCCGTGCCCGCAATGGTCTGGATCAATCCATTGCCCGCGGCCTCGCCTATGCACCCTATGCCGACATGATCTGGTGTGAAACGGGTACGCCCGACCTGGCCTATGC
>JALRJP010000086.1 GCA_023261135.1 Burkholderiaceae bacterium | reverse complement strand
GAAAATGGTACGGCCTGGCCATGGCGAAACTTTTGAGCCTGCGCCTGACTAAGATACAGGCATGGCCATTCTTGCAACAGATAATCGACAGGAAGCAACTGCTTCATAAGCGCCTCGGAGCCCATCTGACTAAGCCTTTCAAGCGTGACTGCCTGATCAATGTGCAGCTTGGCTGCGCGGGTTCTTCGCAGACCTATTAAATGAGCGCCGCAGCCCGCCCGCTCGCCAAGTGTCTCTGCAAGACTGCGAATGTAGGTCCCTTTCGAGCAGGCCACGCGCATACGAAGGACTGGGGGCTCATAGTTAAGAAGCTCTGATTCGTAGATCGAAATAGGACGCGGCTTACGCTCAACCTGAATGCCCCGACGTGCGTAGTCGTAAAGTGGTCTGCCCTGATACTTAAGGGCGGAAAACATGGGGGGCATTTGATCTTGTTCACCCTTTAAGTTGATTACAAGCTCTTTTGCCTCTACAGCTGAAACATTCACGGGCTTTTGGGAAATAACCTCACCCTCAACATCGCCGGTAGTCGTTGTTATGCCCAGCATAACCGTGGCCTCATACTCCTTGTCGGCATCAAGGCCATGCTGAGAAAACTTTGTTGCCTCCCCCAGGAAAATCGGTAAAAGGCCTGTTGCCATGGGATCAAGCGTCCCACTGTGCCCAGCCTTTAGCGCCCGAAAAAGATACTTCACGCGACCCAAGGCCTGATTTGAACTTAGGCCCTGCGCCTTATCAAGAAGAAGAACGCCATCGATGCGACGACGTTCAACGCCAGCAGAGGGAGCAGATACGGTCATGAGAATGAAAATTTAAGACTTGTCTGTATCTGAAGAAGAGGCTGCAGCCTCTTGCCCCTGATTAGCAAGACCAATAAGCCTACTCAGGTGCGCACCCTGAGCAATGGAGTCATCAAAGACAAAATGCAGCTCGGGCGCACTGTAGATACCAAGAAGCTTTCCAAGTCGTGTACGCAAGAAGCCCGTGGCATGACTAAGTCCTTTGTGGGTTCGCTCTTTTTGCTCCGGAGTATCCGGTAACACAGAGTAATAAACCCATGCGTGACTCAGGTCAGAGGACACCTCGACCTCCGTCACGGTCACAAACCCAACCCGGGGGTCTTTTAGCTCGAGACGAAGGAGCTGAGCAATATCCTTTTGAATTTGATCGGCGACACGAAAGCCACGACCGGAGCCAGGGCTAGAGCGTCCTCGCGATTTCTTGGATTTCAAAGACTTCAAGCTGATCTCCCTCCTGAATATCGTCATACCCCTTTAAGGTGAGACCGCACTCAAAACCTTCTTTCACCTCTTTGGCGTCATCTTTAAATCGCTTCAGGGAGTCAAGGTCGCCCGTCCAAATCACAGTGTTGTCACGGAGCAGCCGAACATGAGCACCTCGTTTCACAATGCCCTCTAGAACCATACAGCCTGCAATATTTCCAAGCTTCGAGACCTTGAAGACTTGGCGGATTTCGACCATGCCCAAAATCTGCTCACGACGCTCGGGGGCTAACATGCCCTGCATAGCGTTCTTAACATCATCAACTGCGTCGTAAATGATGTTGTAGTAACGCAATTCGACTCCATTCGCCTCTGCATGCTTACGAGAAGAGACGTCGGCACGAACGTTAAAGCCAATAACAACTGCCTTTGAGGCAATAGCGAGGTTAACGTCAGACTCCGTAATGGCCCCCACGGCTGCATGAACGACATTCACCCGAACTTCATCGGTAGAGAGCTTGTGCATGGCTGCTGACAAGGCTTCTTGCGAACCTTGAACATCGGCTTTCACAATAAGGGCAAGAACCTTGGCCCCCTCCCCCATGTTTTCAAAGATGTTTTCAAGCTTAGCAGCCTGCTGTTTGGCGAGACGCACGTCTCGGAACTTGCCCTGACGGAATAATGCAATTTCGCGAGCCTTGCGCTCATCACCAAGCACAAGCATTTCATCTCCGGCCAGGGGAACATCGGTCAGGCCGAGAATCTCAGCGGGGATGGAAGGGCCTGCCGTCTCAATGGGTCGGCCATTCTCATCGAGCATGGCACGCACACGGCCAAACGAACTTCCCGCAAGCAAGATATCGCCCTTGCGAAGGGTTCCAGACTGAACGAGCACGGTAGCAACCGGACCACGGCCCTTGTCGATACGGGCCTCAATGACCAAGCCCTTGGCCATGGATGTCTTCGAGGCCTTCAACTCAAGCACCTCAGCCTGAAGTAAAACGTTTTCTAGAAGTTCATCAATACCCTGCCCTGTTTTCGCTGAGACAGCAACAAAGGGCGACTCACCACCAAATTCCTCGGGTACAACTTCCTCGGCAACGAGCTCGCCCTTTAAGCGATCGGGGTTGGCCTCCGGCTTATCGATCTTATTCATGGCAACCACAATGGGAACACCTGCCGCTTTGGCGTGGGCAATTGCCTCCTTGGTCTGGGGCATCACGCCATCATCGGCGGCCACAACCAGAATAACGATATCGGTGGCGTTTGCCCCGCGAGCACGCATGGCTGTAAACGCCTCGTGACCCGGAGTATCAAGGAAGGTAATAACGCCACGGGGTGTCTCTACGTGATAGGCACCAATATGCTGCGTAATACCACCGGCCTCACCGTCTGCAACCTTTGCACGTCGAATGCTGTCGAGCAGAGACGTCTTACCGTGATCGACGTGACCCATGATGGTGACAACCGGTGGACGTGGAAGAAGTTCATCGGCCTGATCAACCGGACTATCCTCCACAAGAAGTGCCTCGGGATCATCAAGCTTGGCAGCAAAAGCCTTATGCCCCATTTCTTCCACCACGATCATGGCGGTTTCTTGATCGAGCACCTGATTAATCGTCACCATCTGACCCATGGTCATTAGGGTCTTCACAACCTCTGCACCCTTCACCGACATCTTGTGAGCGAGGTCAGCAACGGTAATGGTTTCAGGAATGTGGACCTCACGAACAATAGGCTCGGTTGGGGCAACAAATGTTGATGACTTCTGGCTGTCAGCGGATCCTTTCTGCTTGGACCGCGGCCCAACACGCCAGTTCGATGTTCCTCCAGACACATCCCCACGAGTCTTAAGAGCGCGACGTTTTTGAGCGTCTTCCTGCCATGTAGAGGCAAGCTGGGCAGACTTCAGAGACTTTTCGGACTTCTTGTCTTTGGGCTTGTCAGACGAATCCTCTCCGGGCTTCTTGGCAGACTTGGAGAGCGTCATGGTTTTGTTTTCAGTGGCCTCTTTGTCTTTCGCGTCCTTGGCCGCGGGTTTTTCCGATTCAGCCTTGACCGTGGCCGCAAGCTTGCCTGTTCGAGCAGCCTCCATTAGTTTGTTAATGGCCGCCACTTCGTCCTCAACCGCCCTACGAGCCTCCGTGGCTTGCTGATCAGCGACTTCACTTGCTGACACCTTACGAACTTTTGATTTCTTTGTGGTTGCGGGGTCAGACGACTCGTCGTCAGCGGATGCTGAAGACTCGACGGCCTCGGCCTGCGCGCTTGCCTCTTCAGGCGCCGGTTCACTGGCCTTTTCTTGCCCGGCAGCAAGCTTTTGAGCCTTATCCGCCTCCTCTTTCGCCTTGGCGAGACGCTCTTCTTCTTGCCTTTCTAGCAAGGCCCGTTGGCGCTGAGCCTCGGCCTCACGCTCTTGAATCTCCTGCTCGGTAAGAACGGGCGCGGCGTCGACCACGGGCTTTTCTGCAGACTCTTGCTCATCACGCTTAACGAAAACACGTTTCTTGCGGACCTCAACCTGAATGGTTCGCGACTTACCTGATGGGTCGGCCTGACGAATTTCAGAGGTCTGACGCTTGGTGATGGTGATCTTGCGTCGAGGCGCCTCGGCGGCGCCTCCGTGCGCTTTACGAAGAGCCTCGAGCAACTTCTCCTTATCAGACTCGGAAATGAGGTCAGTGCCCGATGATTTATCAACGCCCGCTGTCTTCAACTGCTCAAGCAGCACATCAACATCGAGCTTTAGTTCGGCAGCAAATGCTTCAACACGACTAGTGGCCATGGGCGGGGGTACCTCCTTCAGCAGATGAGTCAGCTGGCTCGTTAAACCAGTGTTCACGTGCCTTCATAATGAGAGCAGCAGATGCCTCCTCGGACAAACCAGAAATCTCTGAGAGCTCGTCGGTGGCAAGCTCTGCAAGGTCGTCACGATTCAAGACTTTCGCATCGGCGAGGCGACTTGCGAGATCGTGCGTCATCCCTTCAAGATCCAGAAGATCGGTTGAGGTGGTTCCAAGTTTTTCTTCCTTGGCAATCTCCTCGGTAAGGAGTGCGTTGCGTGCACGCATTCTAAGTTCGTTGACGGTGTCCTCATCGAATACTTCGATTTCAAGCATCTCGGCAATGGGCACATAAGCCACCTCTTCAAGGCTAGAGAAACCTTCCTCGACAAGGACTTCAGCAACCTCTTGGTCTACGTCAAGCTTTTCCATAAAAGAGGCCAGTAGGGTCTGACGCTCTTTCTCAGTGCGCTCAGCCGATTCGTCAGAAGTCATGATATTGATCTGCCAACCAGTAAGCTCGGAGGCAAGTCTTACATTTTGTCCACCACGACCGATGGCAACCGCTAGCTCAGCCTCATCGACCACGACATCCATGGCGTGCCGCTCTTCGTCAACCACAATAGAACTTACATTGGCTGGAGCCAGGGCACCAATAACAAACTGGGCTGGGTCTTCGGACCAAAGCACAATGTCGACACGCTCGCCCGCAAGTTCATGCGTCACCGCCTGAACGCGACTTCCGCGCACCCCCACGCAGGTGCCAATGGGGTCAATGCGTCGATCGCTCGTAAAGACACCGATTTTTGCTCGAATACCAGGGTCGCGGGCGGCAGATTTAATCTGCATCAGGCCCTGTTCAATCTCAGGCACCTCGAGTTCAAAAAGTTTCATGATGAACTCGGGAGCAGTACGCGAGAGGATGATCTGCGGGCCTCGAACAGTCCGGTCGATCCTCAACATGTAGGCACGCACCCGGTCGCCGGGGCGCAAATTCTCTTTAGGAATCATCTGGTCACGCGGTAGACGAGCCTCGATTTTTCCGGCCTCGACAATGGCGTCTCCGCGCTCTAGCCGTTTAATGGTGCCGTTTATCACGACCTCACCACGCTCAAGAAAATCTTTAAGGATCTGGTCGCGCTCAGCCTCACGAATCTTTTGCAGAATAACCTGCTTAGCCGCCTGAGCTCCGATGCGACCGAACGGAACAGCCTCCATCTCGACCTCGATGTAATCACCGACCTCGATGTCAGCGATTTCTTTCCGTGCCTCGGTCAGGATGGTCTGAATATCATGGTCCTCGAGTTCGCCATCGGGCACCACCAGCCAACGGCGAAAGGCATCGTAGTCACCGGACTCACGGTCAATGGAAACACGTATGTCGACCTCGTCGGTGAATTGCTTCTTCGTAGCCGATGCCAGGGCCGATTCAAGCGCCTGAAAAACAATATCGCGATCAACATTTTTTTCGCGTGCAAGCGCATCGGCTAGCATGAGGATCTCTCGGCTCATGGCCTTCTCTCCTTAAAAGGTAATTGCGGCACAAGACGTGCCTGATCAATATCGGAGACGAGGAAGTCGAGCTGCTGCTCGCTGCCATCGTCTGAATGGAAAATGAGGAAAAAACGCGCATCATGCGAGGGCGAGGAGGCAGAGTCTGTATTGAGGTCCTTGTCAGAAGGCTCCTCGGCAGATGCAAGCCGTCCCTGAAAGTTCTTACGCCCAGAAAGGGCATGACGAAGTTTTAGCTTAACCTCCGAGCCAAGAAACTGCCGGAAATGCTTGGGCTTAGTAAGGCGACGATCCATGCCCGGCGAAGAGACTTCGAGCCGCTGAAAGTCAATACCCAGAACCGGCAGGCCGTGCACCAAATGGTTGGATACCCGCTCACAGTCTTGAACAGTAATCAGCCGGTCAGCTTCGGGCATGTCAATAAAGACACGCAGCAACCCACCTGAGGAGTGCTCAATATCGATCACCTCGTAGCCGAGATCCGCCGCCAGGGACTCAATGGCCTGGAAGTCGGATGAGACGGCAATGGCAGACGAATTCATGAAACCCTTTTGTGTATTGAATAAGGCGCAAACTCAAAAAAAAATGGGCTCTGTGGAGCCCATTTCTTTTAGAAACATCTAAAGTTTACTGAATAGTGACCAAATTGGCAATAGACAGCCGCTCAGAACGTCAACGAAAAAACCAGTATTTTGAGCTAGGGGCCCTTCTTCTGTTAGGCGGTCGGACCCTTTCGCCGGGCAGAGGATCGAGAGCGGTTTTTCTTGCCGCCGCCCGGGCGCCCTGGACCCGAGGGGCCTCCATTGCGTTGAGGAGCCGAAAGTGTGGCTGTGGGCTTGGTTGAGCCCCAGGTGGTCTGTAAAGGATTGGGCCGCTTGGCGCCCTGCCTTTGCTTAACTGGGCCCGCGAGCTGTGACAGGTGGGCGTTGGGACCTGAAGGCTGCCAGTCATCGTCGGGGTCGTGTTGCAGAGGGTCATCGACCTCAAGAGGCTGATCGCCTGGCTGAAAGCGCCGATCTTCAGCCGCCCGAGGTTCTGACCTTGGGCCCTTCCGATTGTTTCGCGGACCCTGCCCCTGGGAAGTACTTGCGGG
>JALRJP010000085.1 GCA_023261135.1 Burkholderiaceae bacterium | reverse complement strand
GTCTCAAGGTTTCTTCGTCGATCTCGTCTTCGAAAAGGCGTGACAACGATGCAATGGGTAGAGGATCGTGGCTCGTTAGCAGGGCTGCTTCGAGCACGCGCTTAGCCTGCTCAGTATTCATGTTCTAACTTAAGAATTGGCGGAGAGAGGGGGATTCGAACCCCCGATAGGCTATTAACCTATACACGCTTTCCAGGCGTGCGACTTAAACCACTCATCCATCTCTCCGCGGTCTATCGGCACCCCCGCCTACGCAAAGGCTACGCGAGGAACAGACTTAGTGCGGAGCGAGGGAAAAGAACAGTGTAACCCAGTACCGCCATGCTCGCCAGTTGAGCCCCGAAGGGCTCAACGTTGAAGAGGAGCGAAACCTTGCCTCGAAAGCACCACCTTAAAGCCAATGCAACACTTAGGAATCTAGATCGTCTGCTTGAGCTGCTCAAGAATGGCGGGGTTCTCAAGGGTCGAAACATCTTGCGTAATCTCCTCACCCTTCGCCAGGGTGCGCAAGAGCCGACGCATAATTTTTCCAGACCGGGTCTTAGGCAGGTTGTCACCGAACCGAATTTCCTTGGGCTTAGCAATGGGCCCAATTTCTTTTCCAACCCAGTTGCGCAGCTCAGTGGCAAGAGCCTTAGCAGCATCGCCTGAGGGCCTCGCCTGCTTAAGCACCACAAACGCCACGATAGCTTCACCCGTAGTGTCGTCGGGACGCCCAACCACAGCCGCCTCGGCGACCAGCGAGTTCGCCACCAATGCCGATTCAATCTCCATGGTGCCCATGCGATGACCCGAAACATTTAGCACATCGTCGATACGTCCCATGATGGTGAAATAGCCCGTGTCTTTGTCCCTAATGGAGCCATCGCCTGCCAGATACAAACGGCCGCCAAGCTCCTCGGGGTAATAGGCCTTCTTGAATCGATCGGGGTCACCCCAAATGGTGCGGATCATTGAGGGCCATGGCTTCTTGATGACCAAGATGCCGCCCTGACCGTTGGGAAGATCATTACCCGTTTCGTCAACGATCGCCACCTGAACCCCGGGGAAAGGCAGCGTGCACGAACCAGGAACAAGGGGCGTCGCTCCGGGCATTGGGGTGATAACGTGGCCACCGGTTTCGGTCTGCCAGAAGGTGTCCACAATGGGACAACGACCGCCTCCCACATTGTTGTGGTACCACATCCAGGCCTCGGGGTTAATGGGCTCACCCACCGAACCTAGGAGTCGGAGTGAATTGAGCTGGTATTTTGTTGGGTGGCACTCGGGGCTTGCCTCACCCGCCTTAATGAGAGAACGAATCGCTGTAGGCGCAGTGTAGAAGATCGAGACTTTGTGATCTTGAATCATCTTCCAGAAACGACCGGCATCCGGATAGGTAGGCACCCCTTCGAAAACCACCTGGGTGGCACCTGTTGCCAGAGGCCCGTAAGCAATGTAGGTGTGGCCCGTCACCCAGCCAATATCGGCTGTGCACCAAAACACATCTTCGGCACGAATATCGAAGGTGAACTGCATGGTCAAAATGGCATGCAGTAGGTAGCCTGCGGTGGAATGCTGAACGCCCTTGGGCTTGCCAGTGGAGCCCGAGGTGTAAAGAATAAACAAGGGATGCTCAGACTCCACCCACTCGGGCTCGCAGGTACTGGCCTGGCCCTTAACAAGCTCGGCCATGGTGATGTCACGGCCTGCCGTCATTGGAACCGACCCGCCCGTGCGCTGGTAAACAATGACGTGCCGAACGCCCTCACACCCACCCATACCAAAAGCTTCATCGACCGCTGGCTTTAGGGGAATGGACTTACCTCCACGACACTGCTCATCGGCGGTAATAACCAGAGTCGCTCCAGCGTCCACCACCCGCTCTTGCAGACTCTTCGCCGAAAAGCCGCCGAAGACAACAGAGTGAATGACACCAAGTCGGGCACAAGCCTGCATAGCCGCAATCCCTTCGACGGACATAGGCATGTAAATGAGCGCCCTATCCCCTTTTTTGTAGCCTAGCGATTTAATGCCGTTAGCAAGCTGGCAGACTTGGTCGTGCAACTGCTGGTAAGTGACATGGGTTACCTTGCCGTCATCGGCCTCAAAAATCACAGCTGTCTTATTGGCATTGCCGTTTTGCAGATTGCGGTCAAGGCAGTTGTACGAGGCATTAAGCAGGCCATCGTCAAACCATTTGTAGAAGGGGGCATTGGACTCATCGAGAGCACGCGTAAAAGGCTTGTGCCAGAGCAGCTCAGACTGAGCAAACTTGCCCCAGTAACCGGCGTAATCTTGATCGGCCTGGGCACAGAGCGCGTTGTAGGCCTGCATGTCTGGAATGCGCGCCTTGGCCGCGAACTCCGCAGGAGGGTTAAACACACGATCCTCGTGCAAAACGGACTCAATTTGGCTTGATGACATCTAGGGCTCCTCCTAAGTCTTAATAAATAATAGTTTTGATAACGTAGTCGGATAAATTTACGCCATTTTGAGGAGTGCGTCACACCATGAAGCCCATTAGCCAAGACGATTTCATCCAAAGCATCGCCGATAGCTTTCAATTTATTAGCTACTACCACCCCACCGACTTCGTTCAGGCGCTTGGGCGAGCCTACGAAAAAGAACAAAATCCGGCAGCAAAAGACGCCCTAGCCCAAATTCTTACCAACAGCCGCATGAGTGCAGAAGGCCACCGCCCCCTGTGCCAAGACACTGGAATCGCTACGGTCTTCTTGAAGGTCGGCATGAACGTGCGTTGGGAGGGTGCCACCATGAGCCTCACCGACATGGTCAATGAAGGCGTTCGTCGCGCCTACAACAATGCCGAGAACCCGCTTCGCGCCTCGGTCCTTGCTCAGCCCGCTGGGCTTCGAAAAAATACCAAGGACAATACCCCCGCAGTGATTCACTACGAAATTGTGGAAGGCAGCGAAATTGAGGTGATTTGTGCAGCAAAAGGCGGCGGTAGTGAGGCTAAGGCCAAGCTGGGTATGCTGAACCCCAGCGACAGCATTGTGGACTGGGTCGTCAAAACGGTGCCCTCGATGGGTGCGGGCTGGTGCCCACCAGGAATTTTGGGTATCGGCATTGGTGGAACCCCTGAAAAGGCGGCGCTTCTGGCCAAGGAATCGCTTATGGAACCTGTGGATATGACCGAACTTCTGTCACGAGGGCCGCAGACAGACATTGAGAAGCTACGCGTCACGCTCTACGAGGCCGTGAACAAGCTGGGAATAGGTGCCCAAGGCCTAGGCGGGCTAACCACTGTGCTTGATGTGAAGATTATGGATTACCCCACCCATGCTGCTAATCTGCCTGTAGCCATGATTCCCAACTGCGCAGCAACACGGCATATCCACTTCACACTGAACGGCTCAGGCCCTGCCGTGCTCGTACCCCCGAAGCTCTCGGACTGGCCAAAGGTGAACTGGGCACCGGACACCAAGCTCTCAACACGGATCGACTTAAACAATCTTACGCCGCAACAGGTTCAAAGCTGGAAGCCCGGTCAGAGGCTTTTGCTCTCGGGCAAGCTACTTACAGGCCGCGACGCAGCACACAAGCGTATCTGCGACATGCTTGCCAAGGGCGAGAAACTTCCCGTAGACCTAACCAACCGAGTCATTTATTACGTGGGACCCGTGGACCCCATTGCCGGCGAGGCAGTAGGCCCCGCTGGCCCAACGACAGCTACGCGCATGGACAAATTCACCGAGACCATGCTTGCTCAAACCGGTCTGATCGCCATGGTGGGTAAGGCCGAGCGTGGGCCCGTCGCGATTGAGGCCATAAAGAAACATGCCTCGGCGTATCTCATGGCTGTGGGCGGCGCGGCTTACCTGGTCAGTAAGGCCATTCGATCAGCCAAGGTACTTGCCTTCGAAGACCTGGGCATGGAGGCCATTTACGAGTTCGAGGTTGAGGACATGCCAGTTACCGTTGGCGTTGATTCCCAAGGCGTATCTGTGCACGAGACAGGCCCTGCCGAATGGCGGGTGCGCATTGAAGAAATAGCAAAGACGGGGGCTATTGCCTAAGAACTCACCCCGGTAGGCCCTTATCCCACCTACTTTAAGAACTGATGCACGAGGTTAATCTGCTCCGGCGTCACAAGGCTTGGAGCGTGCCCCACCCTGGGTACCTCTTCAAGCTCTGCCTTTGGGCCGCGCTGGGTCATGGCCTGAGCTACCTCGGCAGTTAAAAGGTCGCTTAATGCCCCGCGCAACAAAAGTGTGGGACAGGAAATGGCGTCATAAAGTGGCCAAAGCAGCATGGGTGAAGGCTCGGAGGCAGATAAGTCCTGCGGCTGCCCTGCTGCCGTGAAGGCCTTAAACGGCTCAGCAATGCACAGGTCGTAATTCACCTGCCAACTGCCGTTTGACTGCCTGCGCACAGCCGGCTCGGTCAAAAGCCGCCATTGCTCTTCAGTGTGGTCACCAAAGCTCACCATACGGGTGCGCATGGCCTGGCAAGCCTCTTCTAGGGACGACGAGACCAGAGGCTCACCAACGTAATCGGCAATACGAGAAAGGGCTGCATAAGGAATCTCTGCGCCCACGTCGTTAAGAACCAGCTTTTCAATCGCACAGCCCAGCTCGTCCAGGGACTTTGCCAACAGACCAAGCAGAGTCATGGCGATGAGCCCACCCATGGAGGTCCCAACCCAATACACCGGGCCCAGTTGTAGCTGACGAACCATGGCCAATATGTCCTGGCAGTATTGATCGATGCGGTAGTACTGCGGGTCGCTCAGCCAGTCCGAGTCGCCCCGGCCAACAATATCCGGCGCCAGAACACGCATTCCGTCCTCTGCCAAAGCATGGGCAAGGGCATGGAAGTCGGCGGCGTTACGGGTAAGACCATGCACACAGACCACCACTGGAAAGAGGCCCGATCGCTCTTTTAGACCCGAATGATTCGCATAACCTGCAGCCCATTCGCGCACCACCATGGTGTGAGCGCCAGCAGGGCTCTGGCATTGAATTCGGTGTTGATGCATGACGATGTTCATTTTTAGCTATTCTTTCAACCTGACTCTAAAAGGATACTGGTATGAAAATACTTGCGGGAAAAAAAGCCTTGGTCACGGGCTCAACAAGTGGCATAGGGCTTGCAATGGCGACAGCGCTCGCCGATGCGGGCGCTGATGTTTTTTTAAACGGCTTTGGCGATCCAGCAAGCATTGAAATCATTAAGAATGATCTCAAGGCAAAGTCGATCGGCGTTGACTACTTTGCTGCTGACATGTCAAAGCCCGATGAAATTATGGCGATGATGGCCAACATCGAGTCGCAGCATGGTGGCCTTGATATTCTTGTTAACAACGCGGGTATTCAACACGTTAGTCCCATCGACTCGTTTGACCCCAAACTTTGGGATGCCATTTTGGCCATTAACTTAAGCTCGGCCTTTCACACTATTCGTGCCGCACTTCCAGGCATGAAAAAACGCAGCTTTGGTCGCATTGTGAATATTGCCTCGGTCCACGGGCTTGTCGCCTCTACCAATAAGTGCGCCTACATTGCAGCTAAGCATGGGCTTGTGGGGCTTACCAAGACCGTCGCCCTTGAGACAGCCGCAACGCCCGTGACATGCAACGCAATTTGCCCGGGCTGGGTGCTCACCCCCTTGGTTCAGAAACAGGTGGATGCCCGCATGGCCAACGAAGGACTCAGCCTTGAAGAGGCCAAGCATGCCCTGCTCATTGAAAAACAGCCCTCAGGTGAATTCGTTCAGCCCGAGCAGCTCGCAAGCCTTGCTGTTTATCTTTGCTCGCCCCAGGCAAGCCAAGTTCGCGGCGTGGCTTGGAATATGGACGGGGGCTGGACGGCGCAGTAGCGCGCAAACATTGCCTGCTCTTGCGCCGCTGAGGCCCCCAGCGGTCTGGGTCGGTGCCAGAGTCGTGCGCGCTCGGCTCGTGCGCAGGCAAAGACCGGCTCACCTTCGACAGACCAGCTAAGGCGTATCGCCCCAAACCAGTCGGTGCGTAACAAGATCACGTTCTCGTCGCTAAGCCGTTGAAGGACATCAGCATGAGGATGACCAAAACGGTTTCGATAGCCTGCCTGGGCAATCGCCGCACGCGGACGAAGTGCTTGAAGAAGCTCTTCACTGGTTGAGCCGCGGCTACCGTGGTGAGGTGCCATAACCACCATGGCGGATGACGAACGACTCGGGGCATTCGCATGCAGCCATGGCATACGCCCCACCATTTCGTCTTCAACAGCAATGGGAATGTCCCCTGTTAATAAAAGCCGACGGCCCCCGCGATCAATGATCTCGAGTACGCAAGAGTCTTCATTAGCGCCCAGGGTCCAGGTTTCTGGCGACGGTGCGAAGGGGTAGAGAAAGCGAAACCAGACGCCGTCCCAGACCCAGGACTGACCCAGCCGACAAAACTGCGTATCTAGGCCTGCGGCCCGGTAGCTTGTATAAACCACTTTGGGTCGGTGTGAGGCGTAGAGGTCGTTAAGACCGGAGGCATGGTCGTCATCGCGGTGAGAGACAACCAGCGCATCGAGCCTGCGAATGCCCTGGGCAAAAAGTTGTGGAATGGCCTGGCACAATTTTTAGCCAGCAAGTTAAAGCAATTCCTCAAGCCAACCAGGCCTTACCAGCGCTGCCAGCAGCATCC
>JALRJP010000084.1 GCA_023261135.1 Burkholderiaceae bacterium | reverse complement strand
TCGCTTCCACGTACCGATTTATGCAAGGCCGAGATTTGGTCGTAAAAAGCATCGCCACCTTTATCGAACTGGCGCTGTAACACAGGGAGCATAGCCTGCAGTTCATCGACACCGAGAGGCTTGACGTTGGCTTCTCCCTTAGCGTTCGTAGGGCGCGCTTGGGGGAAACTGGCTTTGCCATTTTTTTCTGCCTGCAAGTGCGCAAGCATCTCAAGAAGGTTCAGAAGCTTTCGGCCATCACCGTCTGCGGTAGCAATGAGCAGTGACTGCGCATCGTCAGATAATTCGGGGGCTTCCCCTTCTAGCGCCTGAAGGCCCCGAACGAGCAACTGCTTTAAGTCATCGGAAGAAAGTGGCTCCAGCCGAAAGACCTGCGCCCGAGACAGCAAAGCGGAGTTCACTTCGAACCCGGGGTTCTCGGTGGTTGCACCCAGAAAAACAAAAAGGCCAGACTCAACATGCGGCAAAAATGCATCTTGCTGCGACTTGTTAAACCGGTGCACTTCATCCACGAAGACCACGACCCGCTCACCCTGCGCTGTCCAAAGCTCGGCCTGTGCCACTGCTTCACGAATTTCTTTGACGCCCGAGAGCACGGCCGACAGGCTAAGCATCCGTGCCTGAACCGACTGCGCCAGCAGCCTTGCTAGCGTTGTCTTTCCTACACCAGGCGGTCCCCAGAGAATCATCGAAGGCAAGCGCTGCAGCTGCGCTGCACGAGTTAAAGCACCCTGCGGACCTAATAAATGCGGCTGACCAACAACCTGATCAAGGCTCTGCGGGCGCAGCCTCTCAGCAAGCGGTGGTGAGGCCTTCTGTGAGGTGTTCATGGGAGGATGCCGCACGAGTGACGCTCAATGCAGCGCTACTGTCGCAGCCTTTCGGTGCCTTCCGGTGGATTGAACTCAAACAAAGATTTAGGAAGACTGGTGTTGCGTTGCCGATGGGCCAGAAGAACACGGCTTTGCCGACCCATGGCATCTTGCATGAAAAAAGCGGCAAGCTCACCAGACTCGTCCATACCCACCTCCAACAAGGCCTTTGAGGCATCGGCCTCCCGCTTAAGGGAAAGCCTGACCCATTGAAGCCCATCGCGGTCGGGAAGGTTCGTGAGCGTAAAACGCTTTTCAATAAGACCCTTTGCCTGTGGGCCTGAACTGAGAAGAAGTCCTGCTGGCGTGGCTTCAAGAGCCTCATCAAGGGTGCGCTCAGTCAGTTGATTAAGGTCGGGATCGTAGAGCAAAAACGTTTTGCCAGTAATAAGCTGAAGCTGGGCATAAGGCTTTTGAATGTCCCAACGAAACTGGCCTGGCCTTGCAAGTGCCATTACACCGCTAAACCTCTGAAGCCTTCCACCGGAGGAGATCTGCTCATGAAGAAAGTTCGCCTTCAAACTCTGGGTATTGGCCAGATAGGCAAGCAGCTTTTGGTCAGCACCGGCCAAAACCTCCACCACCGTTTGCCCAACGGCAGGCAGACTAAGGCTAAGCCCGAATAGAAAACCAGTTAATGTTTTTGCAAAGAACATGAAAAATGAGTGCGGGTTAACAAACGAACTAACGTAAAGCCAGAGCCGCACAGCAGCAAGGCTATTACGACTTGCCTGCAGGCACAAGAATTTCACGGTTGCCGTTACTTTGCATGGCTGACACCAGGCCTGCCTGCTCCATGGCCTCAAGCAATCGCGCCGCGCGGTTATAACCAATGCGCAGGTGACGCTGCACCAAGGAAATGGATGCGCGGCGATGCTTTAGGACAACTTCTACCGCCTGATCATAGAGGGTATCGGCCTCGGTGCCCTGTTCCCCACCCGGAACCTCAAGGCCAGCGGTAAAACTTCCGCTGGTCTCGGGGTCAGCACCGTCAAGAATGCGGTCGTCGTAGTTGGTCTCGCCTAGACTGCGCAGATGCTCAACAACTTTCACAACCTCATCGTCAGCAACGAAGGCGCCATGCACGCGAACGGGAAGACCGGTGCCTGCTGATAAAAACAGCATATCGCCCTGCCCCAACAAGGCCTCGGCGCCCATTTGGTCGAGCACGGTACGTGAATCAATTTTGCTTGAGACCTGAAACGAAATGCGCGCAGGTATATTGGCCTTAATAAGCCCGGTAATAACGTCCACCGAGGGCCGTTGGGTTGCAAGTATTAAATGAATACCTGCAGCGCGAGCCTTTTGCGCAAGCCGCGCAATAAGTTCTTCTACCTTCTTGCCCACCACCATCATGAGGTCGGCAAGCTCATCAATGACCACCACAATTTGCGGTAGAGGCTCAAGCAGGGGCGCCTCACCAGCCTCAATAAGGTCGGGCGCCGCCAAGGGGTCAGTGAGAGGTTTGCCCTTGCGCAGTGCTTCGGCCACCTTCTGATTAAAGCTAGAGAGGTTGCGGGTATTGAGCCGACTCATGAGGCGGTAGCGACGCTCCATCTCGCCGACACACCAATGAAGCGCATTGGCTGCAAGCTTCATATCGGTAACCACTGGGGTCAGTAAATGTGGGATACCTTCGTAGACCGAAAGCTCAAGCATTTTGGGGTCAATAAGAATGAGCCGAATGCGTGAGGCTGGCGCGTGGTAGAGAAGCGAAAGGAGCATAGCATTGACGCCCACCGACTTTCCCGAACCCGTGGTACCTGCAACCAGAAGGTGGGGCATGCGTGCAAGATCTACCACATAAGGTGCACCTGAAATATCTTTACCAAGGGCCAGGGGCAAGGTGGCGCCGCTTTCTTGAAAGGCCGCCGAGCCCAAGATTTCAGAAAGACGCACAGTCTGGCGACGCGCGTTAGGCAGCTCAAGGCCCATTAAGCTCTTGCCAGGAATGGTCTCAATAACGCGTACAGAGACAAGCGACAAGGCGCGCGCCAGGTCACGGGCCAGGTTCACAATTTGCGAACCCTTCACACCAAGCGCGGGCTCGATTTCGTAACGCGTGATCACGGGGCCTGGCTGGGCCGAGACCACACGCACCGTTACACCAAAGTCGGCGAGCCGGTTTTCAATAAGGCGCGAGGTGTAGGCCAGTGTCTCGGGCGATACCGCCTCAGCCTGATCGGTAACTGGGTCAAGAAGTTCCACACCAGGAAGACTGGTCGTGGCCTCTTCGTCAGAGGCACCGCCTTCAAACAAGGCCGCCTGCTTGGGCAGCCGAGCCTGCTCGGCGAGTTTTGCAGAAGGCTGGACCTGCACCGCGGGCACGACCACCGGCGGCTGATCGGGAAGGCCTTCTTTTTTAACACGCACAGTGGCCGCACGCGCTTCGGCCAAGCTTTGGCCCTTGGCTTTGTCTTGCTGGGCGGCAAACCAGGCTTTTAGCCCTAATACAAGCAGCTCTGCAGCGTGCCCCAGCCTTTCGAACACAGTCATCCAGCTGAACTGAAGGGTAAGCGAGAGACCCATAAAAAAGCCAATAAAGGCCACAATGGTGACGCCCAGGGGACCAAGCAGCCAGTCAAGGCCGGAGCCCGCAAGGCTGCCCACCAGCCCCCCGGCAAAGTAAATGACATCGGAGCCAAAAAAGTTAAGCCGCTGCGCCTCAAGCACGCAGCTTGAAACCATAAATAAGACAATACCTACCAAATGCTGCCAGGACTTCAAGCCCTCTTCAGCCTCTTGAGCTCTACCCTGGGAGGAGCTTAAGCCCAGGCGCTTGGCCCTGCGAATGGAAAAAGAAGCGCGAAAGCTTACAAACGCCCAGATAAGAAGCAGGGCAACCACCCAGTAGGCAGAGAGCCCAAAAAAGAAAAAGCCAACATCTGACAAGTAGGCGCCAAAGCGGCCGAGAAGATTCAACGGTTGTTCAGCGCCGCCCGACTGGAACCAGGCCTCATCTCGTGCCGACCAGGTGGCCAGTGAAACAGCAAGGCTTAGGCCCAACACGCTGTAGACCAGCCAGGCAAGGTCAGCTGCCAAGGACCGGGTGGCCGTGGAGGCAAGGCTTGCCGCATTGGCGGCGGCGGAGTTCGGGCGACGGCGCGCAGTCGCTCCGCCCGATTTAAGTCGTGAACTGCTTTTAGAGGTCATATTCCTATAATTGTCCTTCAAAACATCTTTTAAGGTTGTCTCATGACCAATGCCTCTCAACACCATCGCCTAATTATTCTTGGATCGGGTCCGGCCGGGTATACCGCAGCTGTGTATGCCGCGCGAGCGAATCTCAAGCCCGTACTAATTACCGGGCTTGCCCAAGGCGGCCAGCTTATGACAACCACCGACGTGGAGAACTGGCCTGCCGACCCCGACGGCGTTCAAGGCCCCGAGTTGATGCAGCGGTTTCTTAAGCATGCCGAGCGGTTTGAAACCCAAATGGTGTTTGACCACATTCACACTGCAGCCCTCACGGAAAAGCCCATTCGCCTGGTTGGCGACGCAGGAAGCTACACCTGTGACGCCCTCATTATCGCAACAGGCGCCTCGGCCCAGTACCTGGGTCTGGAGTCGGAACAAGCCTTTATGGGCAAAGGGGTTTCAGCCTGTGCCACCTGCGATGGTTTCTTTTACAAACAGCAAGACGTGTGTGTAATTGGCGGTGGTAACACAGCCGTGGAAGAGGCCCTTTACTTAACGAACATTGCAAGCAAGGTCACCGTGGTGCATCGGCGAGACAAGTTTCGTGCAGAGCCCATTCTGATTGACCGATTGATGGCCAAGGTTGAAGAGGGCAAGGCCGCCATTGAGTGGAACGCAGTGCTTGAAGAGGTGCTTGGCGACGATACCGGTGTTACTGGCGTTCGTCTTGGCGCCTCGGGCAACGGACCCTTTGACCCAAAAACACTTTCTGTGACCGGTGTCTTTGTGGCCATTGGGCACAAGCCCAATACCGATCTTTTCGAAGGCCAGCTTGCCATGGCCAATGGCTACATTAAGACACGCAGTGGCCTTGAGGGTAACGCCACAGCCACCAACATTGAAGGCGTCTTTGCAGCAGGCGATGTGCAAGACCATATTTACCGACAGGCTGTTACCAGCGCGGGCACAGGCTGCATGGCAGCGCTCGATGCCCAACGCTATCTTGAGAGCCTTGAAGGCGGTGGTTAACGAAGACGAGAAGGCGCTTTTTGAGCAGGCCACCGCAGGGGCCGTTCGACATCATCACGAACGGCATCCTCTGGCGGGTTTTCGGCCAAAGCCTAAGCCCATTCCCAAGCAACGCATTCTGGATGAACGTGCAGCGCTTGAGGAAAGTCAGCTCTCCGATATAACGCCCGATACCTTACTCGACAGCGACGAGGCCCTGTCTTTTACCCGTAATGGCATTTCAGCCGACACCCTACGGCGTCTACGCAGGGGGCATTGGGCCTTGCAGGGTCAGCTTGATCTGCATGGGCTGCGCACTGAAGAGGCACGTGAGGCCCTTTACGGATTTATTCGCCATAGCTGGCGGGCGGACCGTCGTTGCCTACGCATTGTTCATGGCAAGGGACTGGGATCCCAAGGCCGCACGCCGGTACTCAAGCGCAAAGTGCGGTCTTGGCTTATGCAACTCAATGAGGTGTTGGCGTTCTGCCAGGCGCCCGCCCACGAAGGGGGCTCGGGCGCGGTGATTGTGCTCTTAAGGTCGTCGCGCTAAACCGCCTCTTCGCCGGTTTCTCCGGTGCGAATACGAATCACCTGCTCGACAGGCTGAACAAAAATCTTGCCATCACCAATACGGCCCGTGCGCGAGGCTTGTGTTATGGCCTCAATGGCTCGCTCGACCAGGTCGTCAGCAACCACAGCTTCAATTTTTATTTTAGGAAGAAAATCGACCACATATTCGGCACCCCGATAGACTTCGGTGTGCCCCTTTTGCCGACCAAAACCTTTTACATCAGTAACGGTTAGGCCCGCAACACCAACCTCGGCCAGTGCCTCACGCACCTCATCGAGTTTAAAAGGCTTCACGATGGCAGTAATAAGCTTCATGAAAAAAGCTCCTTTTCAGAGAAACAATTGGTAAGGGGAAAACGCCAGTCACGACCGAAGGCGCGCGGCGTAATACGGGCACCGGGAGCGGCCTGCCTGCGCTTGTACTCGGAGCGACGCAACAGACCCATCACCTGCTCAATGACGGCCTGACTGTGACCCGCTGATGCAATGTCGGCCACCGACTCTCCGCATTCAACAAAACGCCGCAAAATGTCATCGAGCACATCGTAGGGAGGCAGGCTGTCTTGATCGGTCTGGTCGAACCGCAACTCGGCCGTGGGCGCACGGGTAAGAATGCGTTGTGGAATGACCGGGGTACCGGCCTGGGCAACACTACGGCCGTTACGCAATTCAGAAAGTCTGTAGACAGTGGTTTTCAGTAAGTCTTTGATAACCGCATAGCCGCCCGCCATATCGCCATAAAGCGTGCAATAGCCCACAGCCATCTCGGACTTGTTACCTGTTGTGAGCACAAGCTGGCCGGTTTTATTGGACAAGGCCATGAGGTAGGTGCCACGAATACGTGACTGCAGGTTTTCCTCGGTAAGGTCGGCGGCGAGCCCTTGAAAACTGGGTGCAAGGCCCTGTTCGAAGGCCTGGTAGACCGACTCAATATTTATTTCTTGAGTTTTCACGCCAAGCGCCTGGGCACAGGCGCGCGCATCTTCGATACTTATGTCTGCTGTGTAGCGCGAGGGCATAACGACCGCCGTAACTTGGTCGGGCCCCAGGGCATCTGCGGCAATGGCAAGCGTAAGCGCAGAGTCAATTCCACCCGATAGCCCAACAATACCCCCCTTAAAGCCGTTCTTGAGCACGTAATCACGGGTGCCCAGCACCAGGGCCTCGTAGGCCTGGTTATCCGCATCAAGCTCGGGGGTAACTGCGCCTATAAAGCTTTGAGTGGCTTCGCTATAGGCCCAGACGCAGAGATCTTCTTTAAAACGAGATGCTCGTGCAGTGACCTGGCCTTCGCTATCGGCAGCGAAACTGTCGCCATCGAAAACGAGCTCGTCTTGCCCGCCCACCAGGTTGCAAAAGACCGTTGGAATTTTGTGGCGCGAGACATTAGCGCGCACTACAGCCAGGCGCTCGGCCTGCTTATTAATATGAAAAGGAGAGGCATTCATAACCAACAGGACTTGCGCCCCCTCGGCCTTAGCCATAGCCGCCGCCCGCGGGAACCAGACGTCTTCACAGATATTCACACCAAGTCGAACCCCCTTGACATCGAAGACCAGGGGTGCGCCGTCGGGCTGAAAGTAACGCTGTTCATCGAAGACCGCGTAATTAGGCAACTCGAGCTTGGCATAATGGCCAACAGTCAAACCGTTCTTAAACGCCAGTGCAGCGTTGTAGACACGGCCGTCAATCTCGCGAGGGTAGCCTACCAAATAGGTGAGCGATGGAAAGGCTTTGCTTTTTTCCACCAGCTCATCAAGCACCACTTGGCTGCGACGCAGGAACGACGCCCGCAGCAAAAGGTCTTCAGGCGGGTAGCCGACCAGCGAGAGTTCGGGCGTAACAAGGAGGTCGGCACCTTGGTTCACGGCCTGTGCCGC
>JALRJP010000083.1 GCA_023261135.1 Burkholderiaceae bacterium | reverse complement strand
GTGTTGTTCACTTCAACAATAACGGCTGACAAACTGCCGTCACCGCGTTCGCAAAACCAGAAGCTCACAGGCTTAAAGGCGTAACCCAAGACACGGGGAAAGGTCGTAAGCCAGATCTCGCCATCGGCATCGTCCATGCCTGCGGCCTGCAGCTGGCTTTCGGCCCATGCCCATAGGGGCCTGCCATCGCCGTGGTCCTTCGACCAGACCGACAAAAGAGCAGACCGGTTAATAGCCCATAAAAAGCCGGCCCCGTCTGCAAAAGGCTCTTCGCGCAAGGCCTTTTTTTGCATGGACCGCAGCGGCAGCTGCAGGTAAAAGGCGCGTGTCTTGAAGCGATGCATGACAGGGCGAAACCGCGTGTGACCCACGCGACCCCAGACGATACGCGGTGCTGATTCGTTCATGCGGCTTTGGGCAGAGGGTCTGGCTTTGAGCAGACTTTTTCAATCACGGATTCAGCGGTCTGCTTACCGGCACGAAACCCATCCTCATGAAAGCCAAAGCCCGTCCATGCGCCCGCAAACCAGACCCCGTCTCTGCCTTGAAGGGCTTGAAGCTTGGTCTGAGCGTTTACGGCCTCCTCGTTAAAAATGGGATGCTCATAGTGGATTTCTTCAAGCGTCTTGGTTGGCTCGGGTGGCCTGTGCGGATTAAGGCTCACGAACACATCTTCAGAGAAGGCAAGCGGCTGAAGCCGATTCATCCAGTAGGTGACGCTTACGGCAGACGATGATTGTTGACTCGTCTGGCTAAGGTAATTCCAAGAAGCCCAGGCTGACCGTCGACGTGGCATAAGTGATGCATCACGATGCAGGTAGGCCTTGTTGGGCTGAAAGCCCACCGCCCTAAGGCTAGGCAAGGCAGGATGGTTTGTCTTATCAAGAATTCGGGCCGCCTGATCCGAATGACAGGCAAGCACAACCGCATTGGCCTGCAATGTAAAGGTTTGACCCGTGGACTGGTCAGTGCCCGAGATTTCAAGGGCCTGTTGATTGCCTGGGGTTTGATTCGTGGGCTCCGCGCCATTCGCCATTACACCTTCCACGCGATGGTGCAAGCGCAGATCCGGCATTAAATTATCGCGCCTCATACGACTCAGCATGGCCTCGATATAGCTTGTGCTGCCCTTGCTTAGGGTGTACCAGGTGGGTCGGTCTTGCACCTGCAACAGGCCGTGGTTACTGCAGAACTGAACGAAGCTTGTTAGTGGGTAGCCTCGCATGGTCTCGGTGGGACATGACCAAATGGCGCCAGCCATGGGCAGCAGGTAGGCCGATTGAAATAGATCACTGTAGCCTTCGGTAGTAAGGTAGTCGCCAAGACAGACGGCTGGCTTTCGTCCTGCAGAAATCGCTGCACAGTCGTCGACCGCTTTTTTGTTGAACTTTAAGATCTCGCGCAACATCGTCCAGAAGTCTGGACGCAGGGCGTTGCTGGGCTGGGCAAAAATAGACCGAAGGTTGGACCCCGACCATTCAAACGCGCCTTCGTCAACAGAGACCGAAAAAGACATATCAGATGCGGACGTTTGCACGCCAAGCTCGGCAAGCCAGGGCGTAAAAAGTGGATAAGTTCGGTGGTTAAAGACAATAAAGCCTGTGTCCACCGGACCGGTCACACCATTTACTGTAATCGCCCGCGTATGCGTATGCCCGCCAAGCCGATCAGCAGACTCAAGAAGAGTGAGGCGTACCTGGTGCCTTAAGTGCCAGGCCGTCGACAGACCCGCAACACCCGAACCAATAACAACAACATGCGGCTTACTAGGCAAAGTTATGAACGATCTTCGCGTAAGCCGAGTGGTTGTGAATTGACTCGAAGTTTTCAGACTCCACGCTAAAGCCCTCTACGCTTGGCAGATGCTGCAAACCCAGGGCAATGTCACGCACCAGGTCTTCCACAAACTTGGGGTTGTTATAGGCCCGTTCTGTCACATATTTCTCGTCGGGACGCTTGAGCAAACCCCAGAGCTCGCAGGAGGCGGCCTGCTCGGCAACACGAATAAGGGCCTCGGGGTTGAGCTCGGCCTTAAGTAGAGCCGTGATGGTCACATGAGAGCGTTGATTGTGCGCCCCGTAGTCAGAAATATTTTTTGAGCAGGGGCATAGGCTTGTAACGGGCACAACCAGTTTAAGCAGCACGTCTTGTTGTTCATTCTGACGAACGGTCCAGGTCATTTCGTAATCCATTAGCGAGCTGACGCCCGAGACAGGGGCCTTTTTGCTAATAAAGTAGGGAAGCCGAACAATCAACTCCCCCTCGACCGCCTCAAGCCGCTTGAGCATCTTGGCCATGAGTGCCTTTACGCTCTCAAAACCAAGAGGCGTCTCATGGTCTTGAAAGACTTCAATGAAACGCGACATGTGGGTTCCCTTTGCGTCGGCGGACAGCCCTACCGTCATTTCAACATCGGCCACCGAGGGCTGGGCGCCGGAGGGGGTCTGCACCATCACCGGATGGCGCATGCCTCGAATACCCGCTTTTTGAATTGCAAGGCGACGTGTGTCAAGGCTTGACTGAATATCGGGCAGTTGGTCAATCTTCTCGGGTGCGTTCATGGCAGCCTTTCGTTAATGTTTCGTGCAGCCTCTTAATGCATCAGAGGGGTTTTAAGGCAAGCGCGGCCTGAAGGTCGCGTCTTAGACGACGACTGTCGGGTGAGACCGCACTTGAGTAGCTCGAGACAAGCTTTCCGTCTCGACCAATGAGGTACTTATGAAAATTCCAGCCTGGTGCTTCGGCTAGGCGGGTGAGTTGAGCAAAGAGCGGATTTGCTCCGGGGCCTTTGACCTTGGTTTTTGCAAACATGGGAAAGCGAACGGAAAAGGTATTGGAACAAAACTCGGCAATCTGTTGATTCGAACCGGGCTCTTGGCTGAAGTCGTTGGAGGGAAAGCCCAAGACTACAAGACCCTGGTCTTTGTAGTTTCGGTAAAGGGTCTCCAGTCCCTCATATTGTTGAGTAAACCCGCAGTAGCTTGCCGTGTTCACAACCAAGATGACCTTGCCTTGAAACTCACAGAGTGAACGTGGCTCATCGTCTTGAAGTCGGGGGAAGGTCTGGTCAAGCAGAGCTGGGCAGCTTACTGAGGTCGTCGATGCCTGGGTTTCGACACCCGCGAAACTCGACAATAAAGCGAAGGCAAGTAGTCCCGGCAACAACCTAAAATAGAAGGGCTTGGGCAGTCTTGTCATAGCGAGGGGGTTTTTGTCCTAGTCATTTGTAGCAAGAGGTTCTATACTAAGTAGTAACTGGATGCGCGTCAAATATTTGTCTATGACAAAGAAGGGTTTCTTTTTGATTTTGTCGAGTGCTTATGGATCAGCCCATTAAAACTCCCATTCACCTCAGTATTGCGGCGGTTGAGCGCGATACGGGGCTGTCTAAAGACACTCTTCGTGTCTGGGAGCGGCGCTATGGTTTTCCTAATCCTGAGCGTGATCACTTCGGGGAGCGTATTTACTCCATTGACCAGGTCGATCGGCTTCGCGCTATTCGTCGTCTCATGGACATTGGCTACCGCCCGGGAAAGATCATTGGCCTTAGTCTCGAAGACCTTCAGGCCTTAGCAGAGTCGGTGCCTCAGGCTGCACCGCTCCCCTCCGAAGACCAGGCGGCCGATCTCGACCAACTCATGAACGTACTCAAATCCCATGAGATTGAGGACTTGCGTCGTCAGTTAAGTCAACGTGTTTTACGTCTAGGTCTTGCTCGTTTTGTGACCGAGTTGGTTGCGCCCTTAACCGAGAGGGTTGGGGACACTTGGGCCCGCGGGCAGCTTGAAATCTACGAAGAGCATCTTTTCACGGAGTCCATGCAGGTGGTGTTGCGAAACGCCATTAGTACGATTCCTCAGCCTGGGAACCGGCCACGGGTTCTTCTAACGACTTTCCCTTCAGAGCCCCACGGCATGGGGCTGCTTATGGTCGAGGCCCTGCTTGCCCTTGAGGGCTGCCGTTGTTTCTCGCTGGGGGTGCAAACGCCCGTCTGGGATATTGTTCTTGCGGCTCAGGCGCAAGACATCGACCTTGTTGTGCTCTCCTTTTCTCCGGTGATGAACCCCACACTTGTGGTTGATGGGCTTACCGAGCTTCGCGCCAAGCTACCCACGTCTGTTGAAATCTGGGCCGGAGGCCGCTGTCCTGTGCTCGGTCGTCGTGCACCCGATGGCATTCGGGTCGTCACCGAGTTTGCCGACCTTACCAAGTCGGTCGTCGACTGGCGCCACCGTCATTCGCTCTAGCGCCCAGGTGTGAGCATCTCCCTGGGGCTGGTGCTCGGCGATCAGCTCTCTGAACGCCCGCCCGTCTGCCAAGACCTTGGTCTTGCAGCACCATTGCTACTTATTGAATCGCCTGAAGAGGCCAGCCATGTCAGCAGCCACAAGGCCCGTACAGCGCTTTTCTTATCGGCAATGCGCCACGCATGCGAGCGTTGGCGTGCCCAGGGTCACACGGTTTATTACATCCGCACAGACGAGCCTGGCTTTGAGGACCAGCCTTCGCTTGCGGGAAGGCTGCTTCGGTTTCTTCAAGCTCGGCAAGACCAGTGGCCTGAAATAAGGCTGCAGTTGTTAAGGCCCGGCGACTACCGGCTACAGCAGTCTTTGCGCAAGGCCTTAGAGGGCAGGCCTGGGCTGCAGCTTGTAGAGCAGGAAGACCCTCATTTCTTCTGCAGCCCAGAGAACTTTGCCAGATGGGCCAAGGGCAAGCGTCAATTACGGATGGAGCTTTTCTACCGGGAACAGCGCCGCCGTCACGCCGTGCTTATGCAGGTCAATGGAGAGCCCGAGGCGGGCCAGTGGAATTTTGATGCCGATAACCGCAAGCCTTTTGGCAAAAAGGGGCCAGGTCAGCCTCCTTCGGCCTACAGGGTTGAGCCTGACGGCCTGACACGCGAGGCCATCGCTGATGTTGAACGTTGGTATCCCAACCATCCCGGCGAGCTTAAAGATTTTGCCTGGCCGGTCACGCCCGAGCAGGCCCGAGCGGCCTGGAGGCGGTTCTTAGATGAGCGGCTCGATGATTTCGGTCCAACACAAGATGCCATGTGGACCGGGCTTTCGATTGGCTGGCATTCGGCCATTGGCGCAAGCCTCAACCTGCACATGCTCGAACCTCGGGAAATGGTCTCCGATGTCGAGAGGGCTTACCGGCAGGGCAAGGTAAGGCTCGAGAGCGCCGAGGGGTTTATTCGCCAGGTGCTTGGCTGGCGTGAGTACATGCGAGGTATTTATTGGCTTGAGATGCCCAGCCTCTTGGAGGTGAATCACCTTCGCGCAACAAGGCCGCTTCCTTCGTGGTTCTGGACTGGGCAGACGCATATGAATTGCCAGAAGCAGGTGATCGAACAGACCCTGGCTTTAGGCTATGCCCACCATATTCAGCGGCTCATGGTGACTGGCCTTTTCGGACTGCTTGCAGAGATTGACCCTAAGGAAGTCTCTGATTGGTTTCTGTCGGTCTATGTCGATGCGGTGCACTGGGTTGAGCATCCGAATGTGGTCGCTATGGCCCTTTATGCCACGGGCCCGCGTTTTACCAGTAAGCCCTATCTTGCAAGCGGTGCCTACATTCAAAAGATGAGCAACTACTGTGAAGGCTGTTTCTACAAGCCGAGCCAGAAAGTAGGTGACCAGGCCTGCCCTTACACCCAGTTTTTTTGGGCCTTCATCGCCCGCCATGAGGCGATGCTCAAGACGAATCCAAGAACCTCCATGATGGTCAAAAACTGGCAACGCATGGAACCTCAGCAACAGGAAACCCTTCTGCGTGAGGCACAGGCTCGACTAAGAACGCTTGACAGCCTTTGAGGCTGAGGCTGGTCTTCGTTTTCTTGTGGCGGACCTTTTTTCAGAAGGCGTTTCCCCCCCGCTGGCTTGAGTAGCGTTACCGGGCGTCATGGCAGTTGCCGCCGAGACAGCATCGGTTTGAAGGTTTTGTGCGGCCTGCATAAGCTGTTGAAACTGGTCCTGCATGGCGCTCCACCAGAGGTTGGTTTCAGCAGACGGATTCGGTGAGCTGTCGCTGTTCGAGCCTGCATCGGCCTGCTCCGACGCCTGGCTTTGCCAAGCTTTTAGTGCAAGAAGAGTTCCGCGTTGAATCTCTAGGCCTTGAATGGTTGTGCGCAACAGAGTCAGGTTAAAGTCAAGCCATTGCTCAACTGTTTTTAGGTCGGCAATGCGTTTTTCAAGCTCTGCCGGGTCGGAGGTGGGCATGGCCATGGAGGCCATGGAGCCGCCCGCTGATGCAAAGCCGGGCCAGCCGGTTTTTAGAAATCCGAAGGGGTCTTTAGGCATGTCCATTCGGGCCAGTGTAATGCGAGCCGCTTTTCGATGAAACGTTTTTTTCGGAGACCCTTTCGGAAGCCCTTTCTCGGGATCCTGGTCCTGTCCTTGTTTCTGCATGGGCTGCTTGTATGGCTCTATAGCCTGAGCCCATTCAGTCTGCTTACCCCACCGCCATCAAACCCCTTATCGATTGCCGTTGAGCTAGCGGCTAAAGCGCCCGAGCCGCCGGCTGTTTTGCCGGAACCCGAGCCACCGAAGCTGCAGACGCCCGAGCTACCCGTGCTACCCATGCGCGCCGCGGAGGAGCCAAATCAACCCGAGCCCAGCCCCGAGGCTGAGGATTCGCTTCTTACTTCAGCCACAGACGCTTCCTCAGACCCGCCTGAGGAGCAGGGCTCGCGAGGTTTTGAGGGGTTGCGGGGTAAGGAACCGCGAATGCCCGTCTCGGGCATTCTTGCTGTCCAGGCGTATCTTGGACGGTATGCGCTTGATAGTGACCCTTTAGGTCGGGGTGAGCTTTGGGTGGAATTTCCAAGCCCGGATCGTTATCGACTCCGACTCTGGGCGAAGGCCGAGGGCTGGGCGTCGATCTTTGTTCGCGAGCCAGTTGTTTTTGAGAGCACAGGACGTATTGATGACCGGGGCCTTCGACCCGAGATCTACCGTCAGCAGACGCCGTTTCGCGGGCTTTCTGAAAGCCGCTTTGATACCGAGGGAGGTACCGCAGTCTTGGAACAAGGCCAAGACCCTCAGCCTCTACCCGAGGATTTTCAAGACCGGCTCAGCATTATTTTTCAGCTTTCTTGGTTGAGTCAGCGAAATCCCGAGTCCCTGCGCTATGGAGGTATGACAGAGGTAAAGATTGCGGGCCGCCGCCGGTTTTTTGAAGGAAGTTTTCGTGCCGAACTTCCCGAGGATATTGTTCTACCCGGAGGCATTGTGGTGACAGCGGTTCGTTTAGTTAGTGAGCGCATGCAATCAAATCGCGAGGGTCAGATCGAAATCTGGCTCGACGCGGCCGATCAGAACCTGCCTGTGCGCATCCTTTTCTCGGAACCCTCGGGCCGAGCGCTGGACTTTCTTGTGATTCGTGACGTTTTCAGCGCGCCAGGGGTTCCAGACCCTGCCAAATTTAATGATCACTAAGCACGGCGAAACATTTGAGAAAACACAGCTTTTCGTTTGACACAAGCCCCTGAAAGTCGGATAGTTACT
>JALRJP010000082.1 GCA_023261135.1 Burkholderiaceae bacterium | reverse complement strand
TATTGCTTCGCGCAAAAACAGGTCATGGCAGTGGCATTGATGTCAGTATGCTTGAGTCACTTGCCGAATGGATGGGCTACCCCCTTTACTACAGCTACAAAGAATCTCCGCCCCCCGAGCGAGCAGGCGCCTCGCACTCCACCATTTTCCCTTACGGCCCTTTTAAAGCAGGCGATGGCCGAAGTGTGATGCTCGGCCTGCAGAACGACAGGGAATGGGTGGCCTTTTGTGAAAAGGTTCTAGAGGATGTTGAACTTGCAGACGATGAGCGTTTTAAAAGTAACGCGCTACGCAGCGAGAACCGGCAAGAGCTTACTGCCCTTATTGAGGCAGGCTTCTCCCAGCTCTCGGCCTCGGAGGTGGCTGCAAAACTCAACGCCGCCGACATTGCGAATGCCAATATGAACGATATGCATGACCTCTGGAACCACGAGCAGCTGAAGGCGCGAAACAGGTGGGTTTCAGTAGAGACCCCCGTAGGGCAAGTGCCCGCGCTTAAACCACCTGGACGCAGCACGGCTTACGAGCCGCGCATGGAAGGCATACCCGACGTAGGTGCACATACCAATGCCATTTTGAAAGAATTGGGTTTTGACACACCCACCATTGAGCGGCTACGCGCAGCCAAGGCTATTTAACTTATGAATGCTTCGACGCCCAGCGCAGTGCTGAATCCAACCGCCACACTTGCTCAGTTTGCATCACAGTTGCAACATAGCCAGGTCCCCGACCTTGTCTTGCGGCGATGCGAAGATCTTTTTGTTGACTGGACCGCCTCTGCCTTGGCCGGTTACAACGCAAGGGCCGTTAATGCCATACGCGAAGTGGTGCTCGCTCAAGGCCCTGGCTCGGGGCCAAGCGAGGTTCTTGGGGGTATCGAAACAAGCTCGCCTTTTTGCGCAGCCATGGCCAATGCCGCAGCTTCGCATGTTGTCGAACAGGACGACCTTCACAATGCCTCGGTTCTGCATCCTGCCACGGTGGTCTTTCCCCCTGCGCTTGCCATTGCGCAAGCCTCAGGCGCAAGTGGCCGTGAGTTTCTAACCGCCTGTGTGGCGGGCTACGAGGTGGGTATTCGTGTCGGCGAGTTTTTGGGTCGCTCCCACTACAAAACATTCCACACCACAGCCACGGCTGGAACTCTGGCAGCTGCGGCAGCGGTTGGGCATCTCTTGAAGCTTTCGCCCTTGCAAATGCTTCATGCCTTTGGGTCGGCTGGAACCCAGGCTGCAGGCCTCTGGGCTTTCCTGCGCGATGCGGCTGACTCTAAGCAACTTCACACAGCGCATGCAAGTGGCGGAGGACTTATGGCTGCTTTAATGGCTGAAAAGGGTCTTACCGGCGCACTTGACATTCTTACAGGCAAACAGGGTATGGCCCAGGGCATGTCAACCGATTCCAACCCAGACAAACTGACCCATCGACTCGGCGAGCGCTGGGCACTTATGGAAACCTCGTTCAAATACCATGCCTCGTGCCGCCATACTCACCCCGCCGTCGATGCTTTACTTCAAGTTTTAAACGAGCAGCAGTTGAAGCCTCCCGACATTCAAGCGGTGGTTGCGCACGTTCACCAAGGGGCACTTGATGTTCTTGGCCCAGTCACGAATCCAAAAACCGTTCACCAAAGTAAATTTTCCATGGGAACCGTACTGGCCTTAGCGGCCCACCACGGATTTGCAGGTCTTACCGAATTTGAGTCTTACTTCAATAGCGAGGAGACCATTGCCTTTCGTAATAAGGTCTCCATGATGCTTGACCCCGAGGTTGATTCAGCTTACCCAAGAAAATGGATTGGGAAAGTCAGTGTGACAACCCAAAAAGGTAACGTCTACGAGGGCCGGGTGGACGATCCCAAGGGTGACCCTGACAACACACTAAGCCGCGAAGAGCTTAAAGAAAAAATGCACCGACTCTCGGGCTACGGAAAACGTATTAACCAAGACGCCACGAGTCGGCTTTTGGTAAGACTGTGGGATATCGAAAAAGCATCAAAACTCAGTCGCCTGGTTCCAAAAGAAGATCTTTCCCTCTAACACACACTTTAGAAGCCTATTCGTAGGAGCGTGGCAGACCAAGAAGATGCTCGGCAACATACGAGTAAATAAGGTTGGTGGAAATGGGTGCCACTTGATAAAGCCGGGTCTCCCGAAACTTTCGTTCAACATCGTATTCGCAAGCAAAACCAAATCCCCCGTGAGTTTGTAGGCAGATGTCTGCCGCTTCAAACGAGGCCTTTGCGGCAAGATACTTCGCCATATTGGCTTCGGCACCACAAAGCTTCCCAGCATCGAATAATTCGCAAGCCTTAAAGCGCATAAGGTTCGCTGCCTCGGTTTCAATATAGGCCTGGGCAATAGGAAACTGAACACCTTGATTCTTGCCAATGGGCCGACCGAAAACAACACGGTCGTTGGCATAGGTTCGAGCCTTGTCTATGCACCAGTAAGCGTCACCTATGCACTCGGCCGCTATTAATGCTCGCTCAGCATTAAGGCCGTCAAGAATGTACTTAAAGCCACGCCCCTCCTCACCAATAAGGTTCTCTGCGGGCAGCTCAAGGTTATCAAAAAAGACTTCATTGGTCTCATGGTTCACCATGTTCCGAATGGGCCGAACCTCCATGCCCTTGCCCATGGCTTCGCGAATATCAACCAGAAAAATGCTCATGCCTTCACTTTTCTTGGTCACCTGGTCAATGGGCGTTGTTCGAGCCAGAAGAACCATGAGGTCGGAGTGTTGAATTCGTGAGATCCAGACTTTCTGGCCATTCACAACATACCGATCCCCCTTTTTTACAGCGGTTGTTTTGAGCTTTGTGGTGTCGGTGCCGGTGGTGGGCTCTGTAACGGCCATACTCTGAAGTCTTAACGAGCCACTTGCAATTTGGGGAAGGTAAAGCTTTTTCTGTGTCTCAGAACCATGCCGCAGAATGGTGCCCATGTTGTACATCTGGCCATGGCAACTGCCCGCATTACCTCCAGACCGGTTTATTTCTTCCATGATGACCGAGGCCTCGGTAAGCCCAAGGCCCGAGCCTCCATATTCGCTTGGAATAAGCGCAGCAAGCCAACCCGCCTGCGACAAAGCCTCAACAAACCGCTCGGGGTAGCCTCGCTCCTCGTCCACCGCCTGCCAGTACTTCGAGTCAAACTGGGCACAGAGGTCACGTAAGGCTTCACGCATATCTTGATAGGCATCAGCGGTAGGAATGTCTTGCAAGGTCTTTCTCCAAAAGAACTAAAAAGCAGAAAATTTCTATAGTGACGAAAGGTCTTGAATGACGGCTGAAGCAGTCATCGTCATGGCCCCCCGATCATTTTCTGCCCACAACTCATAACGACTTTCATCAAGAGCCCTTCCACATAGCCGTAAGGGCTGGCCTTCAATCATGGGCAGCAATGCCTTAAAGGTAAACGATAGCCACGTCGCACCGGGCTTGTGCTCGCGCAGCAACTCTGCAAGTAGGGTTGCCACCAAAGGGCCGTGAACAATCAGGCCCTCGTAACCCTCCTCTTCTATGGTGTAGCGATGGTCGTAATGAATGCGATGCCCATTAAATGTAAGGGCGGAATACCTAAAAAGAAGAACGCTGTCGGGTACGAGGCGACGACTAAACTGCGCGGGGTATTCGGCCTGAACGAGCCCCGAACCTTGGCTCGCGCCTCCCGTTGATGCTTGGCTACGATAAACAATGTTGTGAATTTCTTGCATGGCGACCCCTTCATCGTCCGAGATCTCATGCAAGACTTTCACAAAAACAAGCTCACCCGACTTGCCTTGCTTTTGCTCAATACCATGAATGGTCGAGATCCTTTTGACGTCTTGACCCAGTCGTAGTGGACGATGCCAATGCAAGTCTCCCCCCGCCCACATTCTTCGGGGAAGAGACACCGGGGGGAGGAACCCGCCTCGATGGGCATGGCCATCAGGTCCCAATTCAGACTGCTTTGTATGTGGGAGGAAGTAAAGCCAATGCCAAAGTGCTGGCAAAACATCGCCCTGGGCAAAAACAGAATCCTGGTTAAGAGTTGCGGCAAGGGCATTGGCAGGGAAAACGGCAAGCCTGTCCCTATGACTTTCTTGACGCCCCAGCCACTGGCTGAGGTTCGATGTTTCAGTGAGGGTGCCAGTTGTGTTCATGCTCTATTATCCTAACGAAGTCGACAACGTGCGGGCCAACGCCCCTACCGATTGCTTTATTTCCCAATGCATCGGCGTTCGGCGTAAATATAAGGTTAAACCAGACGAATCATGAATCAATGTGCACCATGGGATGTCGTGGTGGTTGGCGCAGGAGCTGCTGGGCTTTTTTGTGCAGGCGTAGCAGGTCAACGCGGGCTTCGAGTACTTGTCATCGACCATGCCAGCGTCCTGGGAGAAAAGATTCGAATTAGCGGCGGAGGCCGATGCAATTTTACGAATCTTCATACGAACCCCACCCATTTTCTTTGCAAGAACCCGGGCTTTGTTGACGACGTCCTTCACAGGTATTCGCCCAGTCATTTCATCGCTCTCGTTAAGAAGTACGGCATTGCCTTCCATGAGAAACATCGTGGCCAACTTTTCTGTAATGAGTCCTCCAAGGCAATCGTTGAAATGCTTATGGCCGAATGCCACAAAGGTGGGGTGATCATTCAACACCCATTAAGTGTGCAAGCGGTGCGTGCCCCGCACGATGCGGGAGTGGCAAGCTTTATAGAAAAGGAACTTAAACACCACAACCTGGACTCTAATCAGGCTGCAAATGAGTCTGGGTTCTGGGTCTTACAGACGTCCAATGGTTTCATCCAGGCGCACCAACTTGTCGTAGCAACCGGAGGGCTTCCTGTCCCGGCCATTGGAGCCTCCGCATGGGGGCTGGAACTTGCGCGTCAACTGGGCTTTGCTGTCACTTCGGTTCAACCCGGCCTCGTTCCACTGGCTCTTGATCCAAAAGACCAACAAGGCTTAGAGTCACTTGCAGGCCTAAGCATGTTGGTCAAGATAACGGCGGGGCAAGCGGATGCGGATCGATTAAAACGCACGGATCTAAGCGAGGCTAATACCAAGATTAGCTATGGGCAAGGCATTTTCACCGAAGACCTTCTCTTCACCCACAAAGGCCTCTCCGGTCCAGCCGTCTTGCAGGTAAGCAGCTATTGGCAGGCTGGCGAATCCATTTCCATTAACTGGCTGGCTAGCCAAGACACTGGCGCAAGGTTTGATGAGTCACGTCATGGCGGCAAGCGAGTTGACAACTTATTGGCCCAGTTCATGCCACAACGTCTCGCCCAGGCGTTCTCAGATCGGCTTGGACTTAGTGAGCGTCGCTGGGCCGAGCTTGGTAAGAAAGATCGCGCCCGAGTCACTGACTACCTTACGAACTGGCAGGTCAAGCCGGCTGGAACCCTGGGCTGGAAGAAGGCAGAGGTAATGTTGGGTGGCGTCGATACCTATGAAATTAATCCGCAAACTATGATGGCAAAGCGCTACAGGGGCCTTTACTTCGTTGGTGAGTGTTTAGATGTAACCGGCCACTTAGGAGGCCACAACTTTCAGTGGGCATGGGCAAGTGGATTCGTTTGCGCACAGGCCCTAAAGGCGGCAGAAACGAGCAGGTCAAGCGAACCCCACTAAGTGGTAAATGCCCGGTCTCGTATTCCCCTTAACACTCTACTCAGAAGACGAAACTCGCGCGCCACTCGTTCGTAGAGCTCATTAACAGGGCGACTAACAATCGCCGCGCTGCTGTAGGCAATCTGCCCCATCTGCTCATAATAGTTTTGGGCAACCAGTCGGGCACGCTTCACGTCCCAGGCATCGACAAATAAGCAGTTATCTCCAATTTGCAGGTAATCCTCCTGCGTTCGCGCCTTCGGAAACTCTAGGCAAATGATATCGGGCGGCATGTTTGAGTTTCGGAAATTTCTGGCCATCATATGCACCAGGTAGGCCTCTAAGTCGTCTTGCAAAAAAATCTCTGTGCGTCCTTCGGCCTCCATAACCAAATCCCAACTTGCTTTAATGTAAGGCTGCCAGTTCATAAGCGCTCCCTTCATTGTTTTGAAAAGAACCTTAAGCAAGAGGCCTGCCTGAAGCAATAGAATCTTTCGGATTTCTGAGGGTAATAGCAGCCCCCTGCCGCGAGTGCTAGTGATTCTGACAGTTAAAAATCGAACTCAGTCTGTAATGAGTCGTCCTTCTTAGTAGGGCGTTTTACCGAGCTTGGCCTGCGTTCTGATGAACGCTTACGACTGCCATGCTTGTCGAAAACGAGTCTTGCCTCTTCGGTTGCCTGAGCGCTTTTTCGCAATGACCAAAGTTTTTCTCGAGCATCACGCGCAGCCTTTGCATGATCGACAATAGGATTCGGATACGAGCCTGCCTGAAGCTCTGGAACCCACTGTTGAACAAAGACCTGCTGCGGATCTTGATCGAGCGCTTGCTTAACCGGGTTATAGATACGAATCGTATTAATGCCTGTTGTGCCACTTTGCATTTGTATCTGGGGCCAATGAATGCCCGGCTCATAATCAACGAAGTACCTTGCAAGGTGCCTACCCGTCTCACGCCAGTGAAGCCATAAATGCTGACTTGCAAAGGAAATAAGCATGGCCCGCATTCGAAAGTTAATCCAGCCGTGATGTTTTAAATAGCGCATGCAGGCATCAACCAGCGGCAGTCCCGTTAGACCTTCTGCCCAGGCCTTAAAAAGCCTTTGCTGATCATGATCCAAATTACCCTCGTTGCGCAGTCCCCGCGTGAAGGAGTGCAGGCACCGAAATTCAATTTCGGGCTCCGACTCAAGCTTCTGAATAAAGTGACACCGCCAGTGCAGCCGACTCTCGAAACTACGTAGGCTAAGGAGCATGGGAGAGCGATTAGGATTCTGCTCATCATGGCGCCAGTTTTTCGACGCCGACCAAGCCGCCTGAACGACCTCTCGTATTGAAAGCACACCCCAAGTCAAATAAGGCGAAATTCTTGAGCATGATGTCTCTGCAGTCAGGGGGCTGCTCATCTCTGAGCGGTAATAAAGACCGCGGCCCGCGAGAAACTCGCCTAGATATCTCAGGCCTGCAAGACGCCCGCCTTGTAAGCGGCCCGCGCAATCATCTTGCTGAGCGAGAGTCTTCCATGGCAATAGCTCATCCTGCTGAAAGCAGTCCGGTAAACCTTGTAAGCCACCAATGCAAGCGCAGGGTAGTGGCTTGAAATGCGGCAGCTCCAGGCAGGCCATCTGCATGCGCTCGGCCCAGATCTTCTGCCATGCATCCCGAGTCTTTAGACGTCTTACGACATTGTTCTGAGGCTGCTCAAACCAAGGCGTCTGGGTGGCTCGGCACCAGGCCCGAACCCGACGGTCGCGGGCATAGCTTTGCCAGTTGCCCGTCTCCTCGTGACTATGAAGACAAAAGGAGCCCAGAATCTCGCGAAGTCGTTGGAGTAAATCGGGCATTTCCCCAGACGCAAGTAATAGTCGCAGGCCAGCCTTTTGACACTCCAAGCGAAACTCGGCCAAACAATCTTTGTAGAAGGCCGCATGCCGCCCACTGCTGTCGTGATGGTTCCAAAGGGAAGGCTCGTAAACCACC
>JALRJP010000081.1 GCA_023261135.1 Burkholderiaceae bacterium | reverse complement strand
ACAAATGGCAAGTGGGTCACCATGGGCATTGCGTCAAACGGTGAGTACGACATACCCGAAGATGTTATCTACGGGTTTCCTTGCACCTGTGCCAACGGCAAGTACGAGATGGTCAAGGGCCTTGAAATTGATGCCTTCTCGCGCGAGCGTATGACGCTTACCCTTCAGGAACTGCTTGAAGAGCAGGACGGTGTTAAGCACCTGCTGAGCTAGGGCAGTGACAACGCCTCTTCACCCGCGAGAGGTTTTGCGATCGACGGGGGCTGACGACCATTGGCTTGTCCCAAGCTGTGAGCATTACGCGGGCGATCTGCGCAAACTTCAAAAAGCACTTGATCTTCAGGCCGCCCGGGGTTTCGACTTTGACGTCACCATGGACCTCGAAGATGGCGCGCCCGCGGGTGCCGAGGCACAGGCGGTGCGTGAGCTTGTCACTTTTGTTAATCAGCACCCTTCTTTTCAACCGGGCCAAAGCCATCGTATTGGCTGTCGTGTGCACCCCTACGACCACCCAGCCTTCGCAGACGACCTGCACTGTCTGGCTTTTGATCTTGCCGCACCGCTTGCCTACTTAACCATTCCCAAAGCAGAGAGCCTTGAACAGGCTCAAGCCTCTATTCAAATGGCGGCTCAGGTCTTTCGTGCTGGAAATAAGGCCGTGCCCAGCGTTCAAATTCTGATCGAAACTCATGGTGCTGTTCGCGATGTCTTCTCCATTGCTGCCCTGCCAGAGGTCCGGTTTGTGTCGTTTGGTCAGATGGATTTCACCAGTGCGCATGGTGGGGCTATACCTGCGGCCGCCATGAAGAGCCCAGGGCAGTTTGAACATCCTCTGCTTCGACGGGCCAAACTTGAAATTGCCGCAGCCTGTCATGCCTACGGAAAGATTCCGACCCATAACCCAACGGTGGACTACAACAACATTGTGCAGACACAAGCCGATGCCGAGCAGGCGCGCTGGCTTGGCTTTGGCCGTATGTGGAGCATTCACCCCGACCAGGTTGCTCCCATTCTGAAGGCCTACGCACCGCGGGCCGAGGAAATTGCAAAGGCAAGTGCACTTCTTCTTGCTGCACAGGCGGCTCAGTGGGGCCCCATAGCCTTTGATTCCGAGCTGCACGATCGGGCAAGCTACAGATACTTTTGGGGTTTATTGCTGAAAGCCCATGCCATGCACCTAGACTTACCTCAAGAGGCGCAGGCAGCATTTTTTCAAAGCTAGAACTTTTTCTTATTGATGTCTTATCGGGGAGTTTTCTATGTCGCATAACCTACACAATACGTTGCAGACCTTCAAAACAAACAAGGGTCAGCCCCTCTCGTTTTACAGCCTTGCAGCGCTTGAGGCCGCAGGGCTCGGACCTATTTCGAAGTTGCCTGTTTCAATCCGTATTGTTCTTGAGTCGGTGCTCCGAAATTGCGATGGAAAAAAAGTCACCGAGGAGCACGTGCGGCAGTTAGCTAACTGGGCCCCAACGGCTGAGCGCGTTGATGAGATTCCATTCGTTCTTGCCCGCGTTGTGCTGCAAGACTTCACCGGTGTGCCGCTGCTTGCGGACCTTGCCGCTATGCGTAATGTTGCCAAGGACCTCGGCAAAGATCCTAAGCGCATCGAGCCCTTGGTGCCTGTTGATCTGGTTGTGGACCATTCGGTCATGATCGATCATTTTGGTCAGAAAGATTCACTTGATCTCAATATGAAGCTGGAGTTCCAGCGCAATGAAGAGCGTTATCAGTTTATGAAGTGGGGCATGCAGGCCTTTGATACTTTTAAAGTCGTACCACCAGGAATCGGCATTGTTCACCAAGTAAACCTGGAATACCTGGCGCGTGGCGTGCACCAGCGCAATGGTGTCTGCTTCCCTGATACGCTCGTGGGTACCGACAGTCACACCACCATGATTAACGGAATTGGCGTTGTAGGCTGGGGTGTGGGTGGCATTGAGGCCGAGGCCGCCATGCTGGGCCAGCCCCTTTACTTCCTAACCCCCGATGTCATTGGTGTAAACCTTACCGGTCGACTGCCCGAGGGTACAACGGCCACCGACCTGGTTCTTACCATTACCGAAATGCTTCGTCGAGAGAAGGTTGTCGGCAAGTTTGTCGAGTTCTTTGGCGAGGGCACAGGCAGCCTTGCCTTGCCGGATCGCGCTACGATTGCCAACATGGCGCCTGAGTATGGCGCAACCATGGGCTTCTTCCCTGTTGATGACACCACGGTTGACTTCATGAAGGCCACAGGTCGTTCGCCCGATGAGGTCGACGCCTTTGAGGCTTACTTTAAGGCGCAGGGCTTGTTTGGCATGCCTAAGGCGGGTGATATTCATTACACCAAGGTGCTCTCACTCGACCTTTCGACTATTCGTCCCTCCTTGGCGGGTCCGAAGCGCCCTCAAGACCGCATCGAGCTCAACGCCATGAAGTCTGCGTTTGCCGATCTTTTCAGCAAGCCTGTTGCTGACAACGGATTTGCAAAGCCTGCTGCTGAACTTGGAAAACGTGTTCAGGCTGGTGCCACTGACCTCGGTCATGGGGATGTTCTTATTGCCGCAATTACATCGTGTACGAATACGTCAAACCCCGGCGTCTTGCTTGCTGCAGGCATACTTGCCAAAAAGGCCGTTGAGAAAGGCCTGACCGTTCATTCACGTATTAAAACCTCGCTTGCCCCCGGAAGTCGGGTCGTCACCGACTACCTCACCAAGGCAGGCCTTCTCCCCTATCTTGAGAAGCTTGGCTTTAGCGTAGCGGCCTACGGCTGCACCACCTGCATCGGTAATGCCGGCGATCTTCCTGCAGAGTTCAACGAAGCCATTGTGAGCAACGATCTGGTCTGTGCTGCTGTACTCTCGGGCAATCGTAACTTTGAGGCACGTATTCACCCCAACCTGCGCGCGAATTTCTTAGCCTCGCCTCCGCTGGTCGTGGCCTATGCCATTGCAGGTAGTGTTCAAGTGGACCTTGCAGCCCAGCCCCTCGGTCAGGGCAAGGACGGTCCGGTCTTCTTAAAAGACGTCTGGCCCTCAAGCCAAGAGGTTGCCGCTGTTATGGGCTATGCGCGCGACCCTGAAACCTTCCGTAGTTTGTATGGTGACCTCACCAAAGACCATCACTTGTGGAACAACATCAAGGGTGTCACCGGTCAGGTCTACGACTGGCCAAAGTCCACTTATATTGCCCGCCCTCCTTTCTTCGATGGCTTCTCCATGTCACCTTCTGCAACCACTAGCATAAAGGGGGCTCGCGCACTGGCCATACTGGGTGACTCGGTGACCACCGACCATATCTCGCCAGCTGGTTCTATTAAAGAAGCGTCACCCGGCGGCCGTTACCTTACTGAAAACGGTGTGGTCAAGGCGGACTTCAACAGCTACGGTTCGCGTCGTGGAAACCACGACGTTATGATGCGTGGCACCTTTGCCAACGTGCGTATCAAGAACCTGATGTTGCCTGCTAAGGCTGACGGAACCCGTGAAGAAGGTGGCCTAACACTTATGCAGCCCAGTGGTGAGAAGGTCTTTATCTACGACGCCGCCATGGCCTACCAAGCCCAAGGAACACCCACCATTGTTTTTGGTGGCGAAGAATACGGCACCGGCTCGTCACGTGACTGGGCAGCAAAGGGCACGCAGCTGCTGGGTGTTCGCGCCGTGGTTGCGCGTTCGTTTGAACGAATTCACCGCTCCAATTTAGTGGGCATGGGTGTGCTGCCCTTGCAGTTCAAGGCGGGTGAGTCGGCCCAGAGTCATGGCCTTGATGGTACCGAGACCTTCGATCTTGATATTCCAACCAATCTAGCACCGCAGCAAGATCTCGTGCTCTCGGTAACACGTAAGAACGGCGAGGCGTTCAAGGTCACCCTCTTGTGTCGTATTGATACGCCCATTGAGGTGGACTACTTCCGCCACGGAGGTATCCTTCCTTATGTCCTACGCGAGCTAATGGCCGCATGAAGACCTCCCCCTCATCCCGTCGTGGCAGGGCCTCTCGCGAGGCCGACAGCCTTATTCAACTCTCTGAAGGCCTTGCTCAGTCGGGTAGCCGGGCCGAGGATAGGTTTTGGGAGACAAGGCTCGATAGTGAGATCGATGCCTTACTTGCGACAGGCGATGAGGGCTCCTTGAATGCTGCACTCGATAGGCTTGCCGATCGCGAGTCTCGCGCCTATGAGGAACTTGCCGACGCCATTGAGGGACGCGTGGAATCCTCCGAGGTTCAGACCAACGAGGGCGAACGCGACCTGCTACTTTTTGCAGCACCCGTTCTCGCCTGGTCGCGTATGCCTCTACCCACACGACTGCTTAGCGAGCCCGTGATTCAGAGCCTTAAGAAGTCGCTTGCTGAAGAGGTTTTCTGCGAAGGTGTAGACCTTGCCGTAGCGAACTACTTTTTCTCACCCGATCAGCTGCCCTCTAGTTTTGGTGAAACCGCCGAACTGCGTGATCAACTTGCCAAGGCACTTCCCTCTGGCGTCTTCGAGGTGAATACGCAGTCTCTTGGTGAGACAGCTCAGTTCCTGGCCGATCAGCGCTATCTGCTTGGTGTTGCTAGTGTCAAGAAGGGTGAGCCATTGTTTCTATGGCAAGAGGGCATGCTGAGCCGTGATGATGTACTTGCCGCCTGGAGGAAGTCTGCCAATGAAAGCCTGACCCATCTGCTTCCAGCCTGTGGTTTTGAGCCCATGCTGCCTAGAGCGTATTACGTGGCCTGTCGTGATGCCGACCGTGCGGCACGGCCCTTTTCCGTGACGGCTTCGGTTGCTTTTCTTTCAACCAGTCTTGGTATTGCCCCGAACATGCTGATTGCAGTCATTGGCGGCTGTTACAACAGGCAGCTTGAAGAGTATCGAATTGGTTTCATAACCCACAGCGAAGAGGAGGTCATTCATGGCGTCGTCTGGCCATTGCTTGGGCCCGAGGACGAGATGAGCGATGTCGTTGAAGAAATAGAAACCGTGCTTAAAGAGTCGGGGGTCCAGAGAATTGAGGTTCTAAGGCAGCGCATGCCCATGGAATACTGCGAAGACTGCGGTGCCCCCATGTACCCCAACCTAGAGGGCGAGATGGTTCACGCCGAACTGCCCGAGGATGGAGAGTCACCCACGCAACATCTTCACTAATCAGCCTCTAATCAAACGATTGGCCGTAGGTTTTGAACCTACGAAGCGACGAATTCACTACTGATTCTTAAAGGCGGGCTTACGCTTTTCCACGAAGGCAGCCATGCCCTCCTTCTGATCTTCCAGCGCAAATACCGAGTGAAAGAGCCGGCGTTCAAACTGCACGCCCTGACTAAGGCTGGACTCAAAGGACTGGTTCACGGACTCTTTTACCATCATAAGAACAGGCAACGAAAACTCCGCCATGGTGGCGGCTGCCTTAAGCGTTTCCGCCATAAGCTGGTCAGCCGGAAAGATACGAGCAACAAGACCTGCGCGCTCGGCCTCTTGTGCATCCATCATGCGTGCTGTAAGGCAGAGGTCCATGGCCTTAGCCTTGCCCACTGCGCGAGGAAGGCGCTGTGTTCCCCCAGCCCCAGGAAGAATGCCCAGCTTGATTTCAGGCTGGCCGAATTTGGCGTTGTCGGCGGCGATGATGAAGTCGCACATCATGGCCAGCTCGCAGCCTCCGCCCAGGGCAAAACCGGCTACCGCTGCGATCACGGGCTTGCGGATGGTGCGGATCGTTTCCCAGTTGCGGGTGATGAAGTTCGACTTGTAATTCTGGACGTAGTTAAAGTCCTTCATGTAGGCAATGTCGGCACCTGCAGCAAAGGCCTTCTCGTTGCCGGTAAGAACGATGCATGCAATGTGATCGTTGGCCTCGAAGGTTTCAATGGCATTCGCAATGCCGTCCATGACGTCGTTGTTGAGGGCATTAAGGGCCTCGGGCCGGTTAATGGTAATCAGTCCAACTTTGCCGTGGACTTCTGTCAGAACGACATCTGCCATTTTTTGCTCCCAGATATTGGTCGGGGCGAGATGATTCGAACATCCGACCCCTTGCACCCCATGCAAGTGCGCTACCAGGCTGCGCTACGCCCCGACCGAAGCTTGAGATTGTAGCAAATACGTCTTGTGAAAGTTGGCCGGTGGCCTCGCCGGTGGCCTCGTTTGGGCAGCTCGTCAAGGCGAGTTCCACAGGACAGCTGTAGCGGCTGAAGTTAGCCCTTCAGAATGCGAAGCACTTCTGCAATTTCGAGCCGAGCGGCAGTTGAGAGGGCTGTGCTAGAGGATTGGTCTGAGAGACCTGCTTTAGCATTGGTTGACCCCAGGCGTTGATTCAAGGGGTCTAGATTCTTTGTTGAGGTAAAGTTCGCGACGCGAGCATCAGCAGACGCACCCACCGGGGTGATGGCCGAAAGCGCATCAAGACTGGTTACCCGGTTAAGCTCGGTCAGTCTTGAACGCGCCCCGTTTATGGTGAAACCCTCCTCATAAAGCAGTTCTCGTATGCGGCGAATAAGCATCACTTCGTGATGCTGGTAATAGCGTCGGTTACCCCGGCGCTTAACAGGGCGGAGTTGCGAAAATTCTTGCTCCCAATACCTCAGTACATGAGGTTTCACATTGCAGAGCTCGCTGACTTCGCCAATCGTGAAATAGCGCTTGGACGGAATCGTTGGAAGGGTAATGTCGGACATGCCGAAACTGAAACGCCCGCTTAAAGGCTATCAGCCGAGTCTGAGCCTGAACCGCCTGCGCCATCGCGCAGTAGGCCGCCCGCAGGGGCCTGAACCACAGCCTTAAGCTTTTGACTGGCATGAAAAGTCACCACACGTCTTGCCGAGATGGGAATGGACTCTCCGGTCTTTGGGTTGCGTCCCGGCCTTGAGGGCTTGTCGCGCAGCTGAAAATTGCCAAAACCGGAAAGCTTCACCATTTCGCCCCGAACAAGGCATGCACGAAGCTCATCGAAAAAGGCATCGACCATTTCCTTGGATTCACGCTTGTTCAGACCCACCTGATCGAAGAGGATGTCAGCCATTTCCGCCTTGGTTAGCGCCGCCGCGTCGGATTCCCCGGCATTGCCGGGGCTGCTGTAGGCTAAGTGGGCTTCAGATTCGGTTAACACGCTTTACGAGGCTCCCCTGAGACGCGCCTGGCAATCCTGAATCACCCTGTTGGTGATTTCTCCAAGCAGCTGGTCGACGTCCTGATCTTCAAGTGTTTTCTCAGTATCTTGAAATAAGAACCTGAAAGCAAGACTTTTTTCATCAGAATTTATACCCTGCCCGGTGTATTGATCAAATAACATGAAGTTAACAAGCTTATCGTATTGTTTTGACTGGGCTTTTAAAGACTCAATGGACCGTGTGACCTGACTCAAAGGCACGCCTTTGGGCAGAATAAAGGCAAGGTCACGCTCCATGCTTGGGAACTTCGAGGGTGCAATTACCGACGGCGAGGGTCGCTGTACGAGAGGATAAAGCTCGAGTTCAAGGGCAAGGCTCCCCGGGGGAAGCTCCAACTCCGCCAGTAGGCTGGGATGCAATTCACCAAACCAGCCGCAGACCCGACTCTGCGCATTCATTAAAAGTGCGGCACGTCCCGGATGCAAAAAGGCATAGCTTGCCGCGGCTTCTCCCGGCTCGAGTGCTCGCACACATAAGGCCCAAGCCTGGTCTGGAGTCGTCTGAACAGAATCGAGCGCCTGAAGCACGCCCAGCTGCTGCAAGTCGCCCTTTAGGTCGTAAAAATCGGCGGGACGGGTTTCAAGCGACCACTGCCGAGGGAAGGCAGGGCCACTAACAAAAGCTGCTAGCTTCTGAGGTTGATGGACCCCAGGGACCGACCAGTTGTCCGCATCAAGGTCTTGCCAGCGCCGAAAGACCCGACCGATTTCGAAAAGACGAATACGATGCTCTTGTCGTGTCTGGTTGTCGCATGCAACGCGTAAAAGCCCCGCCACAATCGAGGGACGCATGACATCGAAGTG
>JALRJP010000080.1 GCA_023261135.1 Burkholderiaceae bacterium | reverse complement strand
ATCGTGTTTTTGGGCTTCCAGGCCTATGAGTACATGCACGCCTACCAGGACCTGAATCTCAAACTTTCCTCGGGCATATTTGGTTCAACGTTTTTTATGCTTACCGGCTTTCATGGCTTTCACGTTACTGTTGGTGCTTTGATGCTTCTTGTCGTCTGGTTTCGTGTATTGAAGGGCCACTTTAAGCCTGATAGTCATTTTGCCTTCGAGGGTGCCGCCTGGTACTGGCACTTCGTGGATGTGGTCTGGCTTGGTCTTTACGTGGTGGTTTACTGGCTGTAAAGGCTCAGAGTCCGAGTCGTATCGATTCGATTGACTGGGGGGAGTTGGAGCAAAGGTTTCAACTTCTTCTTCAGTTTGCTTTACAAACGCCTAGTAACGAAAACCTGTTGTTTCAATCCAGCCCAGCCAGTGGGCAATTAATAGCGAGATGAACAACGCGATCGAGAGGCCAACCCGAATGGCAAGGGCCTTCACCGTGTTGTTACTTTGACCCTTGTCACGCATTAGGTAAAAAAGTGCGGACCCCAGGCTGGCAATGATGAGCGCAAACGCAATTGCAACGTAAATCTTCATATGACCCATTATCGGCTAAACCCAGCGGCTCTGTTTTGTATTGGCCTTGCCATGCTTGGGCTAGGCCTTACCTACTGGCAGCTCAGCAGGGCTGCCTTTAAAGAACAGCAGCTTGCGCGCGCAACTCAGAACGGGACAACCACTGGGGCAGCCAGGCCGCCCGCGCTCGGAAGCGCTGCGCGGCCCTGGTCGCAAGAAGAGTCTGCCCAGGCACTTGACCAGAAGACCTACTGGCTTCAAGGCGGACAATGGATTGCTGGCGGCCAAATTTTCCTTGATAACCGCGCGCTAAACGGCCGGGCAGGTGTGCATGTTATGTCGCCGGTACGCCTTGAAGATGGTTCCATTGCCTGGGTGAATCGAGGCTGGGCGCCGAAACTCCCGGGCAGTCAGGGGCCGGCCGCAGAGCCCTTCATTCAGGCAGCGGTGCATTCCCCGGTGCAGGCCGCCTTGCAAGAAGGCTTTGAGGTGGTCGCGCATCAGAGCCTGATGCGGCGGGTTGAGCTTACCGACAATTCGGAAGTCTTACGACAAGGATCGCTGTGGCAAAACTTTGACTCCCAGGCAGCCCATGAACTGCTCTCCCGGTTGCTTCCCGGTGAGCAGCTAAGGGTTTGGCCTGCCATTTTTTGGAGGACGAGCCTCTCAAAGGATGGCCTTATTCAGCAGCCGCCGAAAATCGTACAAGACGATATAGCCAAGCATTACGGGTATGCCTTTCAGTGGGTATTGCTTACCCTGGTCGCGCTATTCTTTGCCTGGAAACTAAGCCGGCGAACCCAGTCGCTTGAGCTCGAATAACAATGCCCAATCAAAGGACAGCATGAGGTCTCGACTAACACTTTGGCTCATTGTGGCCGTTTGCATTGCCCCCGTGGTGCTTTCTTATTTGTTCTATTACGGCATTCGACCGGACGAACGCACGAACTACGGCGAGCTCATTCAGCCGCAACGTGACCTCAGCCAACTGCAGCTGCGGACTCTCATTCGGCCCGAATCGGAGTCGGGTTTTCTTGATGTCCTGCGTAATCTGGATGCTTCGGATCCAAGGGCAAAGCTTGATGACCTACAAGATTTCCGGGGCCGTTGGCTCATTGTGCGGGTGGGCTCTTCCGACTGTGGTCAAGACTGCCAAAAGGCGCTTTGGGTCATGCGGCAGGTGCGTCTAACCACTGGGCGCGATCGTGATCGCGTCGAGCGCCTCTGGCTCGTTACTGACAACCGCCGCCCCGATCAGGCCGCTATGGCAGATTACGAAGGAACCTGGGCTCTCGGAGTGAGCTCTGACAGCTTGCAGGCTGTTTGGCAGTCGCCGCCGCTTGGGATGCCGTCCTCCGGCTCCCCAGAGGCCACTGGACCCAGCCATTCACTCAACCCCTTGAGCTCCGAGACAAGTTTCTGGCTCGTGGATCCCCTAGGAAATTTAATGATGCGTTTTCCTAAGGACCCAGATCCTGCGAAAATGAAAAAAGACATTATTCGGTTACTAAAAGCCTCTCGTATTGGCTAGTAGGGCCTCGAAAATAAAAAGGAACAGCAAAGGGCAAACGCCTCGCTAAATAACTGACGCATGACAACGCTATCTGCGCCCTCTTCCCCCGGCTCACTGCTTAAGCAGTATTACGTGCTTACCAAACCGCGGGTTAACGCGCTCATTCTTTTTTGTGCCGTGATTGGCATGCTGCTGGCGCAGACCGAGCTTCCCGCCTTAAGCCTTGTATTGCTCGCCACCCTGGGCATTGGGCTTGTAGCTGGCGCCGCGGCGGCTGTGAACTGCCTGGTCGAAAGTCATATTGACGCAAAAATGGCCAGAACCTCATGGCGCCCCCTGCCCGCGGGAACCCTCACTGTCGCACAGGTTTTCGTCTTCTCAGGGCTACTCGGAGGTCTAGGGCTATTCATCCTCTTTACCTGGGTGAATGCCCTTACGGCCTGGCTTACGCTTGCTACATTCGTGGGCTATGCCATTGTTTACACCCTGCTGCTCAAGCCTCTTACGCCTCAAAACATTGTTATTGGAGGTGCCTCGGGTGCTATGCCACCTGTATTAGGCTGGGCGGCTGTGGCCAACCAGGCACCGCCCGAGGCCTGGGTGTTGTTTCTTATTATTTTTGTCTGGACGCCGCCGCATTTTTGGGCACTTGCACTTTACCGGGTCGATGACTACAAGCGCTCGGGCCTGCCCATGCTGCCGGTTACCCACGGCTCCGAGTTCACGCGACTGCAAATTCTGCTCTACACGCTCCTTCTGGTTGCAACCACCCTTTTACCTGTGGCCATGGGTATGGCAGGCTGGGTCTATCTGGTCTCGGCCCTTGTCCTAGGAGGCTGGTTTGGTCTTCTTTCGTACAGTCTCTACAGGCAGTATTCCGAGGCCCTTGCAAGAAAAACCTTCCGCTATTCAATCAATTACCTGGCATTGCTGTTCGCCTTTCTTTTGGCGGACCATTACTTGCTCGCGGCCTGACTAAGCCACAAGCCGGGCCCACTGGACCTGCGGGTTATCCCGAGTTAGACTGGTCCACCCTATGAGCACAGGAAAGGAGCGGAAAGCATGACAACCGCCGTCTATCCAGGAACGTTTGACCCCCTGACCCGAGGCCACGAAGACCTTGTGCGTCGAGCCTCTCGGCTATTCGATCATCTTGTAGTGGGTGTGGCCGACAGCCGGTCTAAGCGCCCTTTCTTCTCGCTTTCTGAACGTGTGCAAATAGCCAAAGAGATTCTTGGCCATTACCCGAATGTGACGGTTCATGGTTTCCAGGGCCTGCTAAAGGACTTCGTGCGTGACCACGATGCGAAAGTCATTATTCGGGGTCTTCGCGCGGTGTCCGACTTTGAATACGAATTTCAGCTTGCCGGGATGAACCGCTACCTTCTGCCGGACGTGGAGACCATGTTTCTTACGCCCTCGGATCAGTATCAGTTCATTTCTGGATCCATTGTTCGTGAAATCGCCATGCTTGGCGGCGATGTAAGCAAGTTTGTCTTTCCATCGGTCGAAGAATGGCTGGTCCGGAAGCTTGATCAACAGGGCCGCCCCGAATTGCTCCGAACCAAAACCGGCTAGACCGTAGCTAAGTCAATTTTCTTAGAGTACCTGGCTTAAAAGGCACTGGTGCGACTGCCCCGCACTTGCCTGTCTGTGGCATTGCCATCGTTCAGCCTCTGATTCTTCCACGCCACTGGGCCAGGCCCGAGGGGACTCCATAACGACCAAGGCCTCTGGGGTTAATAAGGGGCGAATTAGGCTGAGGGCCTGAGTATGGCTGTTGTCCTTGAAGGGGGGGTCAAGAAAAACAAGATCAAAAGGCCCGCCAAGTGGCCCATCTGACCCACTCTTCGCAAGCGCAAAGAAACTGGCATGAAAGAGCTTAAGAATGTCGGCGGCATCAAGCACATGAATAGCACTCTGAATGCACTGAACCGCAGTCCGATCGGACTCCACTAGGACAACCTGACGGGCGCCCCGGGAAGCGGACTCAATGCCAAGGGCACCTGATCCGGCGAAGGCATCAAGCACATGCGTGTCTGACCATTGATAGGGAAGCCAGGACTCGAGCCAGTTAAACACCGTCTCGCGGGCACGGTCGGGGGTTGGACGAAGTTCCGGACGGTCGAGCACCTGCAGGGTCCTGCGGCGCCACTGCCCCCCAATAATGCGTACCTGCCCCATGTCAGACGTCAGCCCTTGAGCCTACTAGGGGCTGGGGCTGGGTGAACCCGCCACGATGACCGTTGCCATGCCTCGGCCGCCAAACCGCTGGTTAAGCACGTTTTGAATATCTTCTTGCGTGACAAGTTCAATACGATCTGTCCAGGTCTCAAGGTAGTTGGCTGGCAGCCTGTAGAACTGAATCGCAGCCAGGTTATCAATGAGCTTGCGATTACTGTCGAGCCGAAGGGCAAAACCTCCAATAAGGTTCTTTTTTGCGGCAGCCAGTTCCTCTTCGGTGGGACCTTTTGAAATGAAGTCGGTGAGCGTCTCGTTCACCACCTTAAGGGCCTCGGCGGCTTGGTCGCGCTGCGTTTGCAGCCCAAGAAAGAAAGGGCCGGTCTGCGCCAAGGGCTGAACGGCAGAAAAGACACTGTAGGCCATGCCGCGCTTCTCACGAATCTCCTTGGTGAGGCGCGAGACAAAACCACCCCCGCCAAGAATATGGTTTGCCACAAGCAAAGGAAAGTAGTCGTCAACCTCGTGGCGAGCAAGAACGGGAAGGCCCATCCAGATATGGGCCTGACTTGCAGGATGTTCAATACGAATAGCCTGCCCAGAAAGCGGCGGCTTAGGTGCAGGCCCAAGACTTGAGCGGAAGTTGGTCAAGGCAGCAAGGGTCTTATCGCGCTCCGATGTGCCTGCATCCATAAGACCCTGCACCCTTTCCACCAGCTGCTTGGCCTCGGCAAGACGCAGGTCGCCGACAATGGCAAGGCTCATACGCTCGGGCTTCCAGTAGAAACCATGAAAGGCTACGAGTTGATCGCGTGACAGGGCGTTTAACGAGGCCTCAGACACGAGCGCACCGTAAGGATGGCCTGGATACATGGCCTGCCAAAGGGCTCGGGTTGCCAGTGTCTGCGGTCGGGCCAAAGATTCCTTGAAACCCGCTGCACTGCTTGCGCGTTCACGTTCAAAGACAGACTCAGCGATTGAAGGCTCCGCAAGAACGCGGGCAATGAGCGCTAGGGCTGCATCACGCACCTTAGGGTCTGAAAGAAAGCGAAACCGCAGGCTTACGCGGTCGCGCGAGGTACTAACGGACTGCTCAATGGCAAGGTCTGCCCATACCTCACCGATTTCCGACTCGCTTAGAGCGGGCCGATTGTCCTGAGACCGCACGCCTGTCATAACAAGTTGCGACGTAAGGTCTGCCAGGCCTTCAAGGCCTTCGGGATCCCAACGGCGCCCGGCGTCAATTTCGATGGCAAGGTCGATCATGGGAATGTCTTGGGCCTGCTGGAAGACAACCCGGCTGTTCTTGCTGGAGACAAACTGAATGACTCCTGGCCTGGTCTCAGCGTTTGACTGTGCACTAAGGGCTGGACTGGCATAGAGACCAAGAACGGTAAGGCTTCCAATAAAAAGGATCGAAAAAAGGCTCGATGTCAGAACTACAGGGGAGGGGGAAAACCGAGAAGTCATGTCTGCCTCAATGCGCCTTAGTGACGAAGAATGTTGGTGCCTAGCCCCCGCCGCACAGCCGCCTGTGGGTCGGTGGGTTTCAGCGTAATGGTGGTGCGGTTCTCATCACGCAACACCGATGCTGCCACGCGGTTGATGTCCTCGGCTTTAATCTCGTCGAGCATAACAAGCCAAGCCATTCGGTCCGAAAGGGGACGGCCCGTCATGGCCAGACGACCCGTGACCATGGCGCGTGAAAAAAGCGAATCTTGTTGGTAAACCTGGCTCGCTTTTGCCTGTCGTCGGACGCGTTCAAGCTGGCTCTCGCTTACGCCTTTGCCAAGAAACTCTTCAATCACCTCGTTAATGGCGCCTTGAAGCTCTTGAATGCTACGGCCTGGTCGTGGCGAGCCGGTGATGGTGAAGAGGCCCGGCCCCCTTGAGACCGTGTCACTGCTCACGCTAAGGCCAAGGGCGAGCTGCCGCTGTCGCACAAGTGATTCAATCAGAATTCCCGTGTTCGGATCGTCAAGAAGACTGGCTAAGACGGACAAGGCCACCACATCACGTGCCTTGGCATTTTCGGGACTTAGAGGGCCATCGTTCGCGCCGAGTACGGGTGCCTTCCAAGCGTCAATGAAAAAGGGGTTCTCTGCTGGGGCGGTGACTTCGGCTGTGCGCGGGCCAAGCTGCTTGGGCTCAACAAACTCGCGAGGCTTAGCCCCTGCGTTCTTGTCTTCGTTGGTGGGCGATGAAGCCCAGGCTCCATAAAGAGTCTGTGCCTTATCAAAGACCTCTTGGGCGTTCACACTGCCCACCACAACCATGGTGGCGTGCTGCGGCCGGTACCAATGCGCGTACCAGTCGCGTGCATCGTTCGCAGTGAGTTCTTCAAGATCATTCATCCAACCAATAATAGGTCTGCGTATGGGATGCGCCTGAAAGGCTGTTGCCATGAGGGCTTCGAAGCTTCGACCCTGAGGGCTGTCGTCGGTTCGAAGTCGGCGCTCTTCCATAACGACTTTGATCTCTTTTGAAAACTCCTCCTCGTTAATAACTAGGTTTTGCATGCGGTCGGCCTCAAGCGCCATGACTTCAAAAAGCGCATCGCGATGAACCTGTTGGAAGTAGCCGGTGTATTCCCTTGAGGTGAAGGCATTCTCTCGGCCGCCCAGTGCAGCGACCTTCTGGCTGAATTCACCTGGAGCAAGTGTCCGGGTGCCCTTGAACATCATGTGCTCAAGCACATGGGCAATACCCGACTTCCCGTCGATCTCGTCCACGGAGCCAGCTCGTATCCAGACCATATGCAAGGCGGTGGGCGAGCGATTGTCTTCAAAGACCACAATACGCATGCCATTGGAAAGCGTCTTATCAAGACTGGGAAGCCCTTTCGTTTTGGCTGTTTGCGCCTGAAGCATCTGCGGGCTCAGACTTAGAAATAGAAGGCCAAGACAGGCCAGGGTTAGAGCCTTAAGGCCTGACGTAAGGCTGGCGCCTACAATGGAGGTTTTACGCGTTTGCGCGCGCGCAGAGGGCGCTGGGCTTAAGAGCTGAGGCTGAAAGTGTGTCTGCATGATCGGAGTTTCAAGGCCGTTTTAGTAATAAATAGGAGTGTCGTTGGTTATGAGAGGTTTCCTAGACCGTATCGGACTTTCGAAATTGGGCACGGGCCTTTCAAAGACGCGTGCACAAATTGGCCGCCTGTTTGGTGGTGCACAGCTTGATGACGAGTGGTTCGACGAGGTGGAGTCCGCATTGATTATGGCCGATGTTGGTGCTCGCGCGAGTCAGTCTATTGTTAAGGATCTTCGCGAGTCCTTGCGTAAAGAGCCCCTTGCCAATGCCCAAGACCCCGATGCGGCGCGTGACAGGCTTACGGCCATTCTTGCCCAGCGGCTTCAGGCACTTCAGTCCCATGGTTATGTTTTTGAAGGGGCTGCGGGCCACGATTTATCTTCAGAGGGATCAGACCCAGGGCAACCGGTTGACGGGACAGACGCTAAGCAATCTCAGTCGCCCCAGCCCCGCGTGGTCATGCTCGTTGGCGTGAACGGCGCGGGTAAGACCACCACCATTGGCAAGCTCACTCACTTTGAAATACAACGGGGCAGCAAGGTCTTGCTTGCGGCAGGTGATACGTTTCGGGCTGCTGCGCGCGAGCAGTTGTTAACCTGGGGGGCCCGCAATGGGGTTGATGTTATTGCGCCGACAGGTCAGGCCGACCCGGCGGCGATTGCCTTTGATGCTGTGTCGGCGGGCCTT
>JALRJP010000007.1 GCA_023261135.1 Burkholderiaceae bacterium | reverse complement strand
ATGCCAATCTTTTTATGTCTCAGCCCTTGCCTCTTTCGGCAACTGCCTTTGAGCAGGCTGAGCCGGGTGAATCACTGGGCCGACTAAGCCTTCGTTTCTCGGGGGCCAAGGCAGCTGTCAACGCCGCCGTTGATCTTTTCACAACCAAGCATGGCGCTCAGGTTTTATCGTCGGCTGCAGCCGATGCCTTCTGGCTTAGTCTTCGAGATCAATCCCATCCTTTTTTCCAACCCCTCGCCTCTGCAGCATCCTTGTCGCTTTGGCGGCTCTCATTACCAAGTTGCACCCCCGCTTTGCTCAGTCTGCAAGAGGAGCCACGTGGCTGTGTACTGGAGTGGGCGGGTGGACAACGCTGGGTCTGGTCGGCCAAGCCCGCAGGCCAGATGCAGCAACTTGCTCAAGACCATGGCGGTCATGCCACGCTCTATCGGCCGGCAGAGGCCTTGACCGGGGCTGTGTCTGCAATGCGGTTTACCCCACTAAGTCCCGTGCTGTATCGGCTTCACCTACAACTTAAAAAACAACTTGACCCTCAGGGCATTTTTAACCCGGGCCGCTTATATCCCAGCCTGTAAAAACTCATCATGGAAATTGAGCTAAGCCCAGACCTCGCCACCGATCGCAAAGCCAATGAGGCGGCCGATATCGTTCGACGCTGTGTTCACTGCGGCTTTTGCACCGCCACCTGCCCCACCTATCAACTGCTTGGTGACGAGCGTGATGGTCCCCGTGGCCGCATCTACTTAATCAAGCAGATGCTCGAGGGCGAGTCGGTCACTATGCAAACCCAGCAGCATCTCGATCGCTGCCTCACCTGCCGTAACTGTGAGACCACCTGCCCATCCGGCGTGAACTATGGACGCCTGGTTGATATTGGCCGCGAGTTTGTTGAAAAGAAGGTGAAACGTCCACTGGGACAGCGGATTGCTCGTGGCCTGCTTCGAGAGGGTCTGACCTCGCCCTTTTTTGCGCCGGCCGTGCGCCTTGGCGGTCGGGTCAAGTCCTTGCTCCCGGACGTCCTTGCCAGCAAGCTGCCCATGGAAGAAAGCCCGTCTTTTCATAAAAAGCGCGTCTGGCCTTCGCGCAGTCATGCGCGCAAAGTGATTTTGTTAAATGGTTGTGTACAGCCTAGCCTCTTACCAGGCATTGACCTGGCAACCGCCTGGGTTTTGGATGCGCTTGAGGTGCAGGCCCTCGTGGTGCAAGCCTCGGGCTGCTGCGGTGCTGTTCGTCACCACCTTGCCGATGCTGACGGCGCCTTGAATCAGGTGCGGCGTAACGTAGATGCCTGGTGGCCTTTGTTGCAGTCAGGGGCAGCAGAGGCGATTCTGGTTAATGCCTCGGGCTGTGCGGTCATGGTGCAAGACTACGGCCATTTATTGGCCCACGACCCGGCCTATGCCCCAAAGGCCGCCCTGGTCTCGGAGCGTGCCCTCGACCCCGTCGTTTTTTTAAAGCCCATGCTCGCCCGGCTGCAAGCAATCCTAGAGGCACGGCCAAAAAAGCCAGTGGTACCAAAGGTAAGCTACCACGCGCCCTGCACCCAACAACATGGCATGAAGTGTCGTGGCGAGGTCGAGGAGTTTCTTGGTCAGCTTGGTGTGAAGGTTCTGCCGGTGGCCGACAGCCATTTGTGTTGCGGTTCGGCCGGTACCTATTCCGTGTTGCAGCCTGTTCTTGCAAAAACCTTGCGCGACAATAAACTGCAGGCGCTTTCTGCTTCAGGGCCCGACCGCATTCTTTCGGCCAATGTGGGCTGTATCAGTCATCTTCAGTCCGGCAGTCATCTGCTGGTTCAACATTGGCTGGAATGGCTTGATCAGGCCTTGCACGGCGAACAGACATAGCGCCTTTTAAAGGCTGCTCGCATCGGTCTGGGCTACACTAAAGCGTATGACTATCACTTCCAATGTTCGCATTCGAGAAATCAAAGAGCTGGTTACGCCAGACCAGTTGATTTCTGAGGTTCCTTTAAGCGCGTCTGCAGCCCAGACGGTTCTTGGGTCGCGCCAGGCCATCCATCGCATCTTGCACGAGATGGACGATCGACTACTCGTTATTATTGGACCCTGCTCTATTCACGACCCAAAGGCCGCCATGGAGTATGCGCATCGCCTACTTGAGCAGCGCGAACGTTTTGCGGCCGATCTTGAAGTAGTGATGCGCGTTTATTTCGAAAAGCCGCGCACCACCGTGGGCTGGAAGGGGCTGATTAACGATCCGCATCTCGACAACAGTTTTGATATCAACACGGGTCTTAGGCGTGGCCGCGAGCTCTTGGCTCAAATTAATGAGCTTGGCGTACCTGCGGGCGTTGAGTTTCTTGACGTCATCTCGCCTCAGTACATTGCCGACCTGGTCTCTTGGGGGGCCATTGGCGCCCGTACCACCGAGTCTCAGGTTCATCGCGAGCTTGCCTCGGGGCTCTCCTGCCCTGTTGGTTTTAAGAATGGCACCGACGGCAATTTAAAAATCGCCTTTGACGCCATTAAGGCGGCCTCGCATCCTCATCACTTTTTGTCCGTTACTTCCGAAGGTCGCACAGCCATCGTGTCCACAACCGGTAATGAAGACTGCCATGTCATTCTTCGCGGGGGCAAGGCGCCTAACTACGACAAGGCCAGCGTCGAGGCCGCCTCTCAAGAGTCTGCTGCTGCCAACATGGCCTGCCGCCTTATGATTGACCTTAGTCATGGCAATTCCAGCAAGAAGCCTGAAAATCAGCTGCCTGTCTCACAGGCCGTGGCCGATCAACTCACTGAAGGGGACGGCAGAATTTTTGGTGTCATGGTAGAGAGTCATTTGGTCTTCGGACGCCAAGATCTTCACCCGGGTCAAACCTTAGCCGACCTCGCTTATGGCCAAAGCATTACAGACGCCTGCATTGGCTGGGACGATAGCCTTGTGGTGCTTGAGCGGCTTGCCGAGGGCGTTCGTGCACGCAGGGTGCTGGCGGCGCAGGCTGCCTAGGCGGGGGCACGACCACAGCGCAATCTAGAGCGACCGCAAGGGGTCTGTCACGCTACCAAGACAGCGGGGTCCGTTTGCACCTGTAACCTCCGGGCAGTTGCCGGGAATGTTGTTTAAGCGCAAGAAGGCAAGCCAGGCAAAGGCGGCCGCCTCCACTTCGTCCACGGCCCAGCCCAGTTGCTCGGTGGTCTGAACTTGGCAGTCCTTGTGGCCTTGCTCACCGAGTGCGAGACGGAGGCCTGCCATAAATGCGGGGTTTTTAGCGCCCCCACCGCAAACAAATAATTTTTCAGTGACCTGAGGCAGGGCCTTCGCAATCGACAGGCAGCTTAATTCCAAAAGGCTGGCCTGAACGTCGGCGGCCGACAAAGGCATTCCAAAGGCCTTTAGTTCGTGCTCAAGCCAGGCGCCATTGAAATCGTCGCGCCCGGTGCTTTTAGGTGGGACCTTCTTAAAGAAGGGATGTCGCATAAGCTGATCCACGAATGCGGGCTTGGCTTGACCTTCCTTGGCAAAGGCGCCGTTTTTATCAAAGTGACCATGACCGTTTTCAAATGCCCAGAAGTCCATCAGCATGTTGGCCGGCCCGGTATCAAAGCCACGTAGCCGACGAACCTTGCCGGTGCTATCGCGGTCAATAAGGCTTAGGTTGGCAATACCTCCAAGGTTTAACACGGCAATCGTTTTTCCCTTTTCGTCCTCGGTTAGGGCCTTGTGAAAAATAGGAACAAGCGGCGCGCCTTGGCCCTTAGCCGCCAGGTCGGCTGAACGAAAGTCCGAGACAACCACAAGACCTGTCTGTTCGGCAATGAAGGCGGGTGCATTGAGCTGCAGGCTTATACCAAGCTCAGGCCGATGCAAAAGCGTCTGGCCATGAACGCCAATAGCCTGAATGGGCCCTTGTGCAGACCGATCGTTTTCAACCATTACGACCAAGCGGCTAACTTCGGCGGCGAAGGCAAGCGAAGCCTCTTGGGCCTTCAAGAGTGCCGACTGACAGTCCGGGTAGTGCAGTTGCAAGAAGGTTTCTCGCAGACGTGCAGGCATTGGCTGGCTCCAGAAGCCTATGCGTTTTGGTCGGCCATGAAGGACCTGAATTAAAACAGCGTCAAGGCCGTCAAGACTGGTCCCCGACATAACCCCAAGAAAGAGGCCTTCTTGCAGTTGCGTCATGGCGGGCTGTGACCCGGGCCTTGTTTATTGCTGGGCAAGCCTTGGCCGCGGCTGAGAGTTTCGGCCCGCTGTGGCTGGTATTTCACCCGCTTCAGCGGTGTTTACGCTGTCCAGAAGACTAAGCCGCTTACGAAGATCGGCGGCCACCACCAAAAAACGTTGAAGGTCTTGCCCGTCCAGACTGGGAACCTGAGGGTTTTCTCGAGCAATTCGAATGGGATCGATGGACCGACCATGCACCCGAAATTCATAGTGCAGGTGCGGACCCGTTGCCCAGCCTGTGGTACCTACAAAGCCAATCACTTCGCCCATGCGTACCTCACGGCCTACGACCATTCCGGGAGCAAAGCGCGATAAGTGCGCGTAGTAGGTGGAGTAGCGGGCATTATGTTGAATTTCAATGCCATTGCCGTACCCACCGTTCCATCCCCTCGCGGTGATAGTTCCTTCGGCAACCGAGCGCACAGGTGTTCCAATGGGTGCGGCATAGTCCACGCCACGGTGGGCCCGCGGGTCACCAAACAAAGGGTGTAGGCGGTAGCGTGAGAAGCGCGAGCTAATTCGGGTGTAGCGTAGGGGCGCTGCAAGAAAGCCTCGCTTCACTGACTTCCCTTCCGCGTCGTAATAGTTGCCCTTGCCGTCATTTCCAGCATTAAAAAACAACGCCTCGTAGGAGGCGCCTGTGGCCTCGAACCGCACGGCCACCAGCCGGTAATCCCCAATTTCTCGTCCCGCCACCTTTTTATTCTCGTAGATCACGCGCACCTTATCGCCCGGCTGAACCTGACGGCGAAAATCCAGGTCCGATTCGAAGAGACTCACCACATCCTCGGTTATGGGGCTAGGGACACCGGCCTGGTCCATCGCATTGAAAAAGGACTGCCCCACCATAACCGAGCGATGCTCAGTCACGGTCTCAACGCCTACTTGCCCGATACGGGTTGCAAACTGGCCCTCGCCTGTGCGCTCGACCACCCAGGCGTCTTGGCCATTAACAAGCTGGAGCCGCAGTAGACTGCCATTAATGTCGGTGTGAACCAAGGCTGTCTTACCCACGTTGGCTTTGAGCACCGAGGCGTTGGTCTTGTCGCCGGCTAAGTAAATAAGGGCGGCGGGGTCTTCAACACCCAGTCGCTCAAAGAGTTTTGCGATGGTGTCACCGGCAAGCACCTCGTCTTCGCGCGCAAGCTCAAGCCCATGGGTTTCAAGAGCCTTAAGCTGAGATTCAAGCGAGGGGGTCTCAAGTAGCTTAACCACGGGCTGGGCAAGCATTTTGGATTCGGCGTCACTGACTGTAGAAATACCAAGGCTCGTGATGCTGGCCATTAAAATGCCAAAAGCCGCGGTGCCGTATGTCCAGAAGCGGAGCGTGCTTGTCTTCATAACCGTAGAATTATAAGTCTTAATGCCATTGTCAGCCATGCCTCCGACCTCTCTTGACCCTATAACTGCAGCCCTGAACCCTTCAACCCAGGGTTCGAACACCCCTGATCGTTTTCAGCAGCTTGATACCTCGCCTGCTCAGGTAAGCCTGCCGCCCGCGCTTGAGCAGGCCATGGCGCTCATTCGTCGGGGCAGCGAAGAAATTCTGGTTGAAGCAGAGCTTCAGTCTAAGCTCTTAAAGGCTCACGCATCGGGCCAGCCGCTTCGAGTCAAACTGGGACTTGACCCCACCGCTCCGGATCTTCATTTGGGGCACACGGTAGTCTTGACTAAGTTAAGGCAGCTTCAAGACCTAGGCCATCAGGTGATCTTTCTGGTGGGCGACTTCACTGCACTTATTGGGGATCCCACAGGCCGCAATGCCACCCGGCCTCCGTTAAGCCCTGAGGAAATTGCAGTTAACGCTCAGACCTATTTTCAGCAGGCTAGCCTCGTGCTTGACCCCAATAAGACCGAAGTCCGAAAAAATTCCGAATGGTGCGAAGCCCTGGGTGCCCAGGGCATGATTCGGTTAGCCGCCCAGGCCACGGTCGCCCGCATGCTTGAACGCGACGACTTCACCAAGCGTTACAAGGCCGGGGTGTCCATTAGCGTTCACGAGTTTCTTTACCCTCTATTACAGGGCTACGACTCTGTGGTCTTGAAGGCCGACCTTGAGCTTGGTGGCACCGACCAGAAGTTCAACCTGCTCATGGGCCGCGAACTGCAAAAAGACGCGGGCCAGAGCCCTCAGTGCGTGCTGACCATGCCCCTTCTCGAAGGCCTAGACGGCGTCGAGAAAATGAGTAAGAGCAAGGGTAATTACATAGGCATTGCAGAGCCCGCCACCGAGATGTTTGGCAAGCTCATGTCCATCTCCGATGACCTGATGTGGCGCTACTTTCTTTTGCTTTCCTCGCGCAGTCTTATGCAGATTGAGGCTCTAAAGGCAGAGGCCTCCGCGGGCCGAAACCCTCGGGACATTAAGGTTGATCTTGCTATGGAACTGGTTGAGCGGTTTCACTCCCGACAGGCGGCCGAGCAGGCCCTTGCAGACTTCGAAGCCCGTTTCAAGAAGGGGGAGTTGCCCACCGACCTGCCGCTTATGGCCTTGGGTCATGCGCCCATGCCCATTACCCAGGCTCTAAGGCAGGCGGGTCTTGTAAGCTCAAGCTCCGAGGCTGTGCGATCCATTGAGCAAGGTGGCGTGCGGCTTAACGGGGAGCGCGTCGCCGACCGCATGCTTGCGCTTTGCGCAGGCCAATACGTTTTGCAAGTGGGCAAGCGTCGGTTTGCCCGCATTGATATCAAGGAACCTTTGTCATGACGAATCTTCCTGAGCCCTCGGAACGGCATTCTTCTTTGCCACCCGTTGGGTCTGGGGTGAAGCCCCACCAACGCAAGCGGTTTATCTGGATGGTGCTTATCACCATAACCGCGGTTTACTTTCTTATTCTTGTTGGAGGAACGGTGCGGGCCACTGGTGCCGGTATGGGATGTCCCGATTGGCCGCTCTGCTTTGGTCAGTTGGTACCCCCCACCCACGAGAGTCAGCTTCCGCCCGACTGGAGGGCCCGTTACGCCGACCGCGGTTACGACACCGCAGACTTCGATCCCGTGAAGACATGGACGGAGTACGTCAATCGGCTCGTTGGGGCGACCATTGGGCTTCTTGCCATCCTTACCGTGCTTGTCGCACGGTCCTTTCGCCGAGAACAGCCCGCGGTTTTTTGGTCAAGTCTTGGGGGGCTAGTCTTCATTGCCTTTAATGGCTGGCTGGGCTCCATGGTGGTGGCCTCCAATCTTAGGCCCGTCATGATTTCCGCGCATATGGTGGGTGCCTTTTTAGTCCAAATGTGTTTTATCTACGCTGTTGTGCGCGCGGCAGGCCCAAAGGCGCTTCTAACCGAGCGCCCTCCGCAGTCGCAGACGCTGCGCGAGCTGCCTCCATGGTTTCGTGGCCTTGTTCTAGCAACCCTTGCAGCCCTTACCCTGCAGATCTTTCTTGGTATTCAAATTCGAGAAAGCGTCGATCTCATTTCGCGCATGGCGACTGAACTTTCTCGAGATCAATGGCTTGAGGCCTTACCTTGGATTTTCTTGGTTCACCGCTCCTTTTCCTGGGTCATTCTCGGTCTTTGTTTCTACCTTTTGATGCGCGTCTATCAAAGCCCTTTGCGCCGAACGCGTGCGGGTTTTATGGCTGCTCTTTTGGTGGGCTTTACGGCCTTTGAAATGGCCCTTGGTGGCGCTCTGAACCATCTTGGCTTCCCGCTCATTGCCCAACCGGTGCACCTTTTAACAGCCCATCTTATGTTCGGGCTCTTATGGTTCCTCTATACCGTTGTAAGCCCCTCGTTTTCGGGCGTGCATCCCAGTCATTCAAACCATTCAAAAACCATGGACCTTCAGCATGTTTAATCGCAGCCAGACTTATCTTCAGACCGACCCCGAGGTGGCTCAGGCCATCGCTGCCGAGAACACTCGGCAGGAAGACCATATTGAGCTCATTGCCTCCGAGAATTACGCAAGCCCTGCTGTTATTGCCGCGCAGGGTTCGCAGCTCACGAACAAGTATGCCGAAGGCTATCCAGGCCGTCGCTACTATGGTGGTTGCGAGCATGTCGACGTGGTGGAGCAACTGGCCATTGATCGTTTGAAAAAACTCTACGGAGCCGAAGCGGCCAATGTTCAGCCTCATTCCGGTGCTCAGGCGAACACGGCGGTTTTTCTGGCCTTCTTGAAGCCGGGTGACACCATCATGGGGCTGTCGCTTGCCGAAGGTGGGCACCTTACGCATGGCATGCCTTTAAATCTCTCCGGCAAGTGGTTCAACGTAGCCCCCTACGGTTTGAACGAGAAAGAAGAAATCGACTACGACCGCATGGAGGCCCTAGCCCACCAACACAAGCCCCGTCTGCTTATTGCAGGGGCCTCGGCCTATTCTCTAAAGACCGATTGGCAGCGGTTTGCAAAGGTAGCCAAGGACATTGGCGCAGTTTTCATGGTCGATATGGCCCATTACTCAGGCCTTATTGCGGCAGGCCTCTACCCCAATCCGGTGCCTCATGCCGATGTCGTGACATCCACAACCCATAAGAGCCTGCGCGGACCTCGTGGTGGCATTATTCTCATGAAGGCCGAGCACGAAAAGGCCATTAACAGTGCTGTCTTTCCTGGCATTCAGGGTGGGCCACTCATGCATGTTATTGCCGCTAAGGCGGTTGCCTTTCAAGAGGCGTTGCATCCCAGTTTTAAAACCTATGCACAGGGCATTCTTGATAATGCTCAGGCGCTTGCCAAAGGCCTGGTGGACCGCGGCCTGCGTATTGTCTCGGGCCGTACCGAGAGCCATGTCATGCTCGTAGACCTTCGTGCTAAGCGCATTACGGGTAAGGCGGCCGAGGCGGCGCTTGGGCGTGCGCACATTACGGCTAATAAAAACGCCATTCCCAACGACCCCGAGAAGCCCATGGTGACGAGCGGTATTCGACTTGGCACCCCTGCCTGCACTACGCGAGGGTTTAAGCCGGAGCAAATGACCATCATTGCCAACCTTATCGCCGACATTCTCGAGGCGCCCGAGGACGAGACTGTGGCAGAACGCGTGCGCGGACAGGTCCATCAACTTACCCAGCAGTTTCCCGTCTATCGCTAGACCATGCGCTGTCCTGCCTGCGGCTCGCCCGATACACAGGTCACCGATACCCGTTTGTTTGATGACGGGCTTGAGATTCGCAGGCGACGGCGTTGCCTTGCCTGCGAGCGGCGATTTAAAACACTCGAAAAGATTGAGCTCTCGCTTCCCTCAGTGGTCAAGAAGGACGGCTCTCGCTGCGATTTTGATTCGGCCAAGCTGCGCGCGAGCATGGTGCTTGCCTTGCGCAAAAGGCCAGTCGCCTTCGATATCGTTGAGCAGGCTGTACGGTCCATTGAGGAGCAGCTTGCCGCCAGTGGCGAGCGCGAGGTCACCAGTCAGTTTCTTGGTGAACTGGTTATGAAGGGCCTGCGACGGCTCGATAAGGTTGCCTATGTCCGGTTTGCCTCGGTCTACCGGAGCTTTGAAGATGTCTCGGAGTTTCAGGCACTGCTCGCCGAGGTGGGCCCGCGTAGCCGCCGCGCTTTTGCCGAGGCAACTTCCGCCTCCATGGTTAGGGCTCAGCGCACTGCGGGTAACGTGAAAGGCACTGCGGCACCTAAAGCGAAGGCGAAGGCCAAGAAAGCATCCCAACCCGACACATCGAAGCGAATTCGTCGTGTTCAGTGAGGTCGATGTTGAATTCATGCACAAGGCTATCGGCCTTGCAGAGCATGGGCTTTTTACGACAACGCCCAACCCCCGAGTGGGCTGCCTACTTGTTCGTGAGGGAAAGATCGTTGGCCAGGGCTGGCACGAAAAGGCTGGCGAGCCCCATGCCGAGGTTATGGCGCTTCGACAGGCAGCAGGGCGCGCCCGTGGGGCAACGGCCTACATCACACTGGAACCCTGTAATCACATTGGCAAAACCGGACCCTGCACCGAGGCACTGATTCAGGCGGGTGTGCGCGCTGTGGTTGCAGCTATGGAAGATCCCAACCCCATTGTTGCAGGCAAAGGGTTGGCCAGGCTTCGTGAGGCCGGGCTCGACGTTCGCTGTGGTCTTTTGGCCGAGCAGGCAGCCGCTTTAAATCCCGGGTTTATTCTGCGCATGACCAAAGGGAGACCCTGGGTGCGTGCCAAGACCGCCTGTTCCATGGACGGGCGTATTGCATTGGTTAATGGGGCCAGCCAGTGGATCACCTCGCCGGAGGCACGTGCCGATGGCCATGCCTTTCGTGCGCGCGCCTGCGCGGTTGTTACCGGTATTGGCACCGTTTTGCAGGACGACCCTCTTCTAAACGTGCGTTACGTGGACACCTCGCGGCAGCCTCATCGACTGGTGGTGGACCCAAGACTTATGGCCGATCCCGACGCCCGGTTCTTTCGAGAGCCCAATGCCATAGTCGCCACAACCGCCGACCTTGATCATCCTATTTACCGCGAAGGCATCGATCGGCTTGCGGCAAGAGGTGTTACGGTTCTCTCTGTTGCCTCGCAGTCGGGTAAGCCCGGTGACCGGCTTGCACTGCACGATCTTCTTCGGCAGCTTGCAGACCTTGGCATGAACGAGATTCATCTCGAGGCTGGCCCCGCACTCGTCGGCGGCTTTTGGTCCGAAGGCCTCATTGACGAGTGGCTGGTCTATTTGGCCCCTATCTTTCTTGGCCAGGGTATGCCGCCCGTAAGTGGCTTGCCTGAGCTTGGTTCTGTCGAGGCGGCACGTCGTTGGCGGCTCATTGGCCAAGATGCCGTAGGCGATGGGCTTCGTATTCGACTATGTAGGCCCGAGCCCGCTCTCGCCCCATAACTCATTACACTCTAGGGCTATGTTCACCGGTATCGTTCAGGCCTTGGGTCGCATTGAGGGGGTCGTACCACAGTCCCAACTGGCATCTTATGAGACAAATCTCTATTCAGATGCGCAGGGGCTGCGTGTTCATTTGAGCTGGGGAACACTCGATTCAAGCGACATTGCCGAAGGCGATTCCCTTGCAGTCAATGGTGCCTGTATGACTGTTATTAGTCCTACCGAAAGGGGCTGCTTCTTTGACATCTCGCGCGAGAGTCTCAACCGCACAGTGGGTCTTGATCGACCGGGACCCGTTCATCTTGAAAAGGCCCTTCGGGCCAGCGATCGACTCGGCGGCCACATCGTCTCGGGGCATATTGACGGAACTGCCCGCATCACGGCCTTGCATAGCCGCGATGAATCCAACGAGCTTCTGCTCGAAATTCCCAGTGCGCTTTCCATGTTCATTACTGAAAAAGGCTCGGTCGCTCTTCATGGTGTAAGCCTTACCGTGAATGCCGTGCAAGACGTCAACGGAAAGACAGAAATCAGCATCAACCTCATTCCCCACACATGGAAAAAAACCTTGTTCTCAGAATTAAAGCCGGGCGATCTCGTCAACCTCGAGGTTGATCCCATTGCAAGGCAGGTGGCCCGCGTGCTCGAGTCCATGATGTCTTCTGGCCGCTGGCAGCCTAGGTCAGGTACCGACCTTGTCGCGTATGCAAGTCCTATGCGGATGCGCTTGGGACCGGAGGTTCAGTCATGACTGAGCACAATCTTCTTGAAATGGCTTCTACGGAACAACTCATTGAGGCCATTGGCCAGGGCAAGATGGTGGTCCTTGTTGACGACGAGGATCGCGAGAACGAGGGTGACCTGGTGATGGCGGCCGATGCTGTAACGCCCGAGGCTATCAATTTTATGGCGCGCTATGGCCGGGGGCTTATCTGCCTCACCCTAACCCAAGCACGTTGTCGCCAGCTAAATTTGCCGCTCATGGTGAATCAGAACAGGTCCTCGCATGGCACTGCCTTTACCCTTTCCATTGAGGCTGCAACCGGGGTCACCACGGGTATCAGTGCGGCCGATCGCGCCCGCACCATTCAGGCGGCGGTTGCACCCGAGGCTCGTCCAGAAGACCTGGTTCAGCCTGGCCATATCTTCCCGCTCATGGCGCAGGCAGGCGGGGTTCTTACGCGAGCTGGCCATACCGAGGCAGGCTGCGATCTCGCGGCATTGGCAGGTCGTAGTCCGGCTGCGGTGATCTGCGAAATTCTTAACGAGGACGGCTCCATGGCCCGACTCCCCGATCTTGTTCAGTTTGCTAAAGCCCATCAGCTGCTGCTTGGCTCCATTGCTAATCTCATTGAGTATCGAAGTGCCCACGAAAGCCTTGTGGAAGAGGTTACCGACCGCGTCATTATGCTTCAGGGAAAGCCTTGGCGGCTTATGGCTTTTACCGACAAGGCCGGTGGTCAGCCGCATATGGCACTTGTGTTCGGAAGCCCTCGGCCGGACCAGGAGACTCTGGTTCGTGTCCACGAACCCACGAGCCTATTGGACTGGATTGACTCAAAAAACCCCAATCACAGTTGGCCTATTCCTGCAGCCTTGGCAGCCATTGAGGCCTCTGGCTGTGGTGTTCTCGTCCTCCTTAATACCGCGCCGTCAGCCCAGACCATTCTTGCCCAGCTCAATGGCCAGTCCATTTCGGCAGTGCCGCCATCACCCGTGTCCAGTCAGTCTTTGCGTAGCTACGGCCTTGGTGCCGCCATTCTTCGACTTGTTGGCGTTGGCAGAATGCGGCTTCTTGCCCGACCCCGTAAGATGCCAAGCATGGCGGGTTTTGGGTTAGAGGTCACGGGCTATCAGCCAGAGGCAAGTCTGTCGGACGCATCAACCCAATCGCTCTAATCGATCGTGTTAATTTGCCTACTCGCGGTCTATCCTCCGAACTCACACTGAAAGATACCCACCATGACAAGTGCCTATCGGATTGAACCCGAGCTTAACGGCGAAGGCCTTCGTGTTGGACTCGTGGTTGCCAGGTTCAACCCTTCGACAACCAAGGCGCTTGAAACAGCCTGCCTTCGAGGTCTTTACGAGGCGGGGGTAGCCGCCGCAGACATTACCGTACTGACTGTCCCTGGGGCCCTTGAAATCCCCCTTGCATTGGCGCAACTGGCAGAAACAGGTCAGTTCGATGCCCTAGTGGCCTTGGGGGCTGTCATTCGAGGCGAGACTTATCATTTTGAAGTCGTAAGCGACCAGTCGGCAGCCGGCATTCAAAGGGTTTCACTCGATTTCCGTATTCCTATTGCCAATGGTGTCCTAACCACCAACAACGACGAGCAGGCCGAGGAACGCGCTGATATCAAGGGTCACGAGGCTGGCCTTGTGGCCATTGAGATGGCCAACCTCATGCTTGCTATTGATGACGAGGTGGCGGCAGACGATGACGATGCGTCCTGATTCCCGCAGCCGAAGCGCGCGCAGGCTCTCGAGGCTGCTTGGTGTGCAGGCACTCTATCAATGGCTGATCACCCAACAGCCACTTGGTGAGATAGAGGCCTTTGTTGTGACCGAGTCCGAGGAGGGTCAGGATGCCGACATGGACTATTTCAAAGATTGTTTCCTGGGTGCCGTCGCCCATGCAGAGTCTTTAAGGGCGTCGGTGGTCAAGGTAATGGACAGACCTCTGGCGGAACTCTCGCCGGTGGAGCATGCCATCTTGTTGCTCAGCGTCTACGAGCTGTCGCATCACCCCGAGGTCCCTTATCGAGTTGTTATTAACGAAGCCATTGAGCTCGCCAAGTCCCTTGGCGGCAACGAGGGCCATCGCTACATTAACGGTGTGCTTGATCGCCTTGCTCCCGAGCTTAGGCCTCATGGATGAGTTTGAACTCATAAGAACCTATTTCGCGGCATCCCGAGCCGCCCAGGAGGGACGGGCGGTTACTCATGAGCAGGCCCTTGGTATTGGCGATGACGCCGCCGTGCTCGCCCCCCTTCCGCAAGGTCAACAGCTTGTTGTGACCACTGACTCTCTAGTTGAGAGCCGGCATTATTCTTCCAGTGTTGATCCCCGCGCACTGGGTCACAAGGCCTTGGCGGTAAGCCTCTCCGACCTTGCAGCCATGGGTGCAACACCTTGGGCTTTTACCCTCAATCTTCACCTTCGTTCCATTCGCAGGCCTTGGCTTGAAGAATTTTCAAAAGGAATGACCGAGCTTGCCCTCGTCCATTCCCTTAGCCTGGTGGGCGGTGACACGGTTAGCGTCCAGTCTGAAGAGGCTATTGTGGTGACAGCCATGGGACTTGTTCCGCAGGGTCAGGCGCTTTCACGCCAAGGGCTGCGGCTTCACGACGACTTGTGGGTCTCAGGAAGCCTTGGTGACGGGGCCTGGGCCCTGCAGCATCAGCCAACCGCAAAGAAACTCCTCTGGCCTGAGCCTCGGCTGGAACTGGGGCGCGCCCTTCGTGAACAGGGTCTTGCCCATGCCGCCATTGATATCTCCGATGGCCTTGCAAGTGAACTGGCTCATCTGCTTGCATGTTCCGCTCGACATGCAAACTTACCTGGGTTCGTGGCCCACATTGAGCTCAAGGCGCTCAGCCAGTGCCTTGGCCCTGAACTTCATCGGGCGGTTCAGAAGAAGGTTTTAAGCCTCGAACAGGCCTGCCTTCTGGCGGCCCGTAGCGGTGACGAGTACGAACTGCTTTTTTCCAGTCCGGCCGGTTCGCAGCAACGTGTCTTAGCACTTGCTGAACAACTGGGTGTGAAACTCACAAGGCTTGGTCGGCTGACTTCTGCGTCGACCCCACCTTCTGTGCCCGCTGCATCGCCTCCGTCGCCTGCGTCGCTCAGGCCGCCCGCATCGCTTATGTTGTCTCCTTCGTCCATCCAGTGGTACGGTCTTGATGGCAGGCTTTTGTCGATAAGCGAAGGAGCCCTTGCGGGGTTTAACCATTTTCAACAAGAAGGCCCAAACGACCCTTGACGGAACCTCTTGTCTCTGCTGCGCCCCCCATCACGCCGCACAGTCTTTTCTTGCGCCATCCCGCCCACTTCGTCGCATTCGGAGCAGGCTCGGGACTTTCACCGGTTGGTCCTGGCACTTCAGGCAGCCTTTGGGCCTGGGGGAGTTTTCTTGTGCTTGAGCAGCTTTTCTCCCAGGCATCCCTTTGGCTTTTTCTACTTTTCAGCTTTCCGGTCGCTGTCTGGGCCTGCTCTCGCACGAGCAAAGCACTGGGAACAGAGGACCATTCAGGCATCGTGATCGATGAGATCTGGGCCTTTTGGCTTGTCCTTCTCGTTTTGCCGCGTAACCTAGCAACCGATAGCGTGCTTGGCCCCTCGGGTTTGGCGGTCCCTCCCAACGATTGGCTCCTCATGGGGCTTGCCTTTTTGTTGTTCCGTCTTTTCGACATTCTCAAACCGCCCCCTGTGGGCTGGCTCGATCGCAAGCTCAAGGGTGGCCTTGGCGTTATGGCTGACGACATTGCTGCCGCAGGTCTTACCTTGCTCGTCCTTGCCGTTTTTATTCGACTGGGCGTCCTGGTATGACCCCTTCTCTAAGGCCTCTCGAGACTAGTTGTAGGCCAGACCCCTTTTCCGAGGCTGCAATTGACCTACTAGGTCTCTCACTGGGCTGGGCTGCGCAGCGTTGTGGCGCTCGCATCGCTCTCGCGGAATCCTGCACAGGTGGTCTGGCATCGAGCTGGGTAACTCGGCTTGCGGGGTCTAGCCAATGGTTTGAAGGTGCTGTGGTGAGTTATTCGAACGCGGTGAAAGTACGTCAGCTGCATGTTCCCGAATCTTTGCTAGAAGCTCACGGCGCCGTGAGCCAGCCGGTCGCGCAGGCCATGGCAGAAGGGCTTGGCCCGTCGAAGGGGCTCTTCCTTACGGCCGCAATTACAGGGGTTGCAGGGCCGGGTGGCGGCACAAAGGACAAGCCCGTAGGGCTGGTCTGGTTTGCCTGGGCCGAATTCGATGGCCAGCAAACGCATGCCATGCCTTTGCGTTGTTGGACAAGTCAACAGCGGTTTTTGGGGGGGCGTCAGGCCATTCAAAGGCAGGCCGCCTGGCATGCCTTGCAGGGTCTCCTCAGCCATCTTCAGGGCAGAGCATTGGTCCCTTAGAAACTTACGATCAAAGACCACTTGAATACTGACATTTTATACAGTATTGTACGTCTCAACCCGCTTCGCTTTCTGAAAGGACATCATGGAAGATCTTCAAACCAAGACCCGCGCTGAAAAGACCAAGGCCCTCGCCGCTGCCATTGCTCAAATCGAAAAGCAGTTTGGCAAAGGCTCTATTATGAAAATGGGCGAGAACGAGGTCGCACCGGACATCCAAACCGTTTCCACAGGCTCGCTGGGTCTCGATGTTGCCCTTGGTGTCGGTGGCCTGCCACGTGGCCGCGTGGTTGAAATCTATGGGCCGGAGTCCTCGGGTAAGACTACACTTACCCTTCAGGTTATTGCCGAAATGCAAAAACTCGGCGGTGTCTGTGCCTTTGTCGATGCCGAGCACGCTCTTGATACCCAGTACGCCCAGAAGCTTGGTGTCAATCTAACCGATCTTCTTATCTCGCAGCCCGACACGGGCGAGCAGGCCCTTGAAATTGTCGATGCCTTGGTGCGTTCGGGCTCTGTTGATCTGGTTGTTGTCGACTCCGTTGCGGCGCTAACGCCACGTGCCGAAATCGAGGGCGATATGGGTGACTCCTTACCCGGTCTTCAGGCGCGTCTTATGTCGCAAGCCCTGCGAAAGCTCACGGGCACCATTAACCGCACCAACACCTTGGTTATTTTCATTAACCAAATTCGAATGAAAATTGGGGTCATGTTTGGCAGCCCTGAGACCACCACGGGTGGCAACGCCTTGAAGTTTTATTCGTCTGTTCGTCTCGATATTCGCCGGGTGGGTTCACTCAAAAAGGGTGACGAGGTTATTGGCTCAGAGACGCGCGTTAAAGTAGTTAAAAACAAGGTCGCGCCCCCATTCAAACAGGCAGAGTTCGACATTCTTTACGGCGAGGGCATCTCACGCGAGGGTGAAATCATCGACCTTGGTGTGGAGTGCAACCTGGTTGAAAAGTCGGGTGCATGGTACAGCTATAACGGCGAGAAAATTGGTCAGGGCAAGGATAATTCGCGCGATTTTTTGCGGCAAAACACCGCCATTGCCATTGAAATCGAAAACAAGGTCCGTGCCCATTACGGCGTGGCCGCGCTGGCAGTGCCCGCACTTAAGGTCGTCGGTGCTGACTCTGATGACGTTGAAGAGGCTTCCGCATCGACCGAGAAGCCTCGCCGCGGCCGTGACGCATCTAAAGACAGCTCTCGTGCCGAGGCTGCCTAAGTTAGCAACTCCTCTTTCGCTTAAGGCAAGGGCTATCGCGGCCCTTGCCCGTCGCGATTACAGTCGTAAGGAGCTGCATCAAAAGCTCCTTGGCTTTGCCGAGTCTGAACTGGTTCTTAGCGACCTACTTAACGAGCTCGAGGCCAAAAAGCTACTCTCCAACGCCCGCTTTGCCGATGCCTTGGTCAATCAACGTCAAGGCAAGTTTGGCCTCGCACGCCTTGTTTACGAGCTTGAGCAGCATGGTCTCGACCCTGAGATTATTCAAAGTCAAAAGCAGCAGCTTGCTCTAACCGAGCACACCCGTGCCCTGGCTGTTTGGACCAAGCGTTTCGGTGTCCGCCCGAGTACAGGCTCTGAAAAGGCAAAGCAAATGCGTTTTCTCGCGTCTCGCGGCTTTTCTCCAGAGGTTTTCCGTTGGCTCGAGGCAAACGACTTTTCCCCCGTCGAATCCAGCTCGTCTTAGCTTAGAAACTCACTCTTCTAAAGTCTGCGTGCTATCCTTTTCCAAGCACGAGGGGGGTTCAGCTAATGAAAATTCATGAGTATCAGGGCAAGGAGATCTTGCGCCATTATGGTGTTGCGGTGCCACGAGGTATCGCCTGTTTTAATGTCGAGGAGGCGGTTAAAGCTGCCGAAACACTTGGAGGACCCGTCTGGGTCGTTAAGGCACAAATTCATGCGGGAGGCCGCGGCAAGGGTGGCGGTGTCAAACTCGCAAAGTCCATTAATGACGTTCGTAGCCTTGCATCAGAAATTCTGGGTATGCAGCTTGTGACTCATCAGACCGGTCCTGAAGGGCAAAAGGTACGTCGCCTGCTCATTGAAGAGGGCGCTGACATTCAAAAAGAGCTCTACCTTGCCGTGGTCACCGACCGTGTGAGCCAAAAGGTCTGCATCATGGGTTCGTCCGAAGGCGGTATGGACATCGAGCATGTCGCTGAAACTCAGCCTGAGAAAATTCACAAGACCTTTGTCGATCCATTAACCGGCTGTACCGATGCGCAGATCGATGAGCTTGCGCTCGCCATTGGTGTTCCAGTCACCTCGCTGGATCAGGCACGTCAGGCTATTAAGGGTCTTTATCAGGCCTTCTGGGAAACAGATGCCTCGCTTGCCGAAATTAACCCCCTTATTCTTACCGGTGATGGCAAAGTCATTGCGCTCGATGCCAAGTGGAACTTTGACTCCAACGCGCTTTTTCGGCACCCCGAAATTCTTGAGCTGCGTGACCTTGATGAAGAAGATCCAGCAGAAATTGAGGCCAGCAAGTTTGACCTTGCCTACATTCAACTTGACGGAAACATTGGCTGCCTGGTGAACGGCGCAGGTCTTGCCATGGCCACCATGGACACCATTAAATTGTTTGGCGGCGAGCCCGCAAACTTTCTCGATGTCGGTGGAGGAGCGACCACAGAAAAAGTCACTGAGGCCTTCAAGATCATGTTGAGCAACCCTAAGGTAGAGGCTATTTTGGTCAATATCTTTGGCGGCATCATGCGTTGTGACGTCATTGCCGAGGGGGTGGTTTCGGCATCGAAAGCCGTGGGCCTCAAGGTGCCCTTGGTTGTCCGCATGAAGGGCACGAATGAAGATCTTGGGAAGAAAATTCTGGCCGATTCGGGTCTACCCATTATTTCGGCCAACACCATGGGTGAGGCAGCCGAAAAAGTCGTGGCCGCGGCGCGCTGAAGAGGGACGAGATAACCATGTCAATTCTGATTAATAAAGATACTAAAGTCATTACCCAAGGCATTACCGGTAAAACAGGTCAGTTTCACACGCGCATGTGCCGCGACTATGCCAATGGGAAAAATTGTTTTGTTGCGGGCGTGAACCCCAAGCGTGCCGGCGAAGACTTCGAGGGGATTCCTATTTACGCCTCGGTTAAAGACGCCAAAGCAAAGACTGGTGCTACCGTCTCGGTTATTTACGTGCCACCCGCTGGCGCTGCTGATGCCATTTGGGAGGCTGTACAGGCCGAGCTCGACTTGGTTATTTGCATCACCGAGGGAATCCCCGTTCGCGACATGATGGTTGTGCGTAACAAAATGAAAGCGGCCAACAGCAAGACCCTGCTTCTTGGGCCGAATTGCCCTGGTCTCATTACGCCCGAAGAAATAAAAATTGGAATCATGCCCGGGCATATTCACCGCAAAGGCCGCATAGGGATTATGTCCCGGTCTGGCACCTTGACTTATGAGGCGGTGGGTCAAGTCACAGAGCTTGGGCTTGGACAGTCCTCTGCGGTGGGCATCGGCGGCGATCCCGTGAACGGCATCAAGCATATTGATGTCTTAAAAATGTTCAACGATGACCCCGATACCGACGCGGTGATCATGATTGGCGAGATTGGCGGGCCGGACGAAGTGAACGCAGCCCACTGGGCCAAAGATAATATGAAAAAGCCAGTTGTAGGCTTTATTGCGGGTGTTACAGCACCCCCCGGAAAGCGCATGGGCCATGCGGGTGCACTGATTTCGGGTGGGGCCGACACGGCGCAGGCCAAGCTTGAGATTATGGAAGCCTGCGGAATCAAGACAACCAAAGACCCATCGGAGATGGGCAAACTTTTAAAGAGCGTGCTATGAATACCGATCAAGAAAAGCCACGCAAGCCCTTACTCTTGGTCATGGGGCTTGTGTTCTTGGCCAGTGTGATTGTTGCTGTCCTGATTCGCTAAACGGATCAATCGAACGCAGCGATCGTAGCGAGCGAAGATCGAGCGCAGAAGGTTGAAGAGGCTTAAGTTCGAAGGCCTTCTGTCTCACCCACTTCCAGGTTATCAATAAGCCGTGTCTGCCCCAGTCGTGCCGCGGCAAGAATGACCATCTGAGGCTCTTTCAAGGCCTGCGAGCTTGCTGATGTCCACAGCCGACTCAGACTTTCTTGGTTAAACGGTTTTAAGTCGCTGGCACGTCGAATTGCAAAGTAATCGGGAGCCCAGCCGTGGGCTTTTAACTCGTCCTGAGCCTCGGTCTCGAGCCGTTTCAGAGCATCCAACTCCATAAGGCCCTTGGCCTGCAAATTCTCCAGTCCATCACTGGTGCGCCTAAGTAGCTCATAAAGCCGGGGCGCCTCTTGTCGTTCTTCGGGGGAGAGGTACTGATTACGCGAGGACAGAGCGAGGCCATCTTGGTCACGAATGGTGGGGGCAGAGACAATGGTTGTTGGCAAGGCAAACTGCTGAGACATGCGTCGAATGATCATCTGCTGTTGGTAATCCTTCTTTCCAAAGACAGCCACCTGGGGGCTCACGCACTGAAAGAGCTTTAGAACAACAGTGCTGACACCCACGAAAAAACCGGGACGAAACTCGCCTTCAAGAATGTCACCCAGATCTTCCGGCGGGCGAACACGGAACTCCTGAGGTTCGGGGTAAAGCTCTTTCTCGTCGGGAGCAAAAACCACGTAAACCCCTTCGGCTTCGAGCTTCTTGGCATCGTCTTGAAGGGTGCGCGGGTAGCGGTCGAAGTCTTCGTGCGGCCCGAACTGAAGGCGATTCACAAAAATAGAGGCGACCACGGGATCCCCGTGCTTGGCCGCTACCCGCATGAGTGACAAATGCCCCTCGTGCAGATTACCCATGGTAGGAACAAAGGCGGTACGCAACTGGCCCCGAAGCTGGGCACGCAACTCTGCGATGGTGTGTACGATCTTCATTTAGACATTCAGGTTGAAATAGGTGCGCCGCCCGCGCAACTGAATAATCTGTTGCACCAGGGCCTCAAAGTCCTCCTCGCGGTCAATGGGGTTCAAGGCGGCAGTATTCACAATCAAGAGAGGCGCATCGTCGTAGCGATGAAAAAAGTCAGTGTAGGCCTCGGACAGCTCACGCAGATAGTCGTGTGACATGCCTTGCTCCATGGGAATGCCTCGCTGCGAAATACGATTCACCAACTGCTCGGCGGAGGCCTGAAGAACAATAACAAGGTCGGGTGTGGGTGCCTGAGGCCGAAGGGATTCATAGATCTTTTGATAAAGCGTAAGCTCTTCGTCAGACAGGGTAAGCCGCGCAAACAGAGGGTCCTTCTCAAGCATAAAGTCCGACACCATAAACTCGTTGAAAAGGTCGCGCTGCGAAACCTCTCGTAACTGGTCGATACGCTGGAATAAAAAGAATAGTTGGGTGGGGAAAGCATAACGGGCACTGTCGCGATAAAAGCGTGAGAGAAAGGGGTTGGATTCCGGCGCTTCAAAAAGGGGCCGGTATCCAAACCGTTCAGCAAACTTCAAGGCAAGACTGCTCTTGCCCACACCAATGGGGCCTTCAAAGACAATCGACCGATAACGCTGGCACCAGTCGGGCCTCATGCCGCCTGCTCCACAACGGGGGTAAGCGGCTGACTCTCAGCACGCTGAGACTCTGGCAGAGCCTGCCATAGCTCTTCGATGCGCCAGGGCGAGTTCGTCACCGGATGAGGAAGCGCAAGGGGCTTGCTGAACCAAGGGGTCAGATCACGTAAGGGCCCAAGCACGAAGCTGCGGCTTGATGCGCGGGGATGCGGCAGCTGCAGTTGATCGGTACAGGATTCAAAACCTTCCATCCAGATAAGATCCAGATCAAGGCTGCGCGCCGGTGCAAGCGCGGGCCTTTTGTCGTGCGAACGGACCCGACCCCAACGTGTTTCAAGTGCGAGAAGACTGTCGAGTAAAGCCAAGGGCGCAAGCTCGGTCTCAAGAAGGCTGCAGGCGTTCAGGAAGACGGGACCTTCTGCCTTCACGGGCGCAGACTGCCAAAGCCTTGAATGGGCTAGAACCCTACTGCAGGGCAAGGCCTGCAAGTCCAGCATGACCAGCCGCAGGTTGTCCTCGGGACTGCGGCCCGCGAACGGTAAGTTGGCGCCCAGTGCCACAACAGCCAGCGTCATGGCTCAAGACCTCCGGAGGACGCCTCCGAGCCAGATGTCTCGCCCCCTTGCGATTGACTGCGCGGTCGGCGTCGCCGACGCGGCTTGGCGTTGGGCTCTCGGGTATGGGTTCGATGAACCAGCTGGGCGCGGTGTTCTTCGCCTTCTGCCTCAATAAACTCCGTCCACCAGTCTGCAAGGCCTTCAGGGGCCTGACCCACAGCCTGGCGCAGCAAAAGGAAGTCATAGCCTGCGCGAAACCGCAAATGGCCTAGGAGTCGAAAAGGCGCCTGGCCGTTACGTTTCTCAAACCTCGGCTGAAGCAGCCAGATCTCGCGAAGATCGGCCACGACACGTTTCTGAATGGCAAGCCGGTCAAGCTGCTGATCAATGACCTGGTCGATCGCCTCATGAAGCGCCGGAACCGGCTTCATTCCCTCAGCCTCGAACCTTTTCCAGTGGCGATAGACAGGGCACCACAATAGGCTTGCAAATAAAAATCCCACGGAGATGGGCTTACCGTGCTGAACACGTTGATCGGTCCGTTCAAGGGCAAGCTTGACAAAGGCGAGTGCCTGCTCCTTTTCTTTGGCATTACCCTCGGGCTTAAGCACCATGTCCACCAAGGGCAGGCAGCCATGATGAAGGCCATAACTACGCAGCTGCTGAAGGCCAGAAAAGGCCTGCCCCGACTGCAAAAGCTTAATCATCTCGTCAAAAAGCCGCGCCTCTGGAACGTTGCGAATCAGGTCCGCAAGACCCGCAATGGGCTCGGTTGTCTTCGGCTCAAGGTCGAACTGAAGCTTCGCGGCAAACCGAACCACACGTAGCATGCGCACGGGATCTTCGCGGTAACGACGTTCGGGCTGGCCAATGATTCGAATGCGGCGCGCCTGAAGATCTTCCACCCCGTGGTGGTAGTCGAGCACGGTGTCACTTAAGGGGTCGTAGTAGAGCGCGTTAATACTTAGGTCGCGCCGGGTGGCATCTTCGTGCTGCTCACCAAACGCGTTATCCCGAAGCACGCGCCCGTGGGCATCGGTCTCGTGGTCATCGCCTGCGGCTGCACGAAAGGTGGAGACCTCAATGGTCTCGGGCCCAAAAAGTACATGCACTAAGCGAAACCGTTTACCAATAATGCGGGCTCGCCGAAAAATATGCTGAACGTCTTCGGGCGTTGCATCGGTCGCCACATCAAAGTCTTTCGGGCGCAGGCCAAGCATAAGGTCACGTACGGCACCGCCCACCACAAAAGCCTTGTAGCCTGCCTGCTGCAGGCCTTCTACTGTGCGTATGGCCCCCGAGGACACCAGCTTACGGTCAATGCCAATGCGCGAGGCCTTATGAATCTTGGGGTCGTGACCTCGCGCATGACTGCGACCATGGGCATGACCAGGCGCAAGCCGGGCAAGGGAGCGAAGGAGTTTCCGAATCACGAGGCTAAGAGTATCAAGCCTCTGAGGATTTGAAGAGTTCAAGAATGGGCCAGCCCTGGGCCTGCGCATGGGCCTGCAGCCGCTCATCGGGATTGGTCGCCACCGGATGGCTCACCCTGGCCAATAGTGGCAGGTCGTTCATGGAGTCGCTGTAAAACCAAGACTCGTTAAAGTCTTCAAGGCCAAGGCCTTCAAGCGCAAGCCACTGGGCGACGCGCGTGACCTTGCCTTCGCGAAAGTTTGGCAGCCCTTTGTGCCTGCCTGTGAACTCACCCTTTGCGTCCGTTTCGACTTCCGTGGCAATGAGCTGGTCGATCCCAAAGGCCTGGGCAATAGGACGAGTTATAAAGTCGTTGGTGGCGGTGACCACGGCACATCGAAAACCCTCATCCTTGTGACGTTGAACCAGTGCTCGGGCGGGGTCGTGAATGGCCGGAAAGATAACCCGCGCAAGGAAGTCTGCCCGCCAGGCCTCGAGCCGATGCCGCGGGTGCTCACCCAGGGGCCCAAGCTGAAAGGCTAAAAAGGCCTCAATGTCCAGCACTCCTGCCTTGTAGTCTTCATAGAATTCGTCGTTACGACGGCGCTGCCATTCAGGGTCTACCAGCCCAAGTCGGGCAAGTTCGTTGGCCCAGCTGACGTCACTGTCAATGGGTAACAGGGTGTGATCAAGGTCAAAGAGCGCGAGCCGTAAGGCTTTACTGGAACTAGGCAGAGGCATTCTTAATCGGCCCTTCCATAAGGCTGCGAATCAGGTTAAGCCCCACAGGTTTTTTTAGGGCCAGGGCGCGGGCATCGGCGGCATCCATAAGCGCAGTCAGCTGGTCAAGCCCTCGCGGCAGGCGCTCAAGCATGAACCGAAAAAGGCTGTCGTAGTCCGGCAGGTCGGGCTGGATCATCCATCCAAGTGCAAAGGCGCGGCTGCGCAGGGCCCTTAGCTTTTCCGTGTCCGAGAGTTCCTGGAGCTCAAAAATAAGGCCTTGGCCTAGCCGGGTGCGCAGGTCTTCGCGCTGCAAAAGGCTCTGCAAGGGCGGCCGATCGGCGGTGACGACCAGTCGCTCGCCCGTCTCTGCACTGCGAACAAAGAGTTTAAAAAGAGCGGCTTCCAGCTGCTCCCCATTTACGGCCTGGTGAAGGTTGTCAATCAGCCATGTTTTTGTTCGTACCTGGTCCAGGAGCTGTATGAATGCGAGGGCCTCATCCTCGTCTTCCAGGTCCACATAATGGCAGCCGGGACACTCTTGCGCCCAGGCCTGGGTCCAAAAGCTCTTGCCGCACCCAGGCGGGCCCCAGAGGTAGAGGCTTGTAGCCTCAAGCCCCATCCTTGGGCTTTGCTCTTTTTGCCAGCCTATTGTTTCCTGCGTGCGCTCAGCCGCCAGACTGCCGTGATTATCGTGGTGGTCTTGCACGGGCCTGCAAAAACGCTCAAGCCAGGTCAGTGCCTCGGCATTGGCGCCGGTGACCCCACGCGCCAGACTCGGCCTTGGGGTTGCCATGAGTGCGAGGGGTTGCTGGAAGAGGAGGTCGTCTGCCATAGAATGAGCATTTTCAGGTGCATTTCCATGAACGCCAAATCAACAGGCCTTAGCTACAAACAAGCCGGCGTCGACATTGAGGCGGGCGACGCCCTGGTCGATCGCATTAAGCCCTTCGCCAAGGCCACGCTTCGCCCCGAGGTGATTGCTGGTATTGGTGGTTTTGGCGCGCTTTTTGAAATGCCGAAAGGCTACAAAGAGCCCGTTCTTGTCTCGGGTACCGATGGCGTTGGTACCAAGCTCAAGCTTGCCTTTGCATTAGATCGCCACGAGACCATTGGCATTGATCTTGTGGGCATGAGCGCGAATGACATTCTTGTTCAGGGCGCGGAGCCTCTTTTCTTTCTCGATTACTTTGCAACCGGTAGGCTCTCGGTGGATACCGGTGCAGCGGTTGTGGCCGGCATTGCCAAGGGCTGCGAGATGGCAGGCTGCGCGCTTATTGGCGGTGAGACTGCCGAGATGCCTGGTATGTATGCAGAAGGTGAATACGATCTGGCGGGCTTCGCCGTAGGTGTGGTTGAAAAATCCAAGATGCTCACCGGCAAGCAGGTTCAGTTCGGTGATGTCTTGCTTGGACTCGCCTCCAATGGCTTTCATAGCAACGGCTATTCCCTGGTGCGGGCAGTCTTGCAAAGGGCTCTCGGGGAAGTCTCGGCAGCCTCGTTGGGCAGTCTAAGGCTTGCCTGCAACTGGGCACTGAATGAAGAGCGTCCCTTGGCGGACCTTTTATTGGCACCCACACGCATCTACGTCAAGCCCGTGCTCGCCGCCTTGCGCGCGCATGGTGGAGCCATTCATGCCATGGCGCACATTACGGGTGGAGGCCTGGTGGGCAATGTGCCTCGTATCTTGCCCAAGGGCCTAAAGGCCGACATAAAGGCAGGCTCCTGGCCAGTGCCGGCCGTCATGCAATGGGTGCAAGACCAGGGCAGTATTGAGACCGATGAAATTTATCGGGTCTTTAATGCCGGTATCGGTATGGTCCTTGTGGTTGCACCCGATCAGGCTGAGGCGGTGGCGGCAACCCTTACCGCGGCCGGGGAGCGGGTTTATGCGGTAGGAGAAATTTCGCCACAGGCAGAAGACGAGCCGGCCACTGTTATTCAAGCGCCCCTTGGATGATGCTGAGCGTGCAACCGCTTAAGTCGCGCCTGGGCCACATGGGTGTAGATCTGGGTGGTCGATATATCAGAGTGCCCTAAAAGCATCTGGACCACGCGCAGGTCTGCACCATGATTCAGCAGATGGCTTGCAAAGGCATGGCGAAGAGCATGGGGTGAAAGCGAAATCGTAAGACCTGCCTGCTGCGCATAGCGTTTTATAAGCATCCAAAAATACTGGCGACTCATGGCATCGCCGCGCTCCGTAACAAAAACCATCTCTGACATTCGTCCCTTCAAAATGGCAGCCCGAGGGCCTTGCAGGTAGGTCGATAACCAGTGGCCTGCCTCTTCACCAAAGGGTACAAGCCTGTCTTTGTTGCCCTTGCCTGTCACGCGAAGAATGCCTTCGGCAAGACTGATTCGAGAAAGGCTTAGGCCAATCAACTCCGAGACCCGCAGGCCCGTGGCGTAAAGCAACTCCAACATGGCCTTATCACGCAGGCCCAGAGTTGAATCCGGGTCTTTGTCCAAGGGGGCAGCCAATAAGGCCTCCACCTGATCTTCAGCTGCTGTTAGGGGCAGCCTGCGGGCCTGACGTGCAGCCTTTAGGCAGGCGGTCGGGTCGTCCATGCGACGGCCCTCGCGAACCAGCCAGCCATAGAACCTGCGAAAGCTCGACAGTCTGCGATTACTGGTCGAAGGCCTTACATGACGAAAGCTTGAAGCCAGAAAACTCTGCAGGGCCGTCTCACTCAGCGCCTCAATGGCGCGGCGCTCTTGACCAAGGTCATTGCGAGTGTCAGTCACCCAGGCCGCAAGCTGGTAAAGGTCCCGCCGATAGGCCTGAAGGCTGTTTGTGGATAGCCCCTCTTCAAGTAAAAGGGCATGCAAAAAGGCCTCGATCGGCTCGATTTTAAGAACGGGCTCACCTAGTGTCTTGCGCATGACGGTCGCTGTTGCCTTCTTGGTTCCCATACCGTTACCGAGCATTACCGAGCGTTACCGAGACTGCGCATTCTGGGCAATGGCCCAGTCAATGTGCCGGTTGACCATGGCTGAGCATTGGCCTTGCCGCGCCCGAAGGACCTGAATAATGGCCCTGCGGTCGTCTTCACCAAGCGGCTGGCGCAGGGCATTGCCCAGCCCAATGGCAAGGTTGCGAAGCCATCGGGCATGACCAATTCGACGAATGGCACTGCCCTGATGCCGGTCGTTGAACTCCCCTTCGGTCCACTGAAACAGGCCCACGAGGCTCTGACTATCCAGGCCATGGCGGGCGGCAAAGTCGGGCAGACTGGCTTTTTGGGCGAACCGATTCCAGGGGCAGACCCTCTGGCAATCGTCGCAGCCATAGACCCTATTTCCCATGAGTGGCCGTAAGGATTCCTCAATATCACCCTCATGCTCAATGGTGAGGTAAGAAATGCAGCGTCGCGCATCCAGCCGGTAGGGACCAAGAAAGGCCTGCGTCGGGCAGGCTCAAAGGCAATCGGTGCAGCTTCCGCAATGGCCTTCGGCGGCCGCAGCTGCGGTTGAAGCTTGGACCAGCCTCTTTGAGAAGGCATTGACGGGTAATCGAGTTAGAAGAACACCCAGAAATAACAATGAGCCCTGTGCACGGGTAAGCAAAAGGGTGTTCTTGCCCTGCCAGCCCTGTTGAGCTTTTGCGGCCAGGGCTACCTCCATTAGGGGTGCGGAGTCTACGCAGGCGCGAAAGTCTGCAAGCGGTCTTTGGCTCGCCTGCGCCATAAGACGGGCGAGCTCAGCAAGACGTCCACGCAAGACCTTGTGATAATCGCGGCCTCTTGCATAGATGGAGACAACGGCGCGCAAAGGATCCGTCAGGGCGGCCTCTTCGTCCATACGCCATTGGGGCCCGGGCTTTGGCAGGTAGGGCAGACCCACCACAAGGGCGGTCTGAGCCTCGGGCAATAACTGAGCGGGGTCTGCCCGTTGATCGGGGGACCGGGCGAGGTAGGCCATGTCCCCATGGTAGCCCTCGCTTAGCCAAAGCCGAAGTCGTTCAAGTTCTTTCGACAAAAGACCTTTTTCAAGGGAAACAAGCCCAAGGTCGAGCAGTCCAAGCGCCTGCAGCCAGTTCTGAACTTGCAACGGGCTCGGGTTAGCATGAGGGGTTGAAATGGACGATTTAACGTGGGACATGATGTGATTGTTGACCGGCTGGCTTGGGAGTTCAATTCCGTGGACGCCCAAGGCCTGACCCTATTGGGGCAGGCCCTTGCGCGTATGGTGCAGCAGGGCGGCCTGCAAAGGCTCTATCTGCACGGTGGGCTTGGTGTTGGCAAGACCAGTCTCGCCCGTGCACTCTTGCAGGCCTTAGGGGTTGCCGGTCGAATCAAGAGCCCGAGTTTTTCGGTGGCAGAGACCTACGAGCTCAGCCCAGAGGGCTTGGCGGCTCACCTTGATTTTTATCGGCTCAATGACCCACTTGCTTGGCGCGGCGCAGGTCTGCGCGACTGCCTTGCCGAGGCCTCGATCTGCATCATTGAATGGCCTGAGAAGGCCCATGGCCTTCCGACAGCCGATCTCAGCATCGACATGGATTGGATGTCGGTTGACGAACCCCTTGGCCCTCGAAAGATAACCTTTCGTTTCTCTCAACCTCAGCAGTTTGAGCAGTTTCAGGTTCTCTATAGCGACCTTCAAACGGTGGGTGATGACAAGAATGTCAACCTAATAAGCCGACGCCGTATTCTTGCCTTGCCTCTTATTTCGGTTCTTCCCTCGTTACTTGGCCAGGCCTCTTCAGCCCTGGGTCCAACCGGCCTCTCGGCCTCTGCAGCACTTCTTGGGCTGGCGGGCTGGCCTGAACGCGCCCAGGCTCTTGAACTGGTGGCTGTGCGTATCTGGCCGGCCGACGATTACACCCGTGTTGCCATTGAGCACGACACCGCCAATATTCGCTACGAGACCTTTAAACTGAACCAGCCCGATCGTCTTGTAGTCGACCTAAAAGACATGGTGCTCGACCCACGTCTGCGTGAACTCTTGGCGGCTGTTCAGCCCAACGACCCCTACATTGAAGGCGTACGCGTGGGTCAATTCAGTAAGGACGTCGTGCGCCTGGTCTTTGACCTTAAGCAAGGTGATATTCGACCCAAGGTCTTCAGTCTGCCACCCATTGCACAGTACCGTCATCGCCTGGTGATTGACCTCTACCCCATGGTCGAGGCCGACCCGCTTCTGGCCTTCTTAAAGCAGTATGAACAGATTGAACAGGCCGCGCAGACCGCGGACGCCTCGCGCAAGAACACAGAACCCGGGCCTCCTGCAAAACGCCCCGCTGTACCCGACATGAAGGCTCTGCCACCTGATCAGGCGGGTGCCATTGCCAGAGCTCCGGGAATATCCGACCCCCAAGCCCCCGCCCAGACTCGCCGTTCTTCTCCGCCGCGCGTTGTCACCATTGCGCTCGATGCTGGCCACGGTGGTGAGGACCCCGGTGCAGTGGGTCGCCGAGGTACCAAAGAAAAAGACGTGGTTTTACGCATTGCTCGTGAGCTTAAGCGCCGAATTGACGCCACGTCCAATATGCGCGCCTTCCTTACTCGCGATGGTGACTACTTTGTGCCCTTGTCGCGCCGTGTCCGTCGTGCCCGTCAGGTTCAGGCCGACTTATTCGTCTCTATTCATGCCGATGCCTGGGTTTCGCCAACAGTACGAGGCGCTTCGGTCTTTGCCTTGTCGGAACGCGGTGCCTCTAGTGCGGCAGCTCGCTACATGGCCAACAAAGAAAACGAGTCCGACCTTATTGGCGGCGTGGAGGTGGGCAATACCGATGACCTGGTTGCCCAGACCCTTCTGAGCATGTCAACCGCAGCCCAGATCAAAGACTCACGCAAACTGGGTGAGGCTGTGCTTTCGCAAATCGGTCGTGTGAACCAGTTGCATAAGCCCCAGGTGGAGCAGGCCAATTTTGCTGTGCTTCGGGCGCCCGATGTGCCCTCCATCCTTGTTGAGACAGCCTTTATTAGCAACCCCGAAGAGGAAAGAAAATTACGCGACCCCCGCTATCAGCGTGATGTCGCAGAAGCTATTTTCAAAGGTATTCAAGCTTATCTCGCCCAAAACCCGCCGCTTGCCAAGCGCGGTCTCGCGAGCTAGTTCCTTCTCACTTTTTATGGCGCGTATTGCCCTTCTTCCCGAAAACCTTGTCAGTCAAATCGCTGCTGGCGAAGTGGTTGAGCGTCCTGCATCGGTGGTCAAGGAGCTTCTTGAAAATGCGCTTGATGCCAAAGCCGATCAGATTGAGCTCAGTCTTGAAGAAGGGGGCATTCGAGCCATTCGGGTGCGTGACAATGGTCAGGGCATTGAGGCCGACGACCTTATGTTGGCTGTGCAGCAGCATGCCACGAGCAAGATCCGCAGCCTTGATGACCTGCTTAATGTTCGCAGTCATGGTTTTCGTGGCGAGGCGCTCGCCTCGGTAGGCTCTGTAGCGGAGCTCAGCATCACCAGCCGCACGCAGCAGGCTCACCATGCCAGTGTCATTTCCAACCGGTCGGGCCAGTGGCAGCTCGGCCCGGCTGCCGGTGGTCCCGGCACTTCGGTGGAGGTGCTTGGCCTTTTTCATTCCATTCCTGCGCGCCGCCGTTTTTTAAAAACTGCGGCAACGGAGCTTAGCCATTGCCGCGAGGCTTTTCAGCGCGCCGCACTGGCCCATCCGCAGGTGCGTTGGCAGTTGCGCCACAACGACAAGATTCTGCTTAGCCTTCCTGAACAAGACCATGCTGCACGGGTTGCTCGACTGCTTGACCTTAATGTGGCAACCCTGGCGGTCTGCCATCAGAGCCATGGCCCTATGACCATCCATGCCTTCTTACAAAGGCCGACCGAGGCCTCTCATGCCGCCGATCGCCAGTACTTTTATGTCAATGGTCGCCCTGTGCGTGACCGCATGCTGGCCCATGCCATGCGCTCGGTCTATGCCGATCTCTTGCACAGTGACCGACAGCCGCGATTCGCGGTTTTCATTCAGATAGAAAGCGACCGCGTGGATGTCAATGTACATCCGGCGAAGGCCGAGGTTCGTTTTCGAGAGTCGCAGGCGGTCTACCAGGCGGTTGTTCAGGCCTGCCGCCAAAGCCTGGCCACAGCGCTCGGACATCGGGGCGAGGCCGGCCCTTCGGCAAGTTCACCGAGTGAGTCGTCCGCGCTGTCCTTTGGCTCTTTTTCAGGCTTATCTTCTGGGTCAGCGGCGCGCCAAGGCGCGGACTCGCTTACCGCGGTTATGCCTCGTCAATCAAGCCTTGGTCTTGGTTCTTCAGGCCTGGGTTTTTCACCCTCCGCCTGGCAGGTGAATGCCCCTTCGACTCATTTGTCTGTCACCGACCTTGATACGGCTGCACAAATGGCCTCGCAGGCAGGTGCTCCGGCCGATGCCGATCACCCGCTTGGCTTTGCGCTTGCGCAGCTGCATGGCATTTTTATTCTTGCCCAGAACGCAAAGGGCCTGGTTCTTGTAGATATGCATGCAGCTCATGAACGAATCGTTTACGAGCGGCTCAAGGCCATGCCTTCAGGGTCCATGCAACAGCTTCTCGAACCTATTGCCCTTCAAGCCTCACCGCTTGAGCTCGAAACTGCCCAGACCCAGCAAGCGCTCTTACAAGAACTGGGTTTTTCTATATCGACGCTTTCGGATCAAAGCATGGCAGTACGGGGCTTACCCGTTTTACTTGCTCAGGCCCAGATCGAGCCCTTGGTGCGCCAGACGCTTGCGGAGCTTGCACAGCATGGCCTTTCAAGCCTTATGGAAGAAAAGCGCAACGCGCTGCTTGCCACCATGGCCTGCCACGGCTCTGTTCGGGCCAATCGACGGCTATCCATTCCTGAAATGAATGCGCTCTTGCGCGATATGGAGCGCACCGAACGCGCCGATCAATGCAATCACGGCCGACCCACCTGGGTGCAGCTTGACCTGCAGACCCTCGATCGTTTCTTTTTGCGTGGGCAGTAAAAACGTTCCACCAGTTGACTGCCTCATTGGCCCAACGGCAAGCGGCAAGTCGAGCCTTGCACTATGGCTTGCCAACTGTTGCCGGGGCCATGAATTAGGTCAGGTGGTCGAGATCGTCAGCATGGATTCCGCGCTCATTTACAAGGCCATGGATATCGGCACGGCGAAACCAACGCGCGCCGAGCGTGCTCAGACCCCGCACCACCTCATTGACATCCTTGAGCCTGAGCAGGTCTTCTCAGTTGCCCAGTTTTTGGATCATGCCAGGGCAGCCATTCACGCCATTCGCGGCCGTGGTAACCGGCCGCTGGTGGTTGGCGGCACCATGCTCTACTTCAAAGCACTCTGGCAGGGCCTCGACGACCTTCCGTCTGCGCCGCTTGCCCTGCGCCAAGACATTGCCAACCAGGCCAAGGTCAAGGGCTGGCCGGCCATGCATGCCGAGCTTCTTGGGCGCGACCCCGCGACTGCCCAACGCCTAAGCCCGAACGACGCGCAGCGCATCTCAAGGGCGCTTGAAGTTTTTCTGCACACCGGGCAGTCCTTAAGCAGCTGGATTCGTCAGAGCCAAGACAAAAAGCAGGCCCTTGCGCCGATACCGCTGCGTGTGCTTGCCTTGCAGCCTGGAGACCGCGCCTGGCTGCATGCGCGGATTGCCAAGCGGTTTACGGCCATGCTTGAACAAGGTTTTCTTCAGGAGGTCCGAGACCTGCGTCGTCGTCCCGACCTCTTGCCAACTCATCCAAGCATGCGGTCTGTGGGTTACCGACAGGCCTGGGCACATTTAGCCGGGGAACAGAGCGAACAGGCATTTATTGACTCGGGCATTGCCGCGAGCCGACAGCTCGCCAAACGACAGATCACCTGGCTGCGCAGTTTTCATGGCCTTTATCGTCTTGACCCGTCTTGCCTTAGCCTCACTGAACTGGAGCAAAAAGCCTTGCAGTGGTGGCGTGCCGATCCGGTTCAAACGGAACACTAGCCTAAGGCTACTATTACGTCATTCATGTCCGGTCTTTCTGCAACCTTCCTCATCAGCTACCTCTTAGGCTCGGTCTCGTTTGCCATTTTGGTTAGCCGACTGCGTGGTCTACGCGACCCGCGAAGTTACGGGTCGGGTAATCCCGGTGCAACCAATATTTTAAGAACGGGCGACAAGCGGGCTGCCGCGCTGACCTTGCTTGGCGATGCCGTCAAGGGCTGGCTGGCCATTCAGGTCTTCTACAGCGTGCTCTTGCCGGGAGCGACCTCGCCAGGAGAAGCAAACACCTGGCTTGCCGTGGCTGCCATTGCCGTTTTCCTTGGGCACCTTTTCCCGGTTTTTTTTCAATTCAAAGGGGGCAAGGGTGTGGCCACTGCTCTTGGCGTGCTGCTTGGCCTCTCGCCATGGCTTGGTCTTGCCTGCCTTGCGGTCTGGCTTCTGGTCTTCGGTCTGAGTCGTATTTCGTCGCTCTCTGCACTATCAGCCGCTCTGGCCGCCCCGGTTTTGCCTCTATTGGGAATGGGCTATGGATCGCTCATTCAGATTCCCGAGGTTCATGATGTGACATGGATACTTGCAGATCCTGTCTGGTGGGCTCTTTTAGCTATGAGCCTTCTGCTTCTTTTCCGGCATCGTCGTAATTTTCAAGACCTTCTTCAGGGCAAAGAAAAACGCTTCTAATTTTCAGGCCTGTCTTAGCCGAGCTCTTCCAGCGGCCAGCGGGGCCGCACCTGCATCGAGGAACCGAGCGATGCGGACGCAGATGGCGACGGCCTTACAGCCTGCTCTCTAGAGACCCCTGCCTTACGCCCGACGGCAGAACAACTTGTAAGCAAGCGCAGTCCTGCTGCCCAGGCAATCATGACGCCGTTGTCGGTGCACAGGGCAGGCGGCGGGAAAAACACACACGCATCGCGGGAACGGGCTGCCTCTATAAGCCGCCTGCGCATTTCAATGTTTGCGCTCACTCCGCCGGAAACGACCAGTTGTTTATGACCAGTGAGATCAAGGGCCACCATGGACTTCTCGCAGAGCAGTTCAACAATAGCGGCCTGTACCTCAGCGGCCAGGTCGGCCCGTGCCTGAATGTTCTTAGCGTCCGGCGCCAGAAGGGCCTCCGTGCCCCCCAGTTTCTGAACCTGGGTAAGCACAGCTGTCTTAAGGCCGGCAAAACTCAAGTCAAGACCCTGACGCTTTAAGAGGGGTCTTGGCAGACGAAAGCGGCCTGCAATGCCCTTCTCGGCAAGCTTGGCAACAGCCGGACCCCCGGGGTAGCCAAGACCGAGTAATTGGGCCGATTTATCGAAGGCTTCTCCAGCGGCGTCATCAATGGTCTCCCCAAGAAGTCTGTACCGGCCTATGCCCGTGACTTCAAGAAACTGGGAGTGTCCCCCCGAGACCAAAAGGGCAACGAATGGGAATCGAGCCTGCTGAGCCTCCTCGCGAGAGTTGGATGAATCATCGGCCCATCGAAGCAGGGGAGACAGCAAATGCCCTTCCAGGTGGTGGACAGGGTAGACCGGCTTGTTCAAAGCTAAACCCAGCCCATAAGCGAAGCTAGTGCCCACCCACAAAGCACCCGCAAGGCCAGGACCCTGGGTTACGGCAATGCCGTCAATATTCTGCGAGGCAAGCCCGGCCTGGTCCAGGCATTCTTCGAGCAAAGGAAGAATACGCACCATATGGTCGCGGGAGGCAAGCTCAGGAACAACCCCGCCGTAGCGTTCGTGCATATCGGTCTGTGAATGCAGCGCCTGACCGAGCAGGCGGGCTCGCCATTTCACAGAGGATTGATCAGGGCTATGTTGGTCTTGATGGGCTTTAGGGCCCTGGACTGGCTCAAGGTCTTCAGCCGAGATGAATTCGAGCAGGGCAAGACCCGTTTCATCGCAGGAGGTTTCAATGCCCAAAATACGCACCGAGCGCTTGCTTTGCTTCAAAGGCTTCGACATAATTGCCGATTCTACTTTTAACACCACAAAACCTAATTTTTATGCCAGTCGTTCGAGTCAAAGAAAATGAGCCTTTCGAGGCCGCCATGCGGCGCTTTAAGCGCACCATTGAAAAAATTGGTCTGTTAACAGAATTGCGTGCGCGCGAGTTCTACGAAAAGCCCACTGCCGAGCGTAAGCGTAAAAAAGCGGCCGCCGTAAAGCGTCATTACAAGCGTGTTCGCAGCCAAATGCTTCCTGCCCGCAAGTACTAGTTAGTTTCTTTGGTGGTACGCCCCGAGTCCCTGCCTTGCAGCAGAGGCTTCCTCGGGTGCAATTAAAACGGCGTCGCATAATGCACGCATGATCCCTTCGTCTTTTATTGACGACCTGCTTCAACGGGTTGATGTCGCCGACGTGGTCGGGCAATACGTCAGCTTAAAAAAGGCTGGGGTTAACTACAGCGGACTCTGCCCGTTTCACACTGAAAAGTCTCCCTCGTTTACGGTGAGTCCGACCAAGCAGTTTTATCACTGCTTCGGATGTGGCGCCCATGGCACTGCTCTTGGTTTTCTTATGGGTCACCTTGGCCTGAGTTTTCCTCAGGCCGTGGAAGAGCTTGCAAATCGGGTGGGACTTGAAGTCCCTCAGGAGGCCCAGGGCGAGAACCTCGAGGCCGACCAGAATGCCCGTCAGGCGAAGTCTGACCTTAAAACACGGCTGCATGCGCGGCTACTTGAAGCGGCTCGCTATTACCAACGTCGTCTTAAAGATAGTCCTCAGGCCATTGACTACCTTAAAGGCCGTGGCATCTCGGGGGAGACGGCAAAACGGTTTCACATTGGCTATGCCCCGCAAGGCTGGCAGGGTTTGCAGGCTGTGTTTGCGGACTACGACAGTGCCGAGCTTGAACAGGCGGGTCTTGTCATTACAGGTCAATCCGAGGGCAACCCAGACTCGGCCAAAGAAGCCAAGCGCTACGACCGGTTTCGTCATCGCATTATGTTTCCCATACTAAGCGGCCGCGGCGACGTGATTGGCTTTGGTGCTCGCGCGATGGGCGATGAGCTGCCCAAATATTTGAACTCTCCCGAAACACCCGTTTTTTCGAAGGGCAGTGGACTCTATGGTTTGCACGAGGCCCGCGCAGCCATACGTGACAAGGGGGAGGTCTGGGTGGTTGAAGGCTACATGGACGTTGTCATGCTTGCTCAGCATGGCCTTGGACAGGCGGTTGCCACCCTGGGCACAGCAACGACCGAAGAGCATCTTCGGCTTTTGTCCCGTCAGTCGAGCAGGCTTGTCTTCATGTTTGACGGTGACATCGCAGGACGCAAGGCCGCGGCGCGAGCGCTTGAGACCAGCCTTGCCTTTGCCAACGAAAAATTTCAAATTCGTTTTGCCTTTCTACCTCAGGGTCATGACCCCGACAGCCTCGTGCGCGACCAGGGCCGGCAGGCTCTTGAAGAGGCCGCTCGATCCTCCCTGGTGTTGTCCGAATTCTTGCTTCAACATGCTGCACAGAATCAAGACCTTCGGCTTGCAGAGGGGCGTGCAGCAGCAGCGTCCGAGCTGCGCCGACTGCTTGCCTTAATGCCCTCTTCGGAACTTAAGCGGCAGATTCTTCTGCTGGCGGCGCAACGACTGCAGGTTGACCCGCAAAGCCTTGGTGCGGCGCCGACACGGCCAGCGCGTCCGCCAAACGCTGGGTCAAAATCCAGGCTGGCCGGCTCGTTGTCTCCTCGGGTAGAGGGTCAGGCAAAGGCCTCAAACTCTCGTCAAGCAGCAAGCCTTAGCCTTGGGGACCGTCTCCTGCAGTTTCTTATTCGCAGCCCCGCCTGGCTAGGTAAGTTGCTCAACAACCCCCAGGGCGGTCTTGTGACGGAGTCGCTGACTGACCTGCAGAGGGACGTCTTGGACTTTATTCGAGCCAATGCCTCGAATACAGGTTCTGCGGGCCTTTTCCAGGCAGCAAGTGGCCAGCCCGACTCGCCGTCCATGCGCTTATTTAAAACGCTTGCGCGACCCGATCCTGGGCTTGATGAGCTGTTTGACCAAGTGGAACTGAAAGAGGCCCTGCAGGAATTTGAGCGCCTGCAGACTCGGCTCGTGCTCATTAGCCTTCAAAAGCAGACCGACGCCTTGACCGCCCTTGCAACCCCAGAGGCATTGCAAAAACTTCGTCAACTTCACCTAACAATGGTCGATTTAAAACAAAGCTTGCTTCATTAGGCTAGAAAGCTTAAAATTAAAGGTTACCTCTGCGTAAGGAGTATTCAGAGCTATGTCGGGCAAATCAGGCAAATCCTCCGCACCCAAAATGTCTTCAAAAACCTCGAATTCAAAAGCCACTGTCGCAAAGACCGTGAAGGCAAAATTAGCGAAATCTTCTGTATCGACTGTAAAAGCGCCCGCTGCAAAGGCGTCTTCTAAGAAGACCCTTGCTAAAAAGGCAGGCGTAAAGACAGCGACAAAGCCGGCAGCGACAAAGCCAAGTGCCAAGCCCGCCGCCAAGGCTGCAGCAAAGTCACCGACAAAGCCTGCTATAAAGCCTGCGGCCAAGGCATCCAAGCCGGTTGTAAAGCCTCAGGCGAAGTCTGCCAAGTCTGTAGCAAAATCTCCTGCAACCCCTGCCAAGCCATCTGTCAAAGCGGCAGCTAAGCCGGCCCCTAAATCTTTGGCATCGGCAGCGCAGGCGGTCAAGCCTGCATCCAAATCAGCTAAAAAGGCTTCGCCAAAGTCGGCAGCCAAAGTACCCGCAAAGCCTGCCGCCAAGTCAAAGGCCGCGGTAAAGCCCGATTCATCAAAGCCTGTCTCAAAGTCCGAGGCTTCTGAAGGTACAGGCGGTACAGGCGATAAAGCCCTGCAGTCAGCCATTGCAAAGCTTCGGTCGGGAGCCAACTCAAAAGGGGCGACAGACGCCAAACCCAGTTCGTCCAATAAGGCCGCTAAAGCGGAGAAGCCTGTTAAGTCAGGTGCGTCGGCCAAGCCGGAAAAAGAGGCTAAGGAGCAGAAGCCAGCCAAGGCAGAAAAACCCGCCAAAGAAGAAAAGCCAGTCAAAGCAAGCGGCAAGCCGTCCGCAAAAAAGCCTGGCCGGCCAGCTAAGGCGTCTAAGTCCTCCGTTGACGACGAGTCCGTACCCGAGGCTGACGATGACTCCGATGACAGTGACGCTGTTGTCGAAGTCGAGGTGCCAACACCGCGTAAAGGCGGTCGCCGAGCCCGAGACAAAAAGCTTCTTGAGTTCATGCCCTCAGGCCCCTTGTCCGCCGAGGAAATTGAGGCTCGCAAGGCAAGGTTGAAGGCTCTTATCCTGCTGGGTAAAGATCGTGGCTACCTTACTCATGCAGAAATCACAGACCATCTGCCCGATATCCAGATTGACTCCGATCAAATGGAGTCCATCGTCTCCACTTTCCTCGAATGGAATATCTCGGTCTACGAGACCACGCCTGACACCGAAACGCTTCTGCTTTCAAGCAATACGCCTGCTAGTGACAGCGACGATGCTGAAGAAGAGGCTGAGGCTGCCCTGTCCACCGTGGTGGACTCAGAGTTTGGCCGCACTACCGACCCTGTGCGCATGTACATGCGTGAAATGGGTACGGTAGAACTGCTTACCCGTGAGGGCGAAATTGCGATTGCCAAGCGTATCGAGGCGGGCCTTCGCGAAATGGTTTTGGCCATTGCCTCGTGCCCGACCACCATCAACGAAATTCTCGAGAACGCAGACCGCATTCGCGACACCACTATTCGTATCGACGAGGTGGTTGATGGCCTAGTTGACCCCAATGCGCCCGAGGAAGATCTTCTGTCGGCCTCTGACGCCGAAATTGCCATTGAAGAAGATGAGGGTGACAGCGAGGAACAGGCTAACACCGCGCGCCTTGAGGAGCGCAAGCTTGCAGCTCTTGAAAAGTTCGACACTATTCGTAAACAGTTCGAGAAGATGCGCAAGGCCTTCGAGACCGACGGCTATAAATCAGCGCCTTACAACAAATCGCAAGAAGCTATTATCAACGAGCTCATGGGCATTCGCTTCACCGCGAAAATGGTTGAGAAGCTTGCCGACACCCTTAGGGCTCAGGTTGATGAAGTTCGTCAGACCGAGCGTTCTATTCGTAACATTGCAGTCGACCGTGTTGGGTTAAGCCCTGACTGGTTTCTAAAGAACTTCCGTAGCAACGAGACCAATCTGGAGTTTTTTGCCAAGAAGGGCATGGCGGTTGCGGGAACTTCCTCCGATATTCTCGAGCGCAACCTCCCCGCTCTTAACGAGCTTCAGCAAAAGCTCATTGACATTCAGACCAAGGTCGTTCTGCCTCTCTCTGATTTGCGCGACATTAATTCGCAAATGATTGCCGGCGAGAAACGTGCCCGTGAAGCCAAGCGCGAAATGACCGAGGCCAACCTTCGACTGGTCATTTCCATTGCAAAGAAATACACCAATCGTGGCCTGCAGTTCCTTGACCTCATTCAAGAAGGCAACATTGGTCTGATGAAGGCGGTCGATAAATTTGAATACCGTCGCGGCTATAAGTTTTCCACCTACGCCACTTGGTGGATTCGACAGGCCATTACGCGTTCCATTGCTGATCAGGCCCGCACCATACGTATTCCGGTTCACATGATTGAAACCATCAACAAAATGAACCGTATTTCGCGGCAGCTGTTGCAGGAAACAGGGCGCGAGCCCGACCCTTCCGAGCTTGCCGTGAAAATGGAGATGCCGGAAGACAAGATTCGCAAGATTCTAAAAATTGCGAAAGAACCCATCTCCATGGAAACGCCCATTGGCGATGACGACGATTCGCACCTTGGCGACTTCATTGAAGACCTCAATACACTGCAACCGCATGAGGCCGCGCTTCAGGACTCCATGCGAGATGTTGTGAAAGAGGTGCTTGACTCGCTCACTCCTCGTGAAGCCAAGGTACTGCGCATGCGCTTTGGTGTTGAAATGGCAACCGATCATACGCTTGAAGAGGTTGGTAAGCAGTTCGACGTGACCCGCGAGCGCATTCGTCAAATTGAAGCGAAAGCCTTGCGTAAACTGCGTCATCCAAGCCGAAGCGACAAGCTCAAAAGCTTCCTCGATACGCTCTAGGCTGGCGCCTTGGTTTAGCCCTTCACTTCTTTGTACTGAAGGGGAAGCCAAACTCGAAAGCTTAGCGTGGGTTTGTGCTGGCTTGGTGGGTCGTAACGCACCCATCCACCGAGTCGGCTGGCCAATTCTCGAACAAGGAATAGCCCTAAGCCGGAACCCGTGTCGCGCTGGGCGGAGGCATGACGATAATATTTATCGAACACGCGCTCGGGGTCGGGGGTTGCACCTGCGTTCGGCAAGTTACTTACTTCAAGTAGTGCACCCTGAAGATCTCGATGAGTATTCGCCTCGAGTCTTAGCGTTATAAGGCTGCCTGTGGGCGAGTATTTATTGGCGTTATCAAGCAAATTAGAGAGAATGACTTTTACTAAGGTTCGGTCCAAAGTGACCGACACGGGGTTTGTCATTTCAAGCCTTACCCTACGACTCAATTCGCGTTCTTCAATAAGGTCGAGCGAAAGGTCTTGAAGGTTAATGGCTTCAAACTTGGCGGCCTGTATTTCGAGGTCTCCCACCATTTCAGCCTGCCGACAGCGCTCAATAACATCGGACATGCTTCCTACGGCTCGACTTGCTGCTTGACGAAGCGCGGGCTCCACGCCCAGGCCACCAAGGACCATACGAATAACCGACAAAGGTGTTTTAAGCTCGTGGACTAGCATCGCCATGAACTGGCTCTGCTCTTGCCGCTTCTCGGACAGCAGCCGCACTTCTTGTTCCATTAGGTTCATTTGTGCGCGTGCCTCAAGCCTGTTTCTTTCATATTGCTTCGCTCGAGTCATGAGAAGTGCTAGCAGAAGTAGACTCGTAAGAAGCCCGTGCACAAGAAAAGCATTCAGGGCAAGCTCTTGCCCAGCCCACAAGCCGAGGGCAGGAAGCGTTGCAACCTGAAGAGAGAGCGCAAAAACCGTGTAAGTGACGATGAGTTGAAACTTGGAAATCCCTGGGGGTGAAACGGTAGGACTTTTGTCCCTGTAGGCGCCCGCTGTTAAAGCACAAATTAAAGTCAGGATGGGAAATAGATTCGCAACGACAGTATTCATAAGCAGTGCCAGTTGCATTTCGCCCACCACGAAAAGAAGAATGCCCACAGGCAACATGAAAATACCCGACCATAGAAGGCGTATGGCCCACTTGTAGGGGCGAAATTCACTAAGCAGGCTTGCATGAAACCATGTTCCGGCAGCAACAACGATGAGGACTGATAAGCTAAAGGCCAGGTCAGCCCAGCTC
>JALRJP010000079.1 GCA_023261135.1 Burkholderiaceae bacterium | reverse complement strand
CATAGCACCACGGCATTTCTGCGCCAGCTTGGCGAACTGCTGGGGCTCGACCCCAAGCCTTTTATTGAAAAAGAAAAGCATTCCACCATTAAGCCCATCTGGGACTTATGGCGCTCAGTCACGCAGGACTTTTTTGGCACTGCAAGTTTTGCCGTGGTGGCCAACGAGACCTACACGCGCGGCATTCGGCATTACCTGCAAGACGAACTGGGTCTGCCCTGCCAGTTTGCCGTTGCCCGTCGCGCAGGTGAGAAAACTGCGAACGATCAGGTGCGCGAGTTTTGCGCAAAGAAGGCGCCATTAATCATGTTCGGCAGCTACAACGAACGTATGTACTTGGCCGAGCGGGGCTCACGTGCAAGCTTTATTCCGGCCTCGTTTCCAGGCGCCATCATTCGGCGTCACACGGGTACACCCTTTATGGGTTATGCCGGCGCGGTCTACCTGCTTCAAGAGGTCTGTAACGGGCTCTTTGATGCGCTCTTTCATATCTTGCCTCTGGGCACGGAAATGGATAAGGGCCTTGCAACACCTTTAGGTGCGCGCAGCGCGCCGGAGTCGCAGATGGCGCGCAGCCTTCCGTGGACAGCTGATGCTCAGCAGCGCCTTGAAGAGATGGTGGCGTCGCATCCGGTTCTTATTCAAATCTCAGTGGCTAAGCGATTACGTGACCGTGCAGAGCGGCAGGCCCGTGAGGCGGGTGAGAGCTTTATTACTGTCGAGCAGCTTGAGGCTGCCCAAGAATTTTTGAATACGGGAGTCGTGGCATGAACCAATGCAAGGCATTGATCAGCGCATGGCTTCCTACCGAATGTCGCGGCATGGTGCTGCGGCTGCCCTCTCCACGCGGGCCCGGCGTGGATTTGGCCGCAAGGTCAACTCTAAGGAGAACCTCCCATGAGCAATAACACAAGTATCTCCGGTCTCACCGACGAAGAAGCCCAAGAGTTCCATACGTACTACATGCAGGGCACAGTGGGTTTTACGGCAATTGCTGTCATTGCCCACATCCTCGTCTGGGCCTGGCGTCCCTGGTTCTACTAAATCTCTAAGTTCCGGAAGGAGGAACCGTTATGGCAGATCTAGCACATTCAACAAGCGTCCGTCAGGCGATGCGCAGCGACTCATTGGCCTTCATCGGCATCTTTGCTGTGCTTTACCTTGTTTTTCTGGCGGTAGCCCTGGTTGCACAGCTGCTTATGCTGCGCTGGCGTTCCTGGCTCCCGGGTGCAGAGCAAAGTAGAACGTTGTTTGGTGGCGTGAGGGCGGCTGTTTACACCCTGATGTCGCATTTAACTTAACCAAGGAGGTCACGATATGTGGCGAGTTTGGAAACTCTACGATCCGCTGCGTGCCATGGTGGTACAAGGCGTTTTTCTGTTCGGCTTGGCAGCAATGATTCATCTCATTCTGTTGAGCACTGTTCGATTCAACTGGATGGACGGTATGAGTCAGGCCGAGTACAAGGCTTCGATTCAGAACTCGTCGATGCCGAAGTAGTTGAGGTCGATATGACGACGCAGGCAGTCATTGGGCAAGTAAGACACTGGTTGTCCTTTGACCGCCTGCCCCATTTTCTTGGAGGGCGCCGACAATGGCCATGCTGAGTTTTGAACGTAAATACCGGGTCCGTGGTGGAACCCTGCTCGGGGGCGACCTGTTCGATTTCTGGATCGGCCCCTTCTACGTTGGATTCTTCGGAATTACAACCATCTTCTTCGCCTTTTTGGGCACAGCCTTAATTCTCTGGGGCGCCTCGCAGGGGCCAACCTGGAATCTCTGGCAGATCAATATTGCGCCGCCTGACCTCAAATACGGTCTGGGCCTTGCGCCACTGCGCGAGGGTGGGCTTTGGCAAATTATTACGGTCTGCGCCATAGGTGCTTTTGGCTCCTGGGCTTTACGCGAGGTTGAAATTTGTCGAAAGCTGGGCATGGGCTATCACGTGCCCGTAGCCTTTAGCTTTGCCATTTTTGCTTACGTCACTCTTGTCGTGATTCGCCCCCTACTTTTGGGTGCCTGGGGCCACGGCTTTCCTTATGGAATATTGAGTCACCTCGACTGGGTGTCGAACGTGGGCTATCAGTTCTTGCATTTTCATTACAACCCCGCGCACATGATTGCGGTGAGTCTATTCTTCACCACGACCTTTGCCTTAGCGCTTCACGGTGCACTTATCCTGTCTTCGACCAATCCGCCGGAGGGCGAAATTGTGAAGGCACCGGAGCATGAGGACACCTTCTTCCGCGATTCCATTGGTTACTCCATTGGCACTTTGGGCATTCACCGGCTTGGTCTTTTCTTGGCCCTGGCTGCAGGCTTCTTTAGCGCAGTCTGCATTGTGATCAGCGGCCCCTTCTGGACACGCGGCTGGCCTGAGTGGTGGGGCTGGTGGCTTCGCCTTCCCATTTGGTCTTAATACCTAGCCATACGTAGAAAGAATAAGGAGAACATCGATGGCTGAATATCAGAACCTCTTCACACAGGTGCAGGTTGTTGGACCACTCGAGCAGGGCATTCCGCTTGACCGTCCACGCGACACGGCCGAACGCATGGTTAAGCCCATCCACCTGCACATCCTTGGCCGTCTTGGTAACGCCCAGATTGGTCCCATTTATTTAGGCTTTTTAGGCGTTGCCTCTGCACTGGCTTTCATTATTGGTTTCACAGCCATTGGCTGGAACTACCTGGTGCAGGTGAACTACAGCCCCATTGAGTTTGTTCGTCAACTCTTTTGGCTGTCGGTGGATCCACCACCACCTGCGTACGGCTTACGCATACCGCCCTTGAATGAGGGGGGCTGGTGGCTCTTCTCAGGCTTCTTTATTACCTTGTCCATTCTGCTTTGGTGGGTGCGTATGTACCGCAGAGCCGTACAGTTAAAAATGGGCACGCATGTGGCCTGGGCTTTTGCCGCTGCCATCTGGCTTTACCTGGTTCTGGGCTTCTTCCGCCCAGTGCTTATGGGCAGCTGGGGCGAGGCTGTGCCGTTTGGGATCTTCTCCCACCTTGACTGGACCTCGGCCTTTTCCTTGCGTTATGGAAATCTTTTCTACAACCCTTTCCATATGCTTTCTATTGCGTTCTTGTATGGCTCCACCCTTTTGTTTGCCATGCACGGCGCCACCATTCTTGCCGTAAGCCGTTTTGGTGGTGAGCGCGAGATTGAACAAATTGTCGATCGCGGAACAGCCTCTGAGCGCGCAGCACTCTTCTGGCGCTGGACCATGGGCTTTAACGCCACCATGGAGTCCATTCACCGTTGGGCCTGGTGGTTCGCGGTACTGACCTGTGTGACAGGCGGCATTGGCATTCTGCTCACCGGCACCGTGGTGGACAACTGGTATCTATGGGCTGTTAAACACGGGGTGGCTCCTGCCTATCCAGCCATCTGGGGCCCGGTGGTTGACCCTGCCACCCTTAACCCGCAGCTGGCGCAATGAGCGAACGCGACGACTATTAGGAGAGTCATGATGACTAAGCTTTATCAATCCAGTTTTCAGCGTTGGTTGGGTCTTGCAGCGGGTGTAGGTGCAAGCCTGGTCCTTATGGGTTGTGAACGTCTGCCTGTCGATGTCACACAAGGCGGGTACCGAGGCACGGGCATGGAGCAAGTGACTAACCCGCGCACAGAGGCTGTGAAAGTGGCCGCTAATCAGGCTCCCGCGGCACTTGATCCTGCTGACGAGGGCGGCCCCAAGGCATCCCAGGTCTATCAAAATGTACAAGTTCTCGGAGACCTTTCGGTTGCCCAGTTCAACCGCCTTATGGTGGCCATGACGGCCTGGGTCGCTCCGGAGCAAGGGTGTGCCTACTGCCACAACGTGCAGAACTTTGCTGACGACTCGCTTTACACCAAGGTGGTGGCGCGACGTATGACGCAAATGACCCAGACCGTCAACGACCGTTGGCAGGCTCATGTGGGTCAGACGGGCGTGACCTGTTACACCTGTCACCGCGGTAAGAATCTTCCAGAAAAGCGCTGGTTTACCGAGCCCGAGATGCAATTAGCGGGCAGGCTTTTGGGGAACGATGCAAGTCAAAACCGGGCAGGGGTCGAGGCGGTGGCTAATTCATCATTGCCTTACGATCCTTACACGCCGTTTCTGCTCGATAAAAGCCCGATCCGCGTCAATGGAACGACAGCGCTGCCCACCGGGAACCGCATGTCTATCAAGCAGACTGAATGGACCTACGCACTCATGATGCATATGAGCGAGGGGCTTGGCGTGAACTGCACTCATTGCCACAACACGCGCGCTTTTTCGAATTGGGAACAAAGTCCACCTGCGCGGGTTACCGCCTGGTACGGCATTCGCATGGTCCGTGAACTGAACAATGAATTTATTGTTGGGCTAACCAGCATTCAACCGCCGAACCGTTTGGGTGTGACTGGAGACATTTCAAAAGTGAACTGCGCCACCTGTCACCAGGGTGTGAATAAACCCCTTTACGGCGCACAGATGCTGAAGGCTCATCCGGAACTCTCTGGCCCTAATGCGCTCAAAGATGCCATGGAAATTAACGCACCGCCCGTTCCTGCAGCGCCCTCAAAAACCTCTGGGGCTCCTGCAGCTGCAGACATGAAGCAGTCGGCGGTTGTCCTGCCTACACGGGTGAATTAGACGCATTTCCCTTTGCATCGAATGGAGTTGAAGTCCTCCGGTGCACTAAGCCCCTAGGTTCCCCCTCCTAGGGGCTTTTTTTTACTTAGCCAAAAGGGCCATTAAGTACTACGGTGGCAAGGTTCAATACTGCCGCGAAACTGACCCAGGCCAGATAGGGCCACAAAAACATGGCGGCCCGCTTGTTGTAATGGCGGGTGTGTCGAATGAGCAAGACAATGGAGAGCCAGAGCAAAACCACTTCGGCAAGAGCCCAATCGGGCCGCTGTAAGAAAAAGTAAAGCAGGCTCCAGCCTATGTTGGCAAGGCCATTGAGGACCCAGAGCATAAGTAGCTTGGCGCGTCGCGTGCGCAGGCTGAATTCATTCTCGGCCACTGTGCGCCAGGCCAGCACACCAGAGATGGCCATAAGAATAAAAAGAATGGTCCAGGCGGGACCAAACAGAATATCGGGTGGCTTGAACCAGGGCTGTTCAAGGCTGTAATACCAGTCGTCAAGCACCGTGAGTCCGCCGCCAATGGCAGCAACGCCAAAGGCAAGGCCAAAGGCCACGAGCCAGTCGGTGGCGGTTCCGCGAGGCGGTGTCATGCTCGTGCGAAACCGAGCAGGTGCGCGATGTCTTTAATAAAGATTCGAAGATGCGCCATGGGCTTGCGTCGGGCGAGTCGCTTATTCATGTAGGAATCAAAGGTGATTTGCTGAACGTCTTTGTCTCTGCAAATTTTAACGAACTGCTCACGACGCTTGTCGTTGCCGTACCAGAACTTCTGCAAGAGCCCTAGGACCCAAAAAACGCGACCATGCTCTTTCATGAATCGTTTGCGCGCAGAGGCAAGGGCCCTCGGAGAGTCCGTCGCAAGCTTCTCGAGACAGGCATCTGCGGCGAGCCTTCCCCCGAGCATGGCGTAATAAATGCCTTCGCCCGAGGCCGGTGCCACTACCCCCGAGGCATCGCCAGCAAGCACCACATTGCGGCCGTTGTCCCAGCGGGGAAGTGGCTTAAGTGGAATGGGGGCGCCTTCGTGACGAACCGTCTCAAGGTCATTGAGACCCGTTTGTTCACGAAGCCGCGCAGTGGCGGCACGCAAAGAAAACCCTTTGTCCATACTGCCGGTCCCCACACTTAAATGAGGTCCATGGGGAAACACCCAGCCGTAGAAGTCGGGGGAGATGCTGCCGTTGTAAATCACATCGCAGCGATCAGCATCGTAGTCGGGATGGCTGGTCTGGCAAGACGCTGGCTCAGGTGATTTCAAGATCTCGTGATAAGCAAATACAAACACACCCTTGTCCGCATCGGGAATGGCCTGGGCCGCCACTTTTGACTTCGCGCCATCGGCGCCGATCAGCAGCCTGCAGCCCACCGTCATGTGGCGCTCCTCGGTGTCATTGGCATGGTCTCTGACCATCAATCTCACCTGTAGGCCGTCAGCAGTCTCCTGAAGGCTCTCAAAGCGACCAATAAGTCGCCTTGCGCCATTGGTGTGCGCCCTGCATCGCAGCCATTCATCAAAAGGGCCACGGTCCACCATGCCAACAAACCCATTTTCAATGGGGATGTCGACCTTCTTGTCGGTGGGTGAGACCATGCGTGCGCAGCGAATCTTGGCTACCAGCATGTCATCAGGAATATCAAAGTCTTGAATCGCGCGTGGCGGAATGGCTCCACCGCAAGGCTTAATACGACCTGCTTTGTCCACAAGAAGAACACGACGACCAGCAAGGGCAAGATCGTTTGCCGCAGTGGCACCCGCAGGGCCGCCGCCAATGACAACCACTTCATAGTCGAGCATGTTTTGCATGGGGTAGCTCCTAGTTCGCAAGCCCCTCGGGGGCCGATTGCGTGGGCGATAAGGGTGTGTGGGTCATAGGTCGTGCTGCAGGTGCATCTGCGTTCGCCCCATTGCTGGTTTGCCCGCTCTGGGGCTCTGATATTTGGCCTGCCAGTCGGGCAGCAATAATAAAAAGAACGGCCTCAAGCGCGAAGACAAGGGCATAGGCAAGCGCTGTGTCGTTGATTAGGGCACGACTTAGGTCGGAAAGGCTTGTGCCAAGAAGGCCGCCGGCACCGAAGGCAAGGGCTTGTGCTGCTCCCCATAGGCCCATGCGCGTGCCCTCGCGTTGGGCTCGTCCTTCATTCGCAAGTCGCATCATGGAGGCAATGGCTGCAATGGAGAAGGCACCATTGGCGGCTCCCAGCAGCATGACGTTAAGGTTCAGTGGCCAACCTGGTCCCACAATACCTGCTGCCACAAGGCCTGCCAGCGCCAGGCCCGAGGCAATGCAGCCGGAGATAGTCCAGAATTTTAAGGACCCCAACCGCCGCCCGAATACCCGCCCGCTGCCTGCCGCGGCCACCAAGAGCATGCCAACCAGAATGCCCGAGTGCTGGAGCCCAGAGAGCTTGGTGGTCTCTCCAGGCGTGTATCCAAAGACGCTTCCTGCGAAGGGCTCAAGAATAAGATCTTGGGCACTGAAGGCAAGCATGGAGATAAAAACAAAAACAGTGAACTGCCGCGCCTCGGGTTCTTCCCAGACCTGGCGAATCGCAAGCCGAAAGTTGAGCTCCGGCTCGGGCTTGTGCACGGCGTTGTGATGCTCCGCCTGTTTTTCAAGCCCCGCGAGCAGCAGTGTCGTTGCGACGATGGCAAGCCCAGTGACTGTTGCCGCAACGGCAAGAAGCCGCGCCTCGGAATAAGGGTCTAGAAAGTGCCCTGCTGTGCCGGCCGTAATGGCAAAGCCGGCAATCATGAAAAGCCAGACCAGGGTGGCGGCACCCGCGCGACGTTTGTCGTCAACCTTCTTGGCAAGCAGAACCAGTACCGAGGTACCGCAGGCGCTGACCCCAAGGCCAATAAGAAAGAAGGCCACAAACGAGAGCGCAATACCAAGGCTTAAGGTGGTGGACATTAGCACCACGGCATAGGCCCCAAGAAGACCGCCCAGGGCAAGAGTGACCATACCTCCTAAAATGAAGGGGCTGCAGCGGCCAGCAATATCGGAGCCGAATCCCATGCGTGGCCTAAGAATCTGCACGACGTAGTGCATAGCCACAAGAAGCCCTGGCAACAAGGCGGGAAGGGCCAGTTCCACCACCATAATGCGGTTAAGTGTGCTGGTAGCCAGCACCACCACGCCACCCAGGCAGGCCTGAATAAGGCCAAGCCTGGCAATGGAAAACCAGTTGAACCCGCGGGGGCCTTCGCGACCTTCCTGGTTCACGACAAAACCCTTTGCACGGACGGCGCGGACCTAGGAGGGGTGCGCTTGGCTTGTCTGTCCATAACGAGCCTAGCCTGCATAGCCTGCTGTTGCCTGGAGTGATCGAAGCCCAAAGGCTGAGACCATCATGCCCAGCACGAATAAGGGCACCCCGAAGCCGCTGTAGTAAAGCGCACGGTCGACGGGTTTTTTAAGAAACCAGGTCATAAGAACAAACTGCGCCAGAAGCAGCATAAAAACGCCCGCGGAATGCATGGGCAACTGCCAGAAGGCCAGAAGCAGAACCACTGCCATTTGTGGAAGTGCCATCACGAGACAGGCGGTGAAAGCCGCGCGTTGTGGTCCAAGCTGAACGGGTAAAGACCTCACCCCCATGACCGCGTCGCCCCTTAGGGACTTGAAGTCGTTAAGGGTCATGATG
>JALRJP010000078.1:6818-8322 GCA_023261135.1 Burkholderiaceae bacterium | reverse complement strand
GCGGCTTTAACACGCTCAGCGCGGCATGCCGGGGAAGCCACCGCCCCCCATCATGCCTTTCATGGCACCCATGCGCTTCATCATTTTCATGAGGCCGCCGCCCTGCATCTTCTTCATCATGTCCTGCATCTGCTCAAACTGTTTCAGCAGCCGATTCACTTCTTGAACCTGCACGCCGGCCCCGGCAGCAATACGACGTTTTCGGCTGGCCTTGAGCAGCTCGGGGTTACGTCGCTCCGCCGGTGTCATGGAATTAATAATGCCTTCCATCCGTTGCACGGATTTATCGGCCACCGACATGTCGGTGGCCTTGGCGGCCTGCTGCATCTGCGCCGGCAGCTTGTCCATCAGTGAAGATAAGCCCCCCATGGAACGCATCTGGCCAATCTGAAGCTTGAAGTCTTCCAGGTCAAACTTTGCCCCCGACTTCAGCTTGGCGGCCATTTTCTCGGCGGACTTCATGTCAACGGATTTGGCGGCCTGCTCAACAAGGGCGAGAACATCGCCCATACCCAGAATGCGTTGGGCAAAGCGGTCGGCATCAAAGGCTTCAATGCCATCGATTTTTTCAGCGTTACCAACAAACCGAATGGGCTTGCCGGTAATCGCCCGGACCGACAGCACCGCTCCGCCGCGTGAGTCGCCGTCAACCTTGGTGAGCATGACCCCGGTTAAGGGCAGGGCCTGGCCAAAGGCCTCGGCCGTGCGCACGGCATCTTGGCCCTGCATGGCATCCACTGTGAAGAGTGTCTCTACAGGCTTGACTGCCGCATGAATGGCCGCGATCTCGGCCATCATGGCCTCATCAATCGCCAGTCGGCCTGCGGTATCCACCAACAGAACATCGTGAAAATGCCGCCTGGCGTAATCAAGCGCGGCCTGAGCAATAGCAACAGGCTTGTCGGTTGACTGGGAAGGGAAGAAATCCGCCCCTGCCTGTTGACTCACCCGTTGCAACTGTTCGATGGCCGCAGGACGATACACGTCACAGCTTACGGTTAAGACTTTTTTCTTGTGGCGATCGGCAAGGTACTTGGCAAGTTTTCCCACGCTGGTGGTTTTACCTGCGCCCTGAAGGCCCGCCATAAGAACCACAGCGGGTGGCTGGCTTGCCAAATTAAGACCCGTAGCCGGTGCGGGCTCATTGCCTGCCATGAGATTAATAAGTTCCTTGTGCACAACGCCCACAAGTGCCTGACCGGGGCTTAGGCTGCTTAGAACTTCTTGACCAAGCGCCTTTTCCTTCACCTGCGCAATAAACGACTTCACCACAGGCAGTGCCACGTCCGCATCCAGAAGGGCGAGTCGTATCTCGCGCAGCATGTCTTGGGTGTTGGACTCGGTTAGCCGCGCCTCACCCTTCATGGTCTTGACAATTCGCGAGAGTCGGTCGGTGAGGTTTTCTAACATGGTGCTTCTTTCTTAGCGCATGGCTCGAATCAGGGCGAGCCCTGAGATAAACTGATTCACTCTATGACGCCTCTATTGTATGAGTGGACGGCCC
>JALRJP010000078.1:0-6808 GCA_023261135.1 Burkholderiaceae bacterium | reverse complement strand
CACGGTCAAAGCGTGGGCGGCCTCGTTACAAAGCGTGCTGCTCGTTGTGGCGCTTGTTAGCCATGGGGCCACGGTTGTTCCTGCATGGTTTGCTGGTCACGATGTGCAGTTTGGTTTTGCCGTCTCTGTCTCATGGACACTCTGGCTTATGGTGCTTTTAGTCTGGCTTGAGTCGTGGTTTCAGCGCCTGCCTAAGGCCACAGCAGCGCTCTACCCTTTTGCAGCGCTTGCGGTTGCTCTGCCCATAGCCTTTCCGGGAACTGTTCGTATTCCCGAACTCTCCACACTTTTCCGAGCGCATATTTTATTGGCCATGCTTGCCTACGGCGCCTTTACCGTTTCGGCAGCCCAGGCCGTTTTAATGTCATGGCTTGAGCGTTCTCTGCACCGGGGGGGGCGCTCTTCGCACTGGCTTGATGACCTGCCCTCGCTCCTTGATCTTGACGCGGCCTTGCAACGATCCATGGCGGCAGGTTTACTACTCGTCTCGCTTACCCTTGCCACGGGCGTCTGGGTGAACCTCTCGCTTGGCTACGGCCCATTAAGGCCCGATCACAAGACCGTTTTTACCATCTTGACCTGGTTTATGGTGCTGGGCTTTTTTTTGGGTCGTTGGCGTTGGGGCTGGCGTGGTCGGGTGGCCGCGCGTTTTGCCCTTATTGGCTTCGGCCTTCTGCTTCTTGCCTACGTGGGAAGCCGGTTTGTCGTTGAAGTTCTCCTTAACCCAGCCGTCTCTTAGGCTGCCTTCGTTAAAGGGTCTATGGGCTTAGTTACTCGCATCCTGCTGCTCGTTGCCATTGCCTTACTGGCTTTTTTCTGGATCCGAAAAATGCTGCGTGCGGGCGATCCCTCGGAAAAAAACCCCGCTCAGCCTGCTCAGCCCGACCAGGTGGGTGATCGCCCCCAAGACCTTATTGCTTGTCATCATTGTGGCCTGCATTTCCCCCAGGCCGATGCCTTCCTTAAAGACGGTCGAACCTATTGCTGCGATGACCATGCTAAAGCGGGCCCTAAAACCAACAATTGACTCCTTCGCATGCCAACCCTTTCGCGACTAAGGCCGTCGGGATGGCTGCGTGAGCTTGACGGCCCAACCGCATGCCTATGGGCGCCGAGCCCCAACCACAACGCGCGGCCACAAGGCGCGAGCGTTTGGCTCGCAGTTGTTCATGGCATTAGTCTGCCGCCGGGTGTATTCGGCGGGACCAGTATTGATGACCTGTTCTTAAACCGTCTTGGGCCATCGGCGCCTGCTGAACTTCAGTCGCTTGTGGGGCTGAGGGTTTCCAGCCACTTCCTTATCACCCGAGCTGCGCGCCTTATTCAGTATGTGCCGGTCACTCGTCGGGCATGGCATGCGGGCCAATCCCATTTTGAGGGTGAGGAGGACTGCAATAACTTTTCGATTGGGATTGAGCTCGAGGGGACTGATGACCAGCCGTATGAACGGCAACAAATCGAACGGCTTGCATGGCTGCTTGTGGAGTTATCCCAACATATCCCCAGCTTGTCCACAATAACGGGCCATTCTGTTATTGCCCCTGGACGCAAAACCGACCCAGGGCCATGCTTTGACTGGGCGTTACTTGCGCGTGAACTCGCGAGTTTAGGTTCTACATTACGGCTTCGGCCCGAGTAGAAAACATTGCGATCGACTGCCCAAGTCCCCGTGGGAATCAGAGGGGCAGATACCCTCTAAACGAAAGCTATAGCGAAGAAAAAATTTTTTTTTCAGAAGGGGCCTAGCCTTCGGAGGCGTTCAACAATTTTCTAGGGATTTTCCTAGTTTTGAAGCTTGCTCAAAGGGCAGGTCCACTACTAGAATTAGTACACACGACGCCTTGTCTGTACTACCGGTAGTGTGATGGGGGGACCCGGGCGCTAAGTACAAAACAAAGCCGTTTTGTCATTGTCCAGGCGTACAAAGAGTCTGTTTTTGTGCGCCCCGCGTTTTAAATTTCCCGCACGAAGGAGAAAAGAGCCATGCAACGGGCCGCCCAATCCACAGAGACCAGCTCGACAAACCCTGGTCAGTTATCCAGCCTAGCCGATCTCCCGCAAGAGCAGCGCGACCAGGGCCTGTCCACGCATGCAAGTCTCGGTGATATTAAGGTCATCCGCCGTAACGGTGCGGTGGTCTCGTTTGAGGCGCCGAAAATTACAGTGGCTTTAACAAAAGCCTTTTTGGCAGTGCAGGGCGGTCAGGGTGCTGCCAGCGCCCGGGTGCGCGAGGTCACCGAGATGCTTACATCGCAGGTGGTTGCTGCGCTCTTGCGCAGGCTTCCAGCGGGCGGCACGGTTCATATTGAAGATATTCAAGATCAGGTCGAGCTCGCCTTAATGCGTTCGGGTGAGCATGAAATTGCCCGAGCCTACGTTCTTTACCGAGAGCGTCGCACCCAAGAGCGAGCAAGTAAGGCCAGGCAAGACATTGCCGAGCACAGCCTTTCTATGCTGGTCGATGGCCGGTCCGTTCCCCTTGATCAGGCATGGCTTGAGGGCATGATCGCCGACGCCTGCCTTGGGCTCGACGATCAGGTGAGTGCCCAGCAGGTTTTGGCTGACACACTGAAGAATATTTACGACGGTGTGCCCATCGATGAAATTGAAAAGTCCGCCATTCTGGCGGCACGCGCTCTTACCGAAAAGGACCCCGCCTATGCAAAAGTCAGTGCCCGCCTGTTGTTGCACACCATTCGCAAGGAAATCCTGGGGGCAGAGATCCCGCAGGCCGAAATGGCGTCACGTTATGTCGAGTACTTCCCTCGTTACATCAAGAAGGGCGTTGAGATCGGTCTATTAAACGAGGACCTTGCACGTTTCGATCTCAAGCGCATGGCACAGGCTATTGTGGCCGATCGCGACCTTCAGTTCGATTACCTTGGTCTGCAGACTCTTTACGACCGCTATTTCCTTATCGATCGTAATGACACCTTCTCCGGCGAGGGTCGTCGTATTGAAATGCCCCAGGCCTTCTTTATGCGGGTGGCCATGGGCCTGGCGATTGCAGAAATCAACCGCGAAGATCGGGCCATTGAGTTCTACAAATTGCTCTCGAGCTTCGATTTCATGAGCTCAACCCCAACGCTCTTCAATAGCGGAACCACCCACTCCCAGCTCTCATCCTGCTACCTTACAACGGTGGCTGACGACCTTGACGGTATTTACGAGGCCATTAAAGAAAATGCACTTCTCGCCAAATACGCGGGCGGCCTAGGGAATGACTGGACACCGGTGCGTGCCCTTGGTAGTCATATTAAGGGAACCAATGGCAAGAGCCAGGGCGTGGTCCCCTTCTTAAAGGTGGTCAACGATACTGCCGTTGCTGTGAACCAGGGCGGTAAGCGCAAGGGGGCGGTCTGCACCTACCTTGAAACCTGGCACCTCGACATCGAAGAGTTCCTCGAGCTGCGCAAGAACACGGGCGATGACCGTCGCCGCACTCACGATATGAACACCGCCAACTGGATTCCTGACCTCTTCATGAAGCGGGTTATGGAGAACAAAGAGTGGACCCTCTTTTCTCCGGCCGATGTACCCGATCTTCACGAGAAGTTCGGACAGGCGTTTGAGCAGGCCTACCTTGCCTACGAGGCCAAGGCTGAGCGTGGTGAGATTCGTCTTAGCAAGAAAGTCCAGGCCAGCTCGCTCTGGCGCAAGATGCTCACCATGCTCTTCGAAACGGGCCATCCCTGGATCACCTATAAAGATCCCTGCAATATTCGTAGCCCGCAACAGCATGTTGGCGTCGTTCACAGCTCCAACCTGTGCACTGAAATTACTTTAAATACCAACGATTCTGAAATTGCTGTCTGTAACCTTGGGTCGGTGAACCTGGTGCATCACCTCAAGCCCAGCAAGCAGGGCGCGCTTGAACTCGATCACGACAAGCTCAAGGCAACCATTGGCACGGCAATGCGTATGCTCGATAACGTCATTGACATTAACTACTATGCGGTGGCCAAGGCGCGTAACGCCAATCTACGTCACCGCCCGGTAGGCCTTGGCATTATGGGTTTTCAAGAGGCCTTGCATGCCATGCGCATTCCCTACGGATCTGAGCGCGCGGTCGAGTTTGCCGATCAGTCCATGGAAATGGTCTGTTACGAGGCCTATTGGGCGTCGACCGAGCTTGCCCAAGAGCGAGGCGCCTACTCTAGCTTTAAGGGCTCCCTCTGGGACCAGGGTATTCTCCCGCTCGACACCCTTGACCTCCTTGAAAAAGAGCGAGGTGGCTACGTTGAGGTCGATCGTCGGGCAAGGCTCGACTGGGCTGGCCTGCGAGCCCGTATTGGTGCCTACGGCATGCGCAATTCCAACTGCGTCGCCATTGCCCCCACCGCAACCATTTCCAACATTGTGGGTATCTCGGCCTCCATCGAGCCCACCTACCAAAACCTCTACGTCAAGTCGAACCTGTCTGGGGAATTTACGGTGGTTAACGAACAAATGGTCCGCGACCTTAAGGCCCTGGGTCTGTGGGACGAGGTTATGGTGGCCGACCTGAAATACTTTGACGGCAGTCTCGCCAAGATCGACCGTGTGCCGGCAGAACTTCGGGAGCTTTATGCAACCGCCTTTGAGGTTGATACCAAGTGGATGGTGGAATGTGCTGCAAGACGTCAGAAGTGGATTGATCAGGCGCAGTCGCTCAATATCTATATTGCCGGTGTCTCGGGCAAGAAACTTGACGAGACCTATAAGCTTGCCTGGCTGCGTGGCTTAAAGACCACCTACTACCTGCGCACCATGGGTGCAACGCATGCTGAAAAAAGCACGCTTAATACCGGACAGTTAAATGCGGTGCCAGTGTCGGGCGGTGTGGCGGCATCTTCGGCCGCCGCAGCTACCGGTGTATCGGTGGTCAATCCAGCCGATCCCATTATTGCGTCCCCGAAGTCAGGCGACTCATCGCCCGCAACCGATGCGAAATTTTGTTCCATCGACAACCCCGACTGTGAGGCCTGTCAATAAGTCGTCAATCGCATTTCGTTTTCTTGCGTTCTAAAAAAGTGTGGAACAAATGAGACGAAATTTTCGTTCACTGTCTTTGCATGTTTTTTTTGATCAAAAACAATTGCCTCGTGACTTGAGTTCTTGCATGATTCGAACTGTTGAAACAACTGAATCTCACGAGTAGCACTTGGTTCTATTTTTTTGTTGAAAGTGAGATCACCATGTTGAACTGGGAAGATTCCGCACCATCGTCTTTAGCTAGGCCTCAGCCCTCTGCAGGTCTTCTTGCTTCGGTTGAACCCGAGGTGGATTTGTCGACCGCTCCTTCAGCAGACGCCACCGAGCGCCGAGTGCGCGTTGAAGACAAGCGCATCATTAACGCAGCGACCGATGTCAACCAGTTAGTACCTTTCAAGTACAAATGGGCTTGGGAAAAATACCTTTCGGGCTGCGCAAACCACTGGATGCCTCAGGAAATTAATATGTCCCGAGACATCGCCCTCTGGAAGGACCCCAACGGTCTTACCGAGGATGAGCGGCGCATTATTAAACGCAACCTGGGCTTTTTTGTAACCGCCGACAGCCTCGCTGCAAACAACATTGTCCTGGGGACATACCGGCACATCACCGCCCCCGAGTGTCGCCAGTACTTGCTTCGTCAGGCCTTTGAAGAGGCCATTCATACCCATGCCTACCAGTACATTGTCGAGTCGCTTGGGCTGAACGAGGCCGAGATTTTTAATGCCTATCACGAGGTGGCATCCATTCGTGACAAGGACGAGTTTCTTATCCCTTTCATTGATGTCCTGACGGACCCTGAATTCAAAACGGGAACGCTTGAGAACGATCAAAAGCTCCTGCGTTCTCTGATTGTCTTTAGCTGCATCATGGAAGGCCTATTCTTCTACGTCGGCTTTGTGCAAATCCTCGCATTGGGTCGTCAAAACAAAATGACAGGTGCAGCCGAGCAGTATCAGTACATCCTTCGTGATGAGTCCATGCACTGCAACTTCGGCATCGACCTAGTTAACACCATTAAGCTTGAGAACCCTCAGCTCTGGACGCCTGAGTTCCGAGAAGAGTTACGCGCCTTGTTCTCAAAGGCCGTCGATCTTGAGTACCGTTATGCTGAAGACACCATGCCGCGTGGTGTCCTTGGCCTTAACGCCAGCATGTTCAAAAGCTATCTGCGCTACATTGCAAACCGTCGTTGCCAACAAATTGGCCTTGAGCCCGTTTTTGGCAATGAAGAAAACCCCTTCCCCTGGATGGCCGAAATGGTCGATCTTAAGAAGGAGCGTAACTTCTTTGAGACCCGTGTGATCGAGTATCAGACGGGTGGTGCCCTGAGTTGGGAATAAAGGCTGCCTGCCTTTCTCGCTCACCGATTGACCAGCATTTCCTGGTCAAGGGACGTCTCTCCCGTATTCATTGGCGTTGGACCTCAGAAAAAAGCCTTTTCAGGCTTTTTTCTATTTGTGGGGTCTTGCGCAAATGAATGGTTCGAGCAAGGTGCTCGAATCTCCCTATGACCCTGCCGAGCAAAATCGGCGTTAAGGAGAAATGAAATGGCAACAAAGAAGAAATCAAAGAAGGCGAAGGCCGCAAAGCCTGAGGCGAAGAAGGTTGTAGCAAAGCCCGCAGCAAAGAAGGTTGCAGCGAAGAAGCCTGCCGCGAAGAAGGCTGCTGCGAAGAAAGCCGCTGCGAAGAAGCCTGCTGCGAAGAAAGCCGCTGCTAAGAAGCCCGCAGCCAAGAAAGCCGCTGCTAAGAAGCCCGCAGCCAAGAAAGCTGCTGCTAAGAAAGCCGCTGCTAAGAAGCCTGCCGCGAAGAAAGCTGCTGCTAAGAAGCCCGC
>JALRJP010000077.1 GCA_023261135.1 Burkholderiaceae bacterium | reverse complement strand
AAGCACTGGTCACTCCAATCTCTCCGCATCGGGTTTGCATGAAGGGCACCGAGTCCGGCGGAAAGGCTTGTATTGCATTGAAGCACTCGGCCGAGCACGGGTACCGCTGTTCCATTTATACGGACCGGCCTTCACCTTGTCGTGAGTTCAACATTCTGAACGCGGATAGCACCGAGAACGAAGACTGCAAAAAGCTACGTCTTCGAATTGGTCTTCACTTGTAAGGTTCTTAAGCCAAATGCTTTCGCATCCCAGCGCCCGTCTGGCGTTTATTGATCTTGCCCCGGGAATGTTGGCGATGGCCACCTGGGGCTGTGTAACGGGCATTGCTATGGTGGAGTCAGGTCTAACGCCCTGGCAGGCCATTGGCATGACCTTTATTGTCTATGCGGGTACAGCCCAGCTTGCCTCTCTTCCGCTTATTGCCGTTGCAGCCCCACTTTGGTTGATTTGGCTAACGGCCCTTGTAGTCAATTTACGATTTGTTATTTACGCATTGGCCCATCGCGACTGGATGTCTTCGTTAAGCCTGAAGAGCCGGCTATTGCATGGTGCATTCATCACAGACATTGTGGCGGCCAGTGTGAACCGTCGTGTGGCTGCACCGCCGCCTGACTTTGAGCCGGCGATTTATTTCCGTATGGGTAGCCTGATGAGCTGGGTCTCCTGGCAGACATCGTCCATCTTGGGAATCTGGCTAGCGAACCAGCTTCCCGCCGACTCAGGCCTAGCCTTTCTTGCAGCCCTTGCCGTTCTTGCAGTGCTAATGCCCATGATTCGAGATAAGGCAGGACTTGCCTGCGTGGCGGCGGCATCGATGACCTCTCTTTTTTCACTTGGTCTGCCCATGAACCTGGGCCTGCTGCTTTCCATTTGTGTTGGCCTTGTTACTGCAGTTGTTGTGCATCGTTATGTTCATCGACCACAACAAGATGGCGCGAAGGAGCGGTCATGACTGAGCTTCAAATTTGGATTGCCCTGCTTGGGCTTGGGGCATGCACCTGTTTCTCTCGCTCGGCTGCACTGTTCTTGCCTGAGCGAGTCCAGCTTCCGGAGTGGCTGGTTATTGGGCTTCGATACGCACCCATGGCAGCTCTTGCAGCCGTTATCGCCCCGCAATTTTTGGCTCCTACGGGAGAGCTTGCTCTGGGTTTGGATAACGCCAGGTGGATGGCAGGACTTGCAGGTATTTTGGCCTGGTGGCTTTGGCGCAATTTGCTGGCTGTATTAGCAATGGGCACGGCCGTCTTCTTCTTGGCGGGATGGGCGCTAGGTGCGTAGGCCACGCAGGAGTCGACTATTTAAAAATTAGGTATCGCTGAACACCTCGCCTAAGGTCTTAGCGATAAGCACGGCCTCCGACCATTCATTTAGCTCGTCATCGCTGGCGGACATTAGCTGGCTTCTTACAGCGTCGGGAAGAGCTCCAAACTTCTTCGTGAGAAGGCGTTCAAGGAGCTCAGCCTTTCCAGTAGCCCTGCCCTCGTCCCAGCCGACGCATTCATGGCGTTCTGGGCCTTTTGGGGAATCACCTAAGACAGTCGCCATTTCGTTGAGGCAGATTTTCCTTGCCTGGGGGCTTTAGTTAGAAGAGTTAACGGACCCTCGCGCGCGAGTACACATGCGCAACGATAGACACTTTCCAGAGAAAATAATATTAGTGAATTCTCCGGCTTTGAACCTCTTGACTTAACCGAACCGAACTCCCTAGCTTGAAAAAAGGGCATCCCGCCCTAATTCAGCATGGAGGTCGTATGGCACGAGAATCCTTTCCAAAGCGGCAGTACAACTCTCGAGGTGGGCCCGTTGATATTGCGAACCACAAATGGGTGCATCAGAATCTGCAGCTTTACGGTGATGCCACAACCTTGGTCGCCAAGGCATTTTCCACGGACGATCCGTTTGCTGCGCTTGGCTATGCTGAGGACATTCAGACCCGAAGTATTGCCAAATGGTATGCCCGACCATGTCAGGTGGACACGTCGTACCTTATTTCGTTTGAAAGCCACGGAGGGGCGGCATTGGCCTTTGCGCAGTTCCTTGCCGACCAGTTAAAACTGGAGGTGGAGTGCGACTACATGGCACCTGTAGGCATGAAGTCAGGCAAGTTCTACGCGAACTGGAGCAGGCCTATCTACCAATACGACGCCATGGGGAATCGAACGAGGGTTGACAAAAATGCTAAATCGAAAACCAAAACTCCAAAACACTAACCCAAACATTTACGACCGGTTGGGTGTGCCTGCGCTAAGCTAGCAAGATCACAACACGGAGACATTGCAATGGATAAGAAACTATTTGAGGCGGGGCTTGCAACGCGTTCCAAAGTGCTCGGCAAAGAGTATGTCGAGAAGTCATTGGCCTCGGCAGACGACTTTAGTCGGCCCATGCAAGAGCTTGTTACCAGTTATTGCTGGGGCGAGATCTGGAACCGGCCAGGCCTTGATCATCGTTCACGCAGTATCTTGAACCTGGGCATGCTTATCGCGTTGAACCGACATCACGAGTTCAAGCTTCATGTGAAGGGCGCTCTTAACAACGGCCTAACACGCCAGGAAATTCAGGAGATTGTTCTGCAGGCGGCCATTTACTGCGGGGTTCCTGCCGGCGTGGAAAGCACCCGGTTGGTGCGAGAGGCTTTCGCGGAGATTGATGGGGGGTAGGATACGCCACCCCCGCACATTCACCAGCCAATCCCGCAACCTAGCGGATTTCTCACTCGACAGTTTCGACCAGACGTTTGATTTTGCGCTTCTTCATGGCGCAATAGCCTGAGCTAGCCCATCGGGCTTGTGTATTTACAAAGTAAACTAAATAAACTAGGATCTGTCGAATTGAATGTTGAATTTTTCTACCAAGGTGTGCGTTTTGTATGGGACGACGAAAAGGCAAGGACGAACAGAATCAAGCATGGGGTTAGTTTCGAGAGCGCTTCCACGGTTTTTTTCGATCCCTTGTTAAAAATAATAGACGCAACGACTGGCAATGAATTACGAGATGCTGTTATTGGATTTGACTCCGACGCTCGTCTCCTATTTGTAGTGCATCTTGTATCTGAAGGCGACCAGATAAGAATTATTTCTGCCCGACGGGCAACCCGCAGCGAGGAAAAAAGCTATGTCGATTAACCGAATTAAGCAACGCCTTACGAAAGACAGGACGATGAGAACTGTGACTGTGAGGATGCCTGCAGACGCGGTGGAGGCAATGAAGCAAATCGCCCCAATCCGCGGATTCTCAGGCTACCAGACGCTATTGAAGCTATACGTCAGCGAGGGCCTGCGACGTGACGAGCTGCTTCTTGATCCTCCAGTACCAAAGTTCATTCAAGCACTCCTGGATCGTGGGGTTCCCGCCAAAGTGATTGAACAGGCGTCTCAAGAAATCGCCAGCAATGGTTCGCGATAAAAAGCAGCATATTGTTCTGCAGGCGGCCATTTACTGCGGGGTTCCTGCCGGTGTAGAAAGCACCTGGTTGGTGCGAGAGGCTTTCGCGGAGATTGATGGGGGGTAGGTTAGTTTATATAAATAACCTTCGTAATTGGGCAATCGGATTGGGCTTTAGCATCACGGGCCATAGACGCTCTGACGATTACGATTTATATCGGCTAGGATATACGGGTTTCGTACCGAACCCTCTTCAACCAAATCAATCTTTAACCCTAATACCTTTTCGAGCTCTTCTTTTACACCGAAAAAGCTATGCAGGTCGGCACCCGTAAGGGGGTCAAATTCCACAAGAAAATCAGCATCACTGGCTGGGCTGAAATCATGCTCGCGGGAAGCAGAGCCAAATAGCTCTAGTCTGCGAACCTTGTAGCGCTTACAAATATCAGCGATTTCTGAAAGGTGGTGTGAAATACTCGGAATCATGATGTCAAAAGTATAACGAGTTCGCGTCGTTGCTTGGTGGTGTTTCAAGGGTTAACCATGGGATAACTGTAATGTGTTCCTAGGCCTCACCCGCCCGCAAAATCGAGCTTCAGGAGCAATAATAAGTGTCATGAATATCCAGGCTGACGCAACTTCCCTCCCCCTTTCACACCTCAAGGTGCTGGAGATGGGTCAGCTTATTGCTGGGCCTTTCTGTGCAAAAACCCTGGCTGATTTTGGTGCGCAGGTGGTTAAGCTTGAGCCGCCCGAGGGTGGCGACCCTCTGCGTAACTGGCGGGTCATGCGCAACGACGTTTCGCTTTGGTGGCATGTGCAGTCACGCAATAAGAAGTCTGTAGCGCTCGACCTGCGCGTGCCCGAGGGTCAGGCCATTGCCAAAAAACTCGCGGGCCAGGCGGACATTCTTATTGAAAATTTTAGCCCCGGCACACTTGAGAAATGGGGCATGGATTACGAAAGTCTTTCAAAGGAGAACCCAGGGCTCATTATGGTTCGCATCTCGGGCTTTGGGCAGACGGGCCCCTATCGCAAGAACCCAGGCTTTGGGCTTATTGGCGAGGCCATGGGTGGGCTGCGTTACCTAAGCGGGGAGCCGGGGCGCAAGCCCGTGCGCGTGGGGGTTTCCATTGGCGACACACTGGCCTCCCTTCATGCGGTGGTGGGTATTTTTGCCGCACTCGAGGCGCGACGCAAAACTGGTAAGGGCCAGGTGGTGGATGTAGCCTTGTCAGAATCCGTCTTTAACGTCATGGAAAGCCTTGTGCCCGAATATTGCCAGGCGGGCATTGTGCGCGAGCCTGCGGGCTCGGCCCTGCCAGGTATTGCGCCGTCGAACGCCTACAGCTGCACCGATGGGCTGGTGCTTGTGGCAGGTAACGGCGATGGTATTTACAGGCGTCTTATGGAAGCCATAAACCGGCTTGACTTGCGCGACGACCTCGAGCTTGCGAGCAATGCCGGCCGCGCCAAGCAGGCAGAGCGCATTGATGAAGCCATTGGCCAGTTCACATCCACACGCAGCGTGAACGAGGTCATTGCTTTGCTGGAATCGGTGCGCGTACCGGTAGGCCGTGTCTACACCGCCAAGGACATTGCCAACGACCCGCAGTACAAGGCGCGTGACATGCTGATAGAAACCACGGCCTACGACGGTGAGCCTTTGACCCAGCCGGGGGTTGTTCCCAAACTTTCCGACACACCAGGTGCCATCTGGCAGCGCGCGCCGATGCTTGGTGAGCATACCCCGCAGGTTCTTCAGCAGGCCGGCTTCACGGCAGAGCAGCTGGCCGATCTTCAAACCAAAGGAATCATTCGATGACAAGCCCGTGGCCCAAGCAAGTGGTTCTGTGCGATGTCTCGCCGCGCGATGGCCTTCAGAATGAATGCAAGGCTGTTGGCACACCGCAGAAGATTGCCTTGGTGCAAGGCCTTATGCATGCAGGCTTGCCTCGCATCGAGGTGACCTCGTTTGTATCGCCCAAGGCCATTCCTCAAATGGCAGATGCCCACGAGCTGATGCAAGGCATTACGCGCAAGCCCGGCGCGGAGTTGGTGGTGCTTGTGCCCAACCTAAAAGGGGCGGAGCGCGCACTGGCCTGCGCACCCGATGAGCTGAACTTGGTGATGTCGGTAACGGGTTCGCACAGCCAGGCCAACCTGCGTATGACACCCGAGCAGTCCTTTGAAACCTTGCGTGAAGTGATTACGCAGACACGCGAGAAGGTAAAGCTCAATGTCTCGCTATCCTGCAGTTTTGGATGCCCTTTCGAGGGTCATGTGCAGGCCGAGCAGGTGCTGCACTGGGTCAGGCAGTTCAATGCGCTGGGAGTTACAGGTATTTCTTTATGCGACACCACGGGCATGGCCTACCCAAGCCAGGTGCGCGAGCTGGTAGAAATGGTGCAGTCGCTTGCGCCAACGCTGCGCATCACCCTTCACTTTCATAACAGCCGAGGCTTGGGGCTAGCAAACGTCTTTGAAGGCCTGCGCGCCGGCGTCACCCACTTTGATGCCTGCACGGGTGGCATTGGGGGCTGCCCCTATGCACCGGGCGCCTCGGGCAACGTATGCATGGAAGACATCGTGCATGCCCTTCACTGCGAGGGCATTGAAACCGGCATTAATCTTGAGCGACTTCTTCAGGTTTCAAAAGACCTGGGTGAACTGCTTGAGCACCCGTTGTCAGGCCAGGTCGTCTACGCCGGCCCACGCAGCCGCACGTATGCGGTTAAGGACGTGGCGCGGCAGGCGTCCTAACCGCACAAGTAATGCTGAAGCTTGGCTTTGATCTTGGTGGTACGAAAACCGAGGCCGTGCTGCTCTCGGAAAGCGGCGAGGTCTTAGCACGTAAGCGTCAGCCGACTCCTGTTGCAGACGGTGCACAGGCCATTGTGGAATCATTGGTTTGCCTGCGGAATGACCTCTTGCGTTCACTTGAATCTCTGCCGGGCTCTTACACGATAGGGTTGGGAACGCCTGGCAGCCTTTCACCTTCCACACAGAAGCTTCGTAACTCAAACACGCAGTGCTTAAACGGCCTACCCTTTCAGGCCATGGTCGACGAGGCCCTTGGCCAAGCTGTTGCCATTGAGAACGACGCAAACTGCTTTGCACTGGCCGAAGCGCTGGCGGGTGCTGGCCAAGGCTATGACTGCGTTTTTGGAGTGATTATGGGAACGGGCTGCGGGGGCGGTTTCGTTATGAACGGACGGCTGCGCTCGGGCCCGAATCGTCTTGCGGGTGAATGGGGCCATGTCTCGGTGGATCCCAATGGGCCAGCCTGCTGGTGCGGTCAAAAGGGATGCCTTGAAACCTATATTTCGGGAAGCGGGTTGGAGGCGACGTTTAGAGAGCGCCTTGCCAGAAAGGATGCAAACGGGTCTAAAACGTACCAAGCTCCTTTGCTTTCGGCGGACGGTCCGTCTGGCCGGTCACTCAACCTTTCCGCGCAAGAGATCTTGCAGGCCTACGAGACGAAACAAACCGAGCTACCCTACTGGCCTGCGCTTAGCGAGGTGACCGAGGAGTTTCTTGAGAAGTTCGGGCGCGGGCTTGCACAGGTCTGCGCAGTGATTGACCCCGATGTCATTATTCTAGGTGGTGGGCTTTCCAACAGCCCACTGCTTTATAAACATGGGCCCGAGCGCCTTAAGCGTTACGCCTTCGGTGGTGAACTCACCACGCCCATTGTGAAGAACAGGCTTGGCGATTCAGCGGGAGTTATTGGGGCAGCGTGGCTGGGGGCAGCGCAACCGGCTTGACGGCATGAGCTAGGCAAGCTCCTAAGGACCAGCTATACGGGCAGTACTGGCGCCCCCTTTCTACCGGCACCCTAGGGGCTTGATAATCCCTGTAGTTAGTGCCAATAATGACACCACTTGATGCGCTCATGGAGCTACGCCGAATAGCGGGGTCCCCAAATAACATCCGCTTTACACAACTGGAGAAGCTATGCCGAATACTCTTCGGAAAGCCGCGAAGAAGCGGCAGCCATCACATCTTCAAAACACCCTGGGAGGGCGATCCCCGGATCAACATTCAGAACTTCAAGGGAATGGCAAAACCCTACCAAGTTCGACAGGTCATAAAGGCCGCAGAGCAGCTTCACAGGTCTATCCAGTGAATTGGTACACCTATCGTGTTCACTGGTCTGAAGAGGATCAAGCTTATGTTGGGACCTGTGTTGAATTTCCCAGCCTTTCAAACATTGCGAGCAGCCCTACTCGAGCAGTCTCGGGGATGCAGAGATTAGTAGAGGATGTTGTTAAGGAGCTCGTAAAAGAGGCGGTAAAGGTTCCAGTTCCTGTGGCAAGCAGAGGTTACAGCGGGGCCTTTAAGGTGAGGATTCCCCCTTCTGTTCATCAGCGTCTATCGCTTGAGGCCGCAGAGCAAGGCATTAGTCTTAATCGGCTTATTAGTGCGAAGCTTGCTGGATAGGGGGGCAGCGCAACCGGCTTAATAGCCTGACCTTTGGTAAACTCGTGCCTGTGGAAGCGTGGCAGAGCGGTTGAATGCACCGGTCTTGAAAACCGGCGAAGGGGCGACCCTTCCGTGAGTTCGAATCTCACCGCTTCCGCCAAGAACGCTTACCAGTTTGTCTCCCGCTCCGGGGTCGCCGAAACCTTATGTATGGTTAAGTCGGCACCATCAAACTCTTGTTCCCTGTCTAAACGCAAGCCTACCGTTGCCTTGAGTGTCGTATACACGATAGATGAACCAACCAACGCAATGACCACACCCGTTGCGGTACCCAAAATTTGACTACCAAGGCTCACACCGCCCAAGCCGCCTAACGCGGTTTGCCCGAAGACACCCGCCGCTACAGCACCCATTGCCCCACAAAGTCCATGCAATGGCCAAACCCCAAGAACATCATCAATGCGCAGGCGATTTTGCGTCACGCTAAACATCTTTACAAAGAGCAAGCCAGCTAATACACCCACTGCAAGCGCACCAAGAGGATGCATTACATCACTGCC
>JALRJP010000076.1 GCA_023261135.1 Burkholderiaceae bacterium | reverse complement strand
TGTCGTTCACGGCGGGGGCCCACAGATTGAGGAGCTTTTAAGCCGCGTGGGCAAAAAGGGCGAGTTCATTCAAGGCATGCGGGTGACCGACTCCGAGACCATGGATATTGTTGAAATGGTGCTTGCGGGCAAGGTCAACAAAGAAATTGTTGAGCTGATTAATCATGCGGGCGGCAAGGCGGTTGGCCTGACTGGTCAAGACGGAGGGCTTATACGCGCATCCAAGCTCATGATCAGCTCCAACGACCTGCCCGACCAAATGCTCGATATAGGCCATGTGGGCCAGATCGAGCAGGTCGACCCCGACATTGTTTACTCCCTGTTAAAGGCGGGCTTTATTCCCGTCATTGCACCTATCGGCTCTGGAACTCAAGGCGAGACCTACAACATCAATGCCGATCTTGTTGCGGGAAAAATCGCCGAGATCTTAAAGGCCGAAAAGCTTGTCCTTATGACCAATACCCCCGGGGTGCTTGACCGAAACGGCCAGCTGATTACCGGTCTTACCGCTAAGGAAGTCGATGCACTCTTTGCCGATGGCACCTTGTCAGGTGGCATGCTCCCGAAAATTAGTTCGGCCCTTGATGCCGCTAAGGCGGGTGTTCATTCGGTGCACATCATCGATGGCCGCGTGCCCAACAGTCTTCTACTTGAGATTCTTACGGCCGAGGGCGTGGGCACCATGATTCGATCGCACTAGTAGCCGTGTGATTGAGTCGCTATGAAGTTTCGCAAGCGTCGTTATAGCCATGAGGTTGGTGACAGGGCGGGTCGGGGCTCACGACTCTGGCTGCTTGATCTTGACAATACCTTGCACGACGCCAGTTGGCGTTTTATGGCGGAAATTAATCGCCGCATGACGCTTTATATTCAAACGCACCTCAATCTTAGTGAGCAAGAGGCCTCGACCCTAAGAGCTCGTTACTGGAAGCGTTATGGCGCTACTCTTTTGGGCTTGGTTGCTCATCACGGCATCGATGCCTCGGACTTCCTCGAGAAGACTCATCCACTTGAGAGCTTCGATAACTTTTTTCGCCCCAACCCAGGATTAGCCAGACGACTTCGGCAGATTAAGGGCGAGCGCTGGCTTGTGACCAATGCTCCGCGGGCCTATGCACAAGAGGTTTTGCGGCGCCTTGGATTGCAGCACTTTTTTCATTGCACGGTCGCAATCGAGGACATGCGCATTCACGGACGATTGCGGCCCAAGCCTTCGCGACTGCTCTGGATGCGCATTGCCCACTACTCACGTACGGATAGTGCTCAACCACCTAGGCCTGGACGTCAGCGTTTTTTGGTGGACGATAGCGACATTAACTTACGCTCGGCGTTCTTGCAGGGCCTTGGCACTGTGCGGTTCAATGGGTCTCAAAGCCATTTGAGGCTTGGCTGGCGTCTGGGCAGACCGTTTTCAGCCCGACGTCCCGGTTTCGTTCAGCATCAAGTAAACTCATGGTCGACCTTGGTGCGAAGAATTGGGCCTTCCCGGTTCTTATAAGGAGTTCTGTCATGCCCGACTTTGAAGAACCCGAGCGTTCACGAAAGCGACTCAAGCCTGGCGAGCGAAAGCTTCAGATTCTTCAGGCCATTGCTGCCATGCTTGAAGAAGAGTCTGAACGCATCACAACTGCTGGCCTTGCAGCAAGGCTTCAGGTATCTGAGGCTGCGCTTTACAGGCATTTTGCAAGTAAGGCCCAAATGTACGAGGGCCTATTGGAATTTATTGAGCAGACGATTTTTGGCCTTATTAACCAGATTGACTCCGAGGCTGACCCCGCCGAACACAAGGCACGCTCAATTGTTTTAATGCTGCTTAACTTTGCCGAGACCAACCCTGGCATGACTCGTGTCTTAACTGGCGAGGCGCTTGCCTACGAAAACCTTCGTCTGCAGCATCGCGTGAATCAGCTTATCGACCGCACCGAGGCCTCCTTGCGTCAATGCCTTAAGCTGCAAAAAGAGCCCGGTTTACTCGACCCCGCCCTTCAGGCAAGCCTTGCCTTGTCATTCGTGCAGGGCCGTTGGCTACGTTTTTCAAAGACCGCGTTTCGGGCAGCGCCGAGTGAGTCTGCCGAGGCGATTGTTGAAGCCCTATTCTTTACCAAGCCTCCCGCAAACTAAGCAGCCTTTTCGTGGTCGAAAGCGCATCTGTTCAAGCCCCAGGCTGCGGGTTTCAAGCTGCCAAATTTGGCCCGTGGCTGCGGGTCTTCCCATAAGAATTTTCAGAGCCTCATTGGCCTGCATCAGCCCAATGAGCCCAACGGCTGTGGAGATGACCCCGTAGGCCCCACAGGCCGCATCCACAACAGGTTCGCCCTGGTCTTTTGGAAACAGGCAGGCATAACAGCCTTTGGAGTTGGGACTTAAGGCATCGGTGCGTGGGTCGACGACGAGTAACTGTCCAGACCATTGAAGGGCCGACCCAATAACCAGGGGGAGCTTCAGCGCATGACAGGCCTCATTCAGAACGTGACGAGAGGCGAAGCGGTCGGTGCAGTCAATGACCAGGTCGGCGCTGGCAAGAAGTTGTTGGGCATTTTCGGATGTGACAGCTTGGGCAATGGGCTGGATCCGGGCGAGAGGGTGCAGGGCCGATAGCCTTGTTGCAGCCGCCTGCGCTTTATTTTGTCCGCAGTTGTCAGGCCCGAAGAGAACCTGCCGGGGGAGGTTAGAAAGGTCAACCGTGTCGGCATCGATAAGCTTGAGCTGACCAACACCTGCAGCCGCAAGGTACAGGGCGACCGGGCAGCCCAGCCCCCCCAAGCCCACCACAACAGCACTTGAAGACCTTAGTTTTTTAAGGCTTTCCTCGGTGACCTCGGGGGCAAGTAAAAACCGACTGAAGCGGACCAGGTCGGCATCGGAAGTCTGCGCCATAGGCCGCTTGCATCGGCTGCTAGTCGAGCCCCGGAGGAACAGCGGAGGTTGCAACCGGCTGGCCCTTAAGATGATTAAGGGCCTGAGCAAGCTGGAAGTCGTCCTTTGAGCCAAACTCAATGGGTTTTGAGGCAGGGCGAGCGGGTTCGGCCGATGCGCTTTCTTTGGCCTGACCCGTTTTATCCGCAGCCTGGCCCGTGGATTTTCCTTCACCCTCCGAATCTTTTGATGCCTGCCGGTTGGTGCCAGCATTGGCCTGTCTCTTATCTTCGAGGTGCCGATTAAGGTCGGCCTCACGAACTCTAAACTGTTCGGTGACAGCGCCTGACTCGGATTCTTCAACCCAGAAATCGGGCCGTATTCCCTTAGCCTGAATGGACCGGCCGGATGGCGTGTAATAACGTGCAGTGGTGAGCTTGATGGCTGTGCTGCTGGTTAATGGAAGAATGGTCTGAACCGAGCCCTTGCCAAATGTTTGTGTCCCTAAAACGACTGCCCGTTTATGGTCTTGAAGGGCGCCTGCCACGATTTCAGAGGCCGAGGCTGAACCACCGTTAACAATAACAACCATGGGCAAGGTCTTGGCCTTGGGGTTCAGACCCGTGAGTGGATCGGAACCTCCACGAAGGTAGTCGGAGGGCTTTGCCGAGAACGATCGCTTGGCATCGGGCTGGCGGCCGTCGGTGGTCACCACCGTGACGTTATCGGGTAGGAATGCCGCCGAGATACCCACTGCCGCATGGAGCAGGCCGCCCGGGTCGTTGCGCAGATCGAGAACCAGACCCTTTACGGGCTTCTTGGGGTCAGCCTCCGCCTGTTGCAGGAGCTTATTGAAGTGACTTACCGTCGAACTGACGGTGTGCTCTTGGAACTGCGTGATTCGAATATAAGCATAGCCCGGCTCAAGCCACTTGGAGCGTACGCTCTGGACACGAATAATGTCGCGCACGATGGTCACCACGATGGGCAGTGGCTCAACCTTGCGCGACAGGGTAAGGTTGATGGAGGTCTTGGGTTTGCCTCGCATGAGCTTGACGGCCTCTTGAAGGCTCATGCCCTTGGTGGCCTTGTCGTCGATCTTAATAATCAGGTCGCCTGCACGAACACCTGCACGCGCTGCCGGGGTGTCTTCGATGGGCGAGACGACCTTCACAAAACCATCTTCCAAGCCCACTTCAATGCCAAGTCCGCCAAACTCGCCTTGCGTGCCAACCTGTAATTCTTTAAACGCCTCCGCATCTAGGTAGGCTGAATGGGGGTCGAGCCCCGAGAGCATTCCGCTAATGGCCTCAGTAATGAGCTTTTTGTCCTCAACAGGCTCTACGTAATGGGCTTTAATTGCGCCGTAGACGTCAGCAAACTGACGTAACTCCTCAACCGGAAGGGCAAGCCGGCCGTCTCGCTGCGCGGCGGCTGAGATGCCAAGACTGAGCGCAATACCACCAATAAGCCCAAGCCCGACCCAACCGACCGCCTTCACACCATTTTTCATAGCCATATGCGCATTACCTCAGCTACGCGGGCTGAGCCTTTCCTTGTTGAGCAACCTCGGCGAGTGCAGCCTCAATGACTGCGGGATCGGCCAAGTACTGATGTGATTGAAGCTCAAACTGGGCATTGAATTCCAGCACCATCGGTTGAGCCGTAGGGATATTCAGCCGCAGCACCTCGTCTTCAGACAAATTGGCCAGCAGCTTTAAAAGCGCACGAAGGGAGTTGCCGTGCGCGGCAATAAGAGGTCTTTTCCCCGACTTGAGGCAAGGCAAAAGCTTTTCATTCCAAAAGGCCTGCACGCGAACTACCGTGTCAGCCAGGCATTCGGTGACGGGCATGTCAGCGACGGAGAGGCCGGCCGACTGGTACCTTGCATCGGCTTTAATGAAGTGGGGGTGATCGGGGGTCATGGGGTTAGGCCTGACCGAAAAGCTTCGACGCCAGAGATGGACCTGCTCTTCGCCGTATTTCGCAGCTGTTTCTGATTTATTCAGGCCTGACAGAGCTCCGTAATGCCTTTCGTTGAGGCGCCAGTCGGCCTGAACCGGGACGTTAGGTTGACCAAGGCTATTGAGCACAAGGGCGCATGTTTCGGCGGCACGTCGCAGAAACGAGGTAAAGGCCAGGTCGACTTCCAGCCCCTTGGCCCGAATAAGATCCCCAGCCTGCCTTGCCTCTTGCTCGCCTTGAGGTGTTAAGGGTACGTCAACCCAACCCGTGAAGCGGTTTTCGACGTTCCATTGGCTTTGACCATGGCGAAGGATAATGACGGGAACGGGCATAATGAAAGAGAAGTTGATTGAAGTTTGAGAGGATTCGGCGGAGTGTTAAGAGGTTCGGCGTGAATACGCTAGCGTCCTTAGGCACCACGTAAACCCGCATTCTAACGTTTTGCCCTTCTCGGTGATGAATTTAGGGGTTCGCCTTGCAATTTTTTATTGACAACATTTTTCTTGTTGCCGCTGCATTCGTAAGCGGTGCGCTTTTGGTCTGGCCGATGGTGGTTCGGGGGTCGGCGGCTCGTCAAGTCAACACGCTTGGCGCAACGCAACTCATGAATGCCGAAGACGCTTTACTCATCGATATTCGCGAGACAGCCGAGCTCTCCAAGGGTTCCGTGCCGCTTGCCGAGCACATTCCAATGTCCACCATTGACGCACAGATTGAGCCGATTATTAAGCGCGCAAGTGCGGGCAAGAAATCAAGGCCTGTTATTCTTATGTGCGCCAGCGGCTGGCGTTCAGCGCAGGTTGGTAAGCGTTTTCGTAGGGCCGGTCTTGACCAGGTCTACAGTCTTGATGGTGGGTTTGATGCCTGGAAGCAGGCAGGCCTGCCTGTGTCGCAGCGTGGATCCAAGGGCTAGTGCCATGGCAAAGGTCCTTATGTATGCCACGGCCACATGCCCCTACTGCATGCGTGCCGAGGCTTTGCTTATGCAACGCGGTGTGGCAACCATTGAAAAAATTCGCGTCGATTTACAGCCCGAGGAGCGCCAAGCCATGATGCAGCGCACTGGGCGGCATACCGTGCCACAAATCTTCATCAACGACCGCCATCTTGGCGGCTGCGATGACCTTATGGCTCTTGACGCCGCAGGTGGCCTTATGCCCTTACTTATGGCCGACAACTAGCCCAGGAAACCTATGACCGACTCCAACTCCAAGACCGAGACCCCCGCCTCGCCTCCTTCGTCCCAGCCCGCCGCAGCCGAGTCACAACGGCCCCTTTTTAACCTGCAACGGGTCTACCTCAAAGACTGCTCCTTTGAGGCGCCGCATGCCCCCCATATTTTTCTTGAAAGCCAGGAGCCACGCCTTGAGTTTCAGCTGGATACCGCGGAAGAAGAGCTTGGAAACAACCTGGTCGAAGTAGTGATACGTTGCACGGTCACCTGCAGGTTTGGTGAGCGTGTGGGGTTTCTTGTTGAGGCCAAGGAGGCCGCCATTTTTGAAATTGCCAATGTCAGCGATGAGCAGCGGGCCTTATTAAAAGGCATTACATGCCCCACCATTGTCTATCCCTACCTTCGAGCAAACCTCTCCGATCTTATTCAGCGCTCGAGCTTTCCTCCCTTCCATCTTGCGGAGATTAACTGGGAAGCCTTTTACCAACAAAAGCAGGCCCAAAAGGCAGAGTCGGGCGCCACCCGTCAGTGACGGTTTCTGAAAACTTCTCTGTTCCAGCTTTAATTCTTGGTGCGGGCGCCTGGGGAACAGCGCTTGCCATTCATTGGTCGAAGCGGGCGAAGCCAGGACAAATTGTTTTGTGGGCGCGAAGCGCTGATCAGCTTCGACAACTTCAAGAACAACGCGTCAACCAACGTTACCTACCCGCAGTTCCGCTGCCCGCAACACTCGCCCTAACCCCAAGCCTAAGGGATGCTCTTATTTGTTTTCGCGAGCGCTCGCAGGCGAATGCCGCTGGCGGGCTCATTGTTCTTGCCTGTCCCGTTTCCGGCCTTTCGGAGCTTGCATCGCAGATTGCTCGGGTGCTTGGGCCTGCTCAGCCGGGCGAAGGGCTCGTTTGGCTGAGTAAGGGACTCCTTCAAGGCAGTCGTGCAGAGCGTTTCTACTGGCCCTCGGACCTTGTTCGTGAGGCTGTGAATAACCAATGGCCAATGGCCGCGCTCACAGGCCCCTCTTTTGCCCTGGAGGTGGCTCAGGGCCTTCCCTGCGGGCTTACCGCAGCGAGCGACGACCTGCAGTTTGCGCGAAGGCTTGCTCGTATTTGCCACGGTGGTGGCATGCGTGTCTACGCCAGTGATGACCTTTTAGGCGCCGAGCTCGGTGGTGCGGTGAAGAACATCATGGCCATCGCCGCGGGTGTGGCCGATGGCCTTGGTCTTGGTGCCAACGCACGGGCCGCTCTTTTAACGCGTGGCCTTGCAGAGACGGCTCGACTTGCTGTGGCCTTGGGTGCAAGGCCGGAGTCCATGCTGGGCCTGGCCGTCTTAGGCGACCTTGTGCTTACGGCAACGGGCGACTTGTCACGCAATCGCCGTGTCGGCCTTGGGCTGGCCAAGGGGGGGTCACTGGCTCAGATTCTCGCCGGGCTTGGCCATGTTGCCGAGGGTGTTAATGCCTCACGGGCGGTTGCTGGGCTTGCCGAGCAGTCAGGGGTCGACATGCCGATTGTTCAGGCCGTTTGTCAACTGCTGTCGGGCGAGCGGTCGGCCAAAGAAATCCTCTCTGAGTTATTGTCGCGAGACCCGGTCGATGAGCTCGACCCGAGCATTGTCGAGGCGACCAAAGACTCCGCCCAGAGCCAAGACGCAGCCAAGAATTAAGCGTTTTGGAATTTTCGGGATTGTTGTCGCCAGGCCTCGTAAACCGCAATGGCAACCGAGTTCGATAAGTTAAGGCTTCGGCTTTCCGGCTGCATAGGAATGCGAATGCGTTGATCCTCGGGGAAATAGCTTCGCTGGTCTTCCGACAAGCCCCTTGTTTCAGGCCCAAAAAACAGCCAAGAGCCTCCCTTCAGCTCAGAGTCAAAAAGTGATCGCTGCCCCTTGGTGGTAAAGGCAAAGCTTTGTGGGCAAGCAACTGCGGATTGGCCTGCACGGCCGGCCACCGCTGGTGGGTTTGTATTGTTGCGGTCCAGCCAAAACGCATCCCAACTTTCATGCAGCTTAATGTTGCAGAACTCGTGGTAGTCCAGCCCTGCTCGCTTCATTTTTGCGTGGTCGAGAGGAAAGCCGAGTGGCTCAATAAGGTGAAGCTGGGCCCCAGTGTTCGCGCAAAGGCGAATGATATTGCCCGTGTTTGGCGGGATCTCCGGCTCTACGAGTACAACGTGAAGGTCTAAGGGAATCTGGAGTTGCTGAGGCTGGCTTGAAGAGGGCGTCATGCCAAGAATTCTAGGGCGGATCTTTAATGGGAACGTGCCAACACCACCAGACCCAATACCCGATCTCCAGCCCGTTGAAGGGCCTCGATGCATGCGCTGGCTGTGGCGCCTGTCGTGACGACGTCGTCAATTAGGACGACGGGCGGGTATGGCAAGGCGTTTACACGGGCTGGATGAGGCT
>JALRJP010000075.1 GCA_023261135.1 Burkholderiaceae bacterium | reverse complement strand
CAGCTTGTCTGCCTTTATTCCAATCAGGCCTTACCGGCCATTGACGAATGGATTCATGCAGGTCGAAGCCGTTTTAATGCGCCTTTGCTTATTTCACGGCGTGACGGACTTAGCCAACTGGTGCGAGCTTTAAAGCGTGGGGTAACCGCCCATTTCTCTCCCGACATGGACCTGGGTCGTCGGGGTGCCGAATTCGTTTCTTTTTTTGGCGTGTCTGCGGCCACCCAGCCCAGCATGATTCGTCTTGCTCACTTTAGTCAGGCCACCGTTATCCCAATGGTGACGCTGCTCACGCCAACAGGCTACTGCGCCAGGTTTTACGAGCCCATGCAGTTTCCTCAGCAGGAGACCCTGGTCGAGGGGCTTAACCGCATTCATGCTTTTATTGAGGCCAGAATTCAAGAAGCGCCTGACCAATACCTCTGGGCGCATCGTCGGTTTAAGACACGACCCGAGGGAGAGCCGGGGTTTTATCCGCCGAAGCGTCGCCGTTCTTAATTGCCCTTTATTCCCACTCAATGGTGGCAGGCGGCTTTCCAGAGATGTCGTAGACCACCCGGTTAATGCCGCGTACCTCGTTAATGATGCGGTTCGATACATTAGCCAAAAGGCTATGCGGTAGTTCGGCCCAGTGCGCCGTCATAAAGTCAGACGTAATAACGGCTCGCAGAGCCACCACGTAGTCGTACGTGCGGCCGTCACCCATAACGCCTACCGACTTCACTGGAAGAAAAACTGCAAATGCCTGGCTCGTAAGGTCGTACCAACTCTTGCCGAGTTCGATGGGTTTGCAAAGCCCCTGTTGAACATCTTTTGCAGTGGTTTGTGTGGATCGAAGGGCCTCAATGAAAATGGCGTCAGCCTGCTGCAGCATGGGAACAAACTGGGGGTCGATGGCTCCCAAGATACGCACACCCAGACCGGGACCTGGGAAGGGATGGCGATAGACCATGTCACGAGGAAGGCCCAAGGCAACACCAAGCTCGCGAACCTCGTCTTTGAAAAGATCGCGCAGGGGCTCAAGCAGCTTTAAGCCAAGCTTTTCAGGCAGGCCCCCCACATTGTGGTGGCTTTTAATGGTTACGGCCTTATTGGATTTTGCCCCACCGCTTTCAATAACATCGGGGTAGATAGTGCCTTGGCCAAGAAAATTTACGGATGCACCCCGACGCTTGAGTGCCTCTGCCTGCTCTAAGAAGACCTCAACGAAGAGCCCACCAATAATCTTGCGTTTGGCCTCGGGGTCGTTAACATTTTTTAAGGCAGACATGAAGCGATCTTGGGCATCGACGCGAATGACCTTGGCCTGAAGTCGGCCCTCGAACATGGCCATAACCTGATCGCCTTCATTGAGGCGAAGCAGCCCATGGTCCACAAAAACACAGACCAGCTGATCGCCAATGGCTCTGTGAATCAGTGCGGCGGCAACCGAGGAGTCCACTCCCCCCGAAAGCCCAAGGACGACGCCTTCTTCTCCCACCTGACTGCGTATGGACTGCACCGCCTCTTCAATGTGGTCTTTCATGATCCAGTCGGGCTTAACGGCGCAAATAGAAGTAGCAAATCGCTGTAGAATTTGCTGGCCCTGAACGGTGTGAGTCACTTCGGGGTGGAACTGAACCCCATAAAACCCACGTGCTTCGTCGGCCATACCGGCTATGAGGCAGCTTGTCGTCGATGCCATGATACGAAAGCCATTGGGAAGGGCACTTACGCTGTCGCCGTGGCTCATCCATACCTTCAACATGCCATGCCCCTCGGGCGTTGTGAAATCGGCAATATCGTTGAGCAGCCGGGTATGACCACGGGCGCGGACCTCGGCAAAGCCGAACTCACGGTGTTCGCCCGCCTGTACCTGCCCACCCAGCTGCAAGGCCATGGTCTGCATTCCGTAACAAATGCCAAGCACCGGAAGGCCGCATTCAAAGACAAGGTCGGGTGCCTTGTCGGTCTGGTCGTCGTAGGCACTGGCATGGCTTCCGGAAAGCACAATACCCTTAACCGAATGGTTCTCTAGGTAAGCCTCGAGCCAGTCATTGGTGACATCACAGGGATGCACCTCGCAGTAGACATGAAGTTCGCGCAGGCGCCGCGCGATAAGCTGGGTTAACTGCGAGCCAAAATCGAGAATAAGGATCTGATCGTGCTTCAACCTTAGTCTGCCCGGTAGTTGGGCGCTTCCTTGGTTATTTGCACGTCATGGACATGCGATTCACGAATGCCCGCGTTGGTGATTTCAACAAACTCGGCCTTGCTGTGCCACTCGTCAATAGAGCGGCATCCGCAGTAGCCCATGCTGGCTCGTATGCCGCCAGCCAGCTGATAAATAATTTGTCGGGCACTGCCCTTGTAGGGCACACGACCCTCAATACCTTCGGGTACGAGCTTATCGACATTGGGGTTGTCGGAGTCTTGGAAGTAACGATCAGCCGAGCCTGCCTGCATTGCCCCTAGCGAACCCATGCCGCGGTAGGCTTTATAGGAGCGTCCTTGAAAGAGCACGACTTCGCCTGGTGCCTCTTCTGTGCCCGCAAGCATGCCGCCCATCATGACCGAACTAGCACCGGCAGCCAGTGCTTTTGCCACATCGCCCGAGAATCGAACCCCGCCATCGGCAATAAGAGGAACACCGCTACCCTGAAGCGCTTTGGCCACGTTCGCAATAGCCGTTATTTGAGGCACACCAACGCCCGCGACAACGCGGGTGGTGCAGATGCTGCCCGGACCAATTCCCACTTTCACGGCGTCGGCCCCATGGTCGGCAAGTGCCTTGGCGGCATCACCCGTAGCGATGTTTCCACCAATGACATCGACCTTGGGGAACTTTGTCTTAACCCACTGAACGCGATTTAAAACACCCTGTGAATGACCATGGGCTGTGTCGACAACAATGACGTCGACGCCGGCCTCTACAAGTCGTTCAACACGTTCTTCCGTTCCTTCGCCCACACCGACGGCTGCCGCTACGCAGAGCTTTCCCTGGTCGTCTCTTGCAGCCTGAGGGTATTCAATACCTTTTAAAATATCCTTGACGGTAATGAGACCTTTAAGTTCGAACTGGGTATTCACCACCAAAACACGCTCAAGCCGATGCGTGTGCATAAGGGTTTTAGCTTCATCAAGCGAGGCGTTTTCGTCGACCGTGACCAGCCTTTCACGTGGGGTCATGATGGAGCGCACAGGCTCATCAAGTCGTGTCTCAAAACGAAGGTCGCGGTTGGTGACAATGCCAACAACTTTTCCGTTGTCGACGACCGGTAGACCCGAGATACGACGCTCTTTTGTGAGCTTCAAGACGTCGCGAATGCGCATGGTGGGTGGAATGGTGATGGGGTCTTTCACGACGCCCGCCTCGAACCGTTTCACCTTAAGTACCTCGGCGGCTTGAGCCTCGGCGGAAAGGTTTTTATGAATCACCCCAATGCCGCCTTCTTCAGCAAGCGTAATGGCCAACCGGGACTCGGTGACGGTATCCATAGCGGCTGAAAGAAGTGGAAGGTTAAGCCGAAGCCTGCGAGTGAGTTGCGTCTCCAGGCGAGTCTCTTTTGGTAAGACCGACGAGTAAGCCGGTACAAGCAAGACATCGTCGAAGGTAAGTGCTTTTTGCAATCGTTCCATGTTCGGATTCTACCGGTTGCGTGTCCAGCGGTCGAACTGCCCTTGACGGGCCCGAGCGGCGCGACCTGCCTCAACCCGCTGGCGACGAGCGAGCTTAGGATCCGCTAAAAGGGGGCGAAGGAGTTCAAGGCGATCCCCGTCCTTAAGCAAGGTCTCGGTGGTTATGCCATGGCCAAACTGGGCAAAACCGGCTGCCGTAAGAAATGCATTGGAAAGCGCTTGAGCCTCCTCACCGGGCTGGCTCGCAAGCCATTCTCCTAGAGTAGCAACGGGCATGGCGCTTGGGATTTTTAATGAGTACCGCCGGGCCTGATTGAGATCCGATCGGCTGCTCGTAATCACCAGGGTAATGGTGACGCCGCTTTGAACAGTCTTTTCCAATGGGCTTAGCAGCTTGGCCTTCAGTGGGTGGCCTGACCGTATTGCAGATCTGCCTGACGTACAAACGCATCCACAAAGCTCGATGCGATTTGATCGAAGACAGGTTGCACCACGCGCTCAAGCAGGCCACTTGCAAAATGGTATTCAAGAAAGAACTCGATACGGCATGCGTCGTCGGTAATAGGCTGGAACTGCCATTCGCCCTCAAGCGACTTAAAGGGCCCCTCATGCAGGCGCATGGCAATACGGGTACCCGGCTCATGAAAGTTGCGTGTGGTGAAAGACTGGCGGATACCCTTAAACTGAATATCCACGCGAGCAAGCAGGCTGCCATCGGCTTGTGGGATCATCTCAGAATCCGAGCACCAAGGCAGAAATTCAGGGTACTGGGGCACATTGGACACCAGTGTGAACATGGCATTGGCCGAGTAGGGCACCAACACAGACTTTTTTACGACGGACATTTTTAGGATTGTATGTCGATCATCGATAACAAGAAGGCCTTCCACGATTACTTCATTGAGGAGAGGTTTGAGGCTGGGCTGGTTCTGCAGGGCTGGGAAGCCAAAGCCATTCGTGCGGGGCGCGCCCAATTAAAAGAGGCGTATGTGGTGATTCGACGGGCCGAGCTCTATTTAATTGGTGCGCATATCTCGCCTTTGAGTTCAACCTCCACCCACGTCACCGCAGACCCTGTGCGTACCCGAAAGCTTTTGCTACACACCGCTGAAATTAGCAAACTCATTGGTAAGGTTGAGCGGGCGGGCTATGCCCTAGTGCCCCTTAATTTGCATTACAGTCGAGGTCGTATCAAGCTTGATTTGGGGCTTGCCAAGGGCAAGAAACAACATGACAAGCGCGCTACCGAAAAGGAGAAAGAGTGGAACCGCGAGAAGCAGCGCATTATGCGAGAGGTCGTCCGCACGTCTTAATTTCAGTTCAGGCGCAACGTCTTTACTTGTTTGACCCCGACCCCAGTCATTCCAACCCTGCCTACCTACCCGAGCTTCCGAGGCGGTCGCCGCGAGCTGAATTTCTTGTCTCGACATCGCGTAATGGCACGGGCCAAGAGCAAGGGAGCTTCAAAACGCCCCTGGGCCGTCACTTGGTTCGCGCCAAGATTGGATCGGGCGCTGCCTTAAACACCGGGTTTGTTGGTCGAAGACCCACTGGCGAGATCTGGACGCAAGATCTTGCGGGGAAGAGCCCTGGACGTGACTGGATTTTGACCCGCATCTTGTGGCTCTCAGGTCTTGAGCGGGGTCTAAACCGTCTGGGTCGCGTGGACACCATGCGTCGGTATATTTACATTCACGGCAGCCCGACAACTGCGGTTATGGGCGAGCCGGGGTCCATTGGCTGTGTGCGCATGCGCAACCAGGATATCGTCGACTTATTCGATCTCGTCCCTTTTGGAACGACAGTCGATATACGCGAGTAACAGGTCCTATTTAATTTCTGCGCGACCGCGGAGCGTCTGCTGAAAGTTACTTAATTTTTGGCGTTGCAGCCCTTCCATGATTTGAGAACGCACCTCGGCGAGTGGGGGTGGTGCCGTCTCACGGAGATCGTCGAGTCGAATGACATGCCATCCAAACTGAGTCTGAACGGGCTCGGCCGTAAGCCCGCCTTTTTTAAGCGATGCCATGGCTTTTGAAAAGGGCTCAACAAAGGTGTCGGCAGATGCCCAGTCAAGATCGCCTCCGTTACCGGCCGAGCCAGGGTCTTTTGAAAGCTGTTTGGCGAGTTGCTCGAAAGACTCACCCTTCTTGAGCCTACTGATTACCGTCTTGGCCTGATCTTGAGTCTCCACGAGAATGTGACGGGCTCTGTATTCAGAAGACTGACCAGCGGTCATGCGCTTGTACTCTTGGGCAATCTCGTCATCGGTGACGGGGTTTCGGTTTAACTCGTCTTGAACCAGAGACTGGATCAGAATCTGCGTACGGGCGGTCTCAATTTGAAAACGCGTTTCGGCCTTTGCGGGAAGACCCCGGCGCTCTGCCTCCTGCAAGAGAACTTCGCGATCGACCAGTTCCTGACGGACCAGTGATGCAAGTTCTGGGCTTGACTGTTGGCCCTGACGCTCAAGCTCTTTAATGAAGAGGTCGGCGCGTTCTTTAGGAATAGGCCTGCCGTTCACGACAGCAATGTTTTGGGCGTGAACCGCAGAAAGGCATACGCCTGAAATAAAAATTGCTGATAGGCCTTTGCCAAAAATAGAAAGCGTCATTTCAACTCCGAAGGGCTACGCGCATCAATGGAGAGCGCATGAATTCGTGTGGGTAAGAGATCTGAGAGCGCATCATACACAAGCTGATGACGGCGAACCCTATTGAGGCCTTCAAAAGCTGGGCTAACAAGCATTAGGTCAAAATGGCCTCCCCCGGAGGCAGCGCCTGCATGCCCCTTATGAGCCTGCGAGTCATCATGCAACTGAAAGGCTTCCATTTCCAACCTGGCTCGCAGTCGAGCCTCAATTTCTTCGGGAAGGGTCACGCTGGTCCTAATTTATCTAGGGCTCTGAGGGCTTATCAGACTCAGTCTTGATGAACCGGCCCATGTAGAGGGCCTGAGCGATCACAAAGACGAGAGTAAGAGCAAGTGTTCCAAAGACCTTGAAGTCCACCCAGATGTCAGTGGAGAAAGAGACCGCGACCCAGGCATTCACCAAGGCCATAGCAAGAAAGAACAGTGCCCAGGCCATATTGAGCCGGCGCCAGGCCTGAGCCGGCAGTTCAATGCGACCTGCCATGAGCTTTTCAATAAGGTAGAGACCTTTTAATAGGTGAGGAACGATAAGCACGAGCCCGAAAAGCAAATACAAAAGACTGGGCTTGGCTTTAATAAACCGCTCGTCCTGAAGCAATAAGGTGGCACCACCAAAAACAACAATAAGGCCTAGACTGATCCACTGCATCTTGTCGATGTCGTGACCACGCGCACGCATAAGCAGGATCATGGCAAGGCTAATAACAATGGCCCCGGCGGTGGCCGCATAAATGTCCACCGTCTTGTAGATAACAAAAAAGGCAATAAGAGGGAGCCAGTCGGCAAAGAGCTTCATTCGGACTCAAAGCGAACCGAGGCGGAGTTCACGCAGTAACGCAGTCCGGTTGGAGCGGGGCCATCGGTAAAGACATGGCCAAGGTGCGCGTTGCACTGACCGCAGAGAATTTCAGTGCGGGTCATACCATGGCTGTGGTCAGGAAGTTCTTTTACGTTGTGGTTATCCAGCGCTTGAAAGTAACTGGGCCAGCCACAGCCGGCATCAAACTTGTGATCGGAGTGAAACAGAGGCGTGTTACAACAAATGCAGTTGTATTGACCCTTATCCCAGTGGTTCCAGTAGGCGCCAGTAAATGACGGCTCGGTGTGCTTAAGCCTTGCTACAGCGTACTGCATGTCTGTCAGTGACTTGCGGTAGACCTCGTCAGGCTGTTCAAGAGGTCCCGCGGGCAGGGGGGGTGGCGATGTTGTCTTCATGATTATTCAAGAAACCGACAAGTTTTATATTTTAAGCCCTGCCCGATCGTTTAGCTTGAACAGCTTAGTGCAAGGCCCTTCGCCCAGTCCGGTGCGGCCTGGTACCAGGGGTCTTCTTCATGCTTATCTTCAAAGGGATGCTCGAGCATGGCCATTGCTTTTTTCAGTGGGGCAATATTGCCTTCATCTTCAAGCGCGCGTATGACCTCTTCCAAGACCCAGTTACGGAGCACAAAAGAGGGGCTTGCCTGCCGACGGCGTGTAGACCAGTCCTTCGAGGCCTTGCCCTGGGTGCTGGCCGGGGTGAGGTAAAGGTCTTGGCCCCCTTCAACACGTTTTGCAAAGTCGGCAATAAAGATCCGGGATGCCTCTTTTTGCGGCAGGCATCCGGCTAGGGCAGACCAGCGGTCACTCAATGGCAATGCGGTGTTAAAGGGCTGGCAATGGCCGAGGCTTCGAAAAAAGTGTGAGAAATCCACTGATTCGTCGTGCAGAAACCGGAAGCATTGGTCAATACCGGTGAGCAATTCGGGGCGCTCGCAGTGCTCAAGCCCAAGTTTCTCGCGCATGCGTGCCTCGAACCGGGCATAGAAGGCTGACTCGTAGCTGGCCTGGGCCTCTTCAAACAGGCTCCTGGCGTCGCTGCTTTGAAGGTCGAGGTTATAAAGGGAAGCCAGGGCACCTAGCAGGCGCTGAAGATTCCAAAAGCCGATCGAGGGCTGATTGGCATAGCTGTAACGGCCCTCGTGGTCGCTGTGGTTGCAAATGAAGTTTGGGTCAAACGCCTCCATGAAGCTAAAAGGGCCATAATCAATCGTCAGACCCAAGGCGGAGAAGTTGTCGGTGTTCATCACCCCATGCATAAAGCCCAGGCTCATCCAGTCGGCCATAAGGCGTCCGGTCTTTTGGGTCACGATCGCGATGTAATCGGTGGCCTGATCAAAGCCTTGGGACGACCTGAGGGGTTGGAATGCAACATCTGCCTCGGCTAGAGATCGTAGCATTGCCGCGGCCTGCTGACGAGCAAGGCTCTTGGCCTGCGCGTCAGTCTG
>JALRJP010000074.1 GCA_023261135.1 Burkholderiaceae bacterium | reverse complement strand
ATCTCCAAAAATTTTGTCACCCCCGATGTCAAGAAAAATGGACTTGGCGATGTTGATATGGCCCGTCTTTCACGGTCCATTGATCAGATCGGCCTGACCTTCAAGTACACCAACAAGCCCAAGGCACAGGATATTTTTACCGCCGAGTTTCTTCCTGCCAAGGATGCACGCGCAGTTAAGTAAGTTATGACCAGACGCAGGGCCAGGTTCGACTGGCCCTGCGTTTTTGTCTCCTACTCGTTTCTTACCTTTCTTCCTACCTTATTCAAATAGCACCAAGCGAAAGGATCTTGATATGTCGGCCTTGGTTGTTTTGAACGACGTCTCAATGGCCTACGGTCGAGGCGCATCGGCGGTTCCTGCCATACAGAATGTGAGTCTCGAGATTCAAAAGGGTGAGTTCATTGCCGTTGTTGGCCCCTCGGGCTGCGGAAAGAGTTCATTAATGAAGCTCATAAGCGGCCTGCACCCCACCTCACAAGGAAGCCTTTCTGTAGCGGGCGAGCAGGTTACCAAGCCCCTGAAGTCCGTGGGCATGGCCTTTCAGAACAGCAATCTTTTGCCTTGGCGAACATGTGTTGACAATGTCTTGCTACCCCTTGAGATCGTTCCGCCCCACCGGCAACGTATCCGCGGTCAGAGGTCCCAGTACAAACAAAAAGCCGAAGAGCTTCTTCATTCAGTGGGCCTTAAAGGGTTTACCGAGAAGTTTCCTTGGCAGCTTTCTGGGGGCATGCAGCAGCGTGCCTCGATTTGCAGGGCGCTTATTCATGAGCCCGAAATTTTAATGCTCGATGAGCCCTTTGGTGCTCTCGATGCCTTCACGCGAGAAGAATTATGGTGTGCGCTGCGTGACATTCATGCGGCCCGTGGTGTCACAGTAATGCTTGTGACCCACGATCTTCGTGAGGCCGTTTTCTTGGCCGATACGGTCTACGTTATGTCGAATCGACCGGGACGTATCGTGAAGAAGTGCTCGGTCACCTTGCCCAGGCCTCGCGACCTTGATGTGACCTACAGCCAGGAGTTTCAAGATGTCGTACACGACCTGCGCAGCATGATTGGAGGGCAGCACTAATGGACCGTGACCAGTTTTTTATTAAAGTTGTATCGCCCACACTCTTTACCGTTGCTCTTTTTGCGATTTGGGAAATTGCCTGTCGGGTATTCTCCATTCCTCTTACTATTCTCCCTGCGCCAAGCTTAATCGTGGATGCCTTATGGGAGTTTCGTGACCCCATTATTAGTAACTCTTGGGTGACCCTCTGGACAACCCTGCTTGGCTTTGCCTTTGCAACAATCTTTGGGCTCTTGCTTGGCATTGCCGTGGGCTGGCATAAGGCCATTTATGCCGGTATTTATCCCCTGTTGGTGGGCTTTAATTCCGTTCCCAAGGTCGCTGTGGTTCCGGTTCTTATTCTCTGGTTCGGGCTGGGGGAGATTCCTGCTGTTATTACTGCTTTTCTAATTTCTTTTTTCCCCATTGTCGTGAACGTGGCCACGGGCCTTGCCACCACGGAACCTGAACTCGAAGATGTTCTGCGCGCACTTGGAGCCTCAAAGCTCGACATCATGCGTAAGGTAGGGATTCCACGTTCGTTGCCTTACTTCTTTGGCTCTTTGAAGGTTGCCATTACGCTTGCTTTTGTGGGTGCCGTGGTGTCGGAGACCGTAGGAGCTAATGCGGGTATTGGTAAGCTCATGCTCGATGCCCAGGCGAGTTTTCAGGTTCAAATTGTTTTTGCTGGGCTTTTGGTTCTTGCCGTTTTGGGCATTATTCTTTATGCCTTTACGGCTATCATTGAGCAGCGGTTTACGGGCTGGGCCTTTCGCGGGCAGAATCGATAACGACAACAAGGCTTGAAAGGCCAAGGAGATAGAGCATGTCCTTAGGTGAAGATGAAAAAACGCGGCAGCAAGGAGCCGCAGCAGACCAGAGCTCTTCCTCTTCGCCTGAGGCCTCCGTATCAAGCCCGTATAACGACGACATTATTATTTCTTGGCCAGAGCTGCACCGAGACACCCGCTATCTTTGTGAGGTGCTGCATGGTATGGGTCCCTGGAAGGGCATTATTGCAATTACCCGTGGTGGGCTCGTGCCTGCCGCTCTCATCGCCCGCGAGCTTGATATTCGCCTAATCGATACGGTATGCATTACCAGCTACGGAAGCAGTAGTTCCATAGAAGCCGAGCAGCAGCAGGGTGCCCTTCAGGTTCTGAAAACCGTTGAGGGGGACGGCGAGGGGTTCTTGCTTATTGACGACCTTGTCGATACCGGAAAGACGGCTGCGTATGTTCGCAAGATGTTGCCCAAAGCCTATTTCGCAACCCTTTACGCCAAGCCTGCAGGCCGTGCCGTGGTGGACACCTTTGTCAAAGAGTTCAAGCAGCAGAAATGGATCTTCTTTCCCTGGGACATTGACTACAAGTTCTCCGTTCCTATTAAAGAACGTGAGAAGGTCGAGTCCTAAGTCCTAGCCCACGAAGTCGTCGTAGAGAGTGGTTTCAGCGCCCCCCGTTCTTGAGCTTAAGAAACTAAGTAAGGTCTATTCGGGCTTTAAGGCCAATGACGAGATAAGCCTCTGCGTTGCCGCAGGTGAGATTCATGCTGTGCTTGGTGAGAACGGGGCGGGAAAATCCACCTTGATGAAAATGGTCTACGGTGTTGTTCAACCCACCGCAGGGCAAATTCTTTGGAGGGGCAATCCCGTTAAAGTTGCAAGCCCCATGGCTGCCCGACGCCTTGGTATTGGCATGGTCTTTCAGCATTTCTCACTGTTCGAGTCACTTACCGTCGCCGAGAACACTCAACTTTTTCTTGACGATGGCCAATCGCTCACGTCGGTTCGAGGGGCCCTTCAAGACCTTTCCTCACGCTATGGGCTCGAGGTCCAGCCCGATCGTCATGTGCATGATCTCTCTGTGGGGGAGCGTCAACGCGTCGAGATACTTCGATGCCTGCTTCAGTCGCCCAAGCTACTTATTCTGGATGAGCCCACGTCCGTGCTTACCCCTCAAGAGGTGGAGCGGCTCTTTGTCATGCTGGAGCGTTTGTCCTCCGAGGGCTGCGCCATTCTGTATATCAGCCATAAGCTGCAAGAGATTCAAAGGCTATGTCATCGGGCCACTGTTTTACAGGCGGGTCGCGTCACGGGCAGTTGCAGTCCATCGCAGGAAACCCAGGCTGCTCTGGTTGCCATGATGATTGGCGCAGCCGGCGGCTCAACGCCAAGCGCTGGCATGCCGTCTACCTCGAGTACCCAGGAGCTAAAAACAAAAGCAGGTGAGGCGCATCGTTTGCCTGGCCTAACGCCTGGCTTAACCGTGAAGGATCTCTCTGTCACGACCTCTGATCCCTTCGGTGTGAGTCTAAAAAACCTGTCGTTTTCCGTTGAGCCTGGCGAAATTGTGGGCATTGCCGGCGTTTCGGGTAATGGTCAGAGGGAACTTCTTAAGGCGCTTTCAGGCGAGGTTCGCCTCGACAATCCAGATGCTATTTTAATTAACGGTCTGCCATCGGGCTGCCTGTCTGTCTCTCGCCGCAGACGTCACGGGCTCTGTGTAATTCCGGAGGATCGCCTTGGCACAGGTGCCGTGCCCGACTTTAGTTTAAGTGATAACGCGCTTCTTACAGGCCTTTACACCAAGTCGCTGCTTTCGCGCCTGGGTTTGATTCGACACCACGCTGTCGATGCCTTTGCCCGGGAGATTATTTCAGGCTTCAATGTCAAGACGCGCTCCGAGCAGTCTCCTGCCCGATCATTGTCGGGTGGCAATTTGCAAAAGTTCATCGTGGGCCGAGAGCTTCTGCAGCAACCTTCGGTCCTGGTCTGTGAACAGCCAACTTGGGGTGTTGACGTGAATGCCGCGTCTCAGCTGCGCCAGGCCTTGCGTGGTCTTCGACTGCAGGGCTGTGCCGTTCTGTTAATTAGTGAAGACCTTGACGAGCTTTTTGAGCTCTCTGATCGAATTATGGTTGCGTTTCAGGGCCGGCTCTCCCCTGCGCAGCCCACATCGGCCTCGACGCCTCAGTCACTTGGGCTGCTTATGTCCGGGGTCTGGCAGTAATGCGACGCCTGGTCCTTGAGCCAAGGCCCATGGCTTCGCCGGTTTGGGGATGGGCCTCGCCCGTACTTGCTGTTTTTCTTACCTGCATTGCTGGCCTTTTGATCTTCGCCTTGTTAGGAAAGAGCCCGGTTGAAGGTTTTCAAGTTTTTTTCATACGACCCATCAGCAGTTTTTGGGCGGTCATGGAGCTTTTGTTGAAAGCAACACCCCTGGCTCTGTGCGCCATTGGTCTGGCCGTGGGCTTTCGGGCGGGCATCTGGAATATTGGAGCCGAGGGCCAGTTCATTCTTGGGGCCATTTTTGCGACCGCGGTTGCCCTTCATTTTGGAGATTGGCCTGTTATTTCTCTGCTCGCCATGATGATTGCAGGTGCTTTAGGGGGAATGACCTGGGCAGCGATTCCTGCCTTTCTTCGCAGCCGCTTCAATGCAAACGAGATCCTTGTCTCATTAATGCTTGTTTATGTTGCTCAGCTCCTTGTTTCTTGGCTTGTCTTTGGCCCCTGGAAAGACCCGATGGGGTTTAACTTTCCTCAGACGGTTATGTTTTCCGACTCGAGCCTGCTGCCAACCTTAATTGACGGGCAGCGGCTGAATCTTGCTTTCCTAATAATGTTGGGTGGCTTGGTCGTTGCGCACGTCTTAATGAACCACAGCCGTCTTGGATTCAGTATGCGCACCTCGGGCCAGGCGCCTCTGGCGGCGCTTTACGCGGGGTTTTCCAATCGCCAGTCCATTTATATGGGTCTTTTAGCAGGCGGCGCCTGCGCGGGTTTCGCTGGTATGGCCGAGGTTGCAGGGCCTATGGGTCAGCTTACCGATAAGCTTTCTTTGGGGTACGGATTTGCCGCCATTATTGTCGCCTTTGTTGGGCGCCTTCACGCCCTTGGAATTCTTCTGGCTTCTCTGGTCATGGCGCTTTTCTATGTGGGTGGCGAGCAGGCGCAGCAGTATCTCAATTTGCCAAGTGCCATGAGCCGTGTCTTCCAGGGCATGCTCCTCTTCTTTTTATTGGCGACCGATCTTTTAGTGAACTATCGGTTGGTCTTGCGTCCGAGCTTGCGGTCATGACTGAGCTTATTGCCTCGATTCTTTTTGCGACCATTGTTGCCGCAACGCCTATTGCCTTGGCAGGTCTCGGTGAATTGGTGACCGAGAAGTCCGGCATGCTGAATCTGGGCGCCGAGGGCTTAATGGCGGTAGGGGCCCTTGCCGCATTTATTGGTGCCTATAGCTTTGGCTCGCCTTGGCTGGGATTGGTCTTCGGAATTGCAGCAGGTGTTGCCTTGTCCTTGGTTTTTGCTTTGCTTACGCTCGGACTTCTGGCGAACCATGTTGCAACAGGCCTCGCACTTGCCATTTTTGGCACTGGGTTTGCGGCCTTTGCTGGCAAGCCTTACGAGTCTCAAGTGTTAACGCCGGTTGCGGCTTGGGCCATTCCTGTTTTAAGTGACATCCCATTTTTTGGGAAAGCATTTTTCTCGCATCAGCCGATTGTTTACCTAAGCTGGCTGCTCTTTCTGGTTGTGGCCTTACTATTGACCCGGTCACGCATTGGCCTCATTCTGCGTGCGGTGGGCGAATCGCCTCACAATGCCCATGCCATTGGGCTGCCCGTGCGCCTTGTGCGTCTTCTGGCCATTGTCTTTGGTGGGGGAATGGCAGGGCTTGGCGGCGCGTATTTGTCTGTTTTCTACACGCCATTCTGGACCGAGCATATGGTGGCCGGACGCGGTTGGATTGCCTTGGCCTTGGTTGTTTTTGCCACCTGGCGGCCCCTTAGGCTCTTTTTTGGTGCACATCTTTTCGGTGGCATTCTAGTGATTCAGTTATTCGTCCAATCGTCTGGCCTGCAGCTTGAAATTCCTTCTCAATTACTTACCGCTATGCCTTATCTTGTGACCATTGTTGTTTTAGTATTCATCTCTGGTAATGCCAAGTTGATTCGGTTGAACTCACCGGCCTCGCTCGGCCTTCCTTTTCGGCCTGACTAATTCTTTCTTACTACAAGGACTGCCTCTTATGACTATTGACCGCCGCCATTTTCTTAAGACCTCTGCAACGCTTGCCTCTGCCACCGCCATTGGAACGCCTGCGCTTGCGGCCGACCCGATGAAGATTGGCTTTGTTTACGTGAGCCCCATCGGCGATGCAGGCTGGACCTATCAACACAATCTTGGACGACTGCAGATGGAGTCTGCGCTCTCAGGCAAGGTTAAGACGAGTTATGTGGAGAAAGTTCCCGAGGGCGCGGATGCCGAGCGCGTGATTCGCGAGATGGCCAATAGCGGGAATAAGATCATTTTTGCGGCGAGCTTTGGCTACATGAATTACATGGAGAAGGTCTCCAAACAGTTTCCAAAGTTGGTCTTCATGCATGCCACCGGTTATAAGTCCGGTGCCAATTTTGGCAATTACAATGCCCGCTTTTATGAAGGCCGTTACCTTACAGGTGTGATCGCGGGCCATATGACAAAGTCCAATGTTCTTGGTTATGTCGCTGCTTTTCCGATCCCAGAAGTTCTGCAGGGTATCAACGCCTTCATTCGAGGCGCCCGTAGCGTGAACCCGAAGGCCGAGGTACGTGTGGTCTGGGTGAACAGCTGGTACGACCCGGGTAAAGAGCGCCAGGCGGCAATGACCCTGGTGGACTCGAAGGCGGACATCCTGACACACCATACCGATTCCACCGCAGTTGTGCAGGCGGCAGAAGAGAAGGGTGTCTATGCCTTTGGCTACCACTCCGATATGTCCAAGTACGGACCCAAAGCCCATCTTTCTGCATGCACGCACCACTGGGGCGATTACTACATTAAGGTTGTGAATCAGGTTCTGGCTGGAAATTGGAAGCCCGACAACATTTGGGGTGGCATCAAAGAAGGCATGATTAAGCTTGGCCCCATCAGCAGTGTGGTGCCTGCCGCAGTGAAATCAAAGGTAACGCAAATCGAAGCCGAGATTAAAGCAGGTAAGTTTCACCCCTTCGCTGGTCCTGTCGTCGATCAAGACGGCAAGCAGCGCTTGGCCGCCGGGTCCGTCATGTCTGACAAAGATCTGGGTGGCATGAATTACTATGTTGAAGGTGTAACTTCTAAGCTACCCAAGTCGTAAAAAGGGGTACGGTGGGTAGCATTCGTGTGTTGACTACCCATTGCAGAAGGGCGATCTCGTGAAGGCATTACGAGGTCGCCTTTTTCATTTGTGCGGCTCCTCGGCCTTGGACCCCAAGCCCGAGTGGATTGACGATGGGCTTTTGGTTATTAATGATGAGGGCTGCATTGAGCAGATTGGCCAGGCGGCCGCTTTGTTGCCGAGCCTGCCTGCGGGCTGCATGGTGCAAGACCATCGGCCTTATTGGATTCTTCCTGGCTTTATTGACGTACACACCCATTTTGTTCAGCTCGGCATGGTGGCAAGTTACGGGGAAAGCCTTTTAACTTGGCTTGAGCGCTACACCTTTCCCGAAGAAGAGAAGTTTGTCAGTGCGGAGATCTCTCGCGAGGTATCGCACTATTTTTTACGTGCCCTGTTGTCTCACGGGGTCACCACGGCGTCGGTCTACGGGTCTGTGCACAAGGTTTCATGCGAGACTTTATTTGCGGAGGCAGAGAATTTGAACCTGCGTCTTTTAGCAGGTAAAACGCTTATGAATCGCAATGCACCCGATTCTCTGATAAGCCACGATGCAAACGGAAAAGACCTTGAGGCTACTCAGGCCTTGGTTGAACGTTGGCATGGGCGCGGACGACTTGGCTATAGCCTTACACCAAGGTTTGCCCCCACATCGTCAGATGATCAGATGCGTTGGGTCGGCGAGATGTATCAGGCCTCTATGGCTAGGGGATCCTCCGAGCCACCTCTCTTTTTGCAGTCGCACCTTGCAGAAAACCTTCAGGAGTGCCAATGGGTTGCCGAGCTTTACCCAGACGCAGCGAGCTATTGTCAGGTTTACGACCGCTTCCATCACTTGGGGTCTGGTGCGATTTTCGGCCACTGCATTCACTTGAACGATGAAGACCGAGGCATCATGGCCTCGCGCGGAGCCTCCGTGGCCTTTTGCCCAAGCTCTAATCTTTTTCTTGGCTCAGGACTCTTTGATCTTGATGCGGCTGTTTTGGCGGGTCTCAAGGTGGGACTTGGCACCGATATTGGCGCTGGCACCAGCATGAGCATGTTTAAAACCATGCTTAATGCGTATCAGGTTTGCAAGCTGCGAGGTCAGACCTTGAGCCCAGAGGCAGCTTTTTTTCTTGCCACACTCGGGGGGGCGCAAGCCTTGAGACTTGACCCGTATGTTGGGAATTTTCAGAGGGGCAAAGAGGCAGACCTTCAGGTGCTGAACCCATCTGCCATAGCTCTGCTTGACCGACGCCTCCAGTCCGCAAGAACAAAGTCTGAAGAGCTCTTTGCTCTATTGGCCCTAGGCGATGAGCGTTGCTTGGTGGCAGCGTATGTCTTAGGTCAAAAGCGGGTTTAGAAAGTAAGAAAAAGCCATCAAATTTTTATACCCCTTCGGTTAGGAATTGAGGCCTTATGGGTCTAAGTTTAAGGACTTAAAACCTCGTCCTCTTTGGGCTTCACGGGCTTCACCAAGTCTTCGCGTTTAATGCCAAGCCACATGGTAATGGGCGACATGACGAAGATGGAC
>JALRJP010000073.1 GCA_023261135.1 Burkholderiaceae bacterium | reverse complement strand
GTTCAATGCGCGAACAGTGGACTCACGGCCAGGCCCGGGGCCTTTAATACGAACCTCGATATTTTTCACGCCGCATTCAACAGCAACCTTACCTGCTGCCTCGGCAGCAACCTGCGCTGCAAAAGGCGTACTTTTGCGCGAGCCCTTAAAGCCGGCACCACCCGAGGTGGCCCATGAAAGGGTATTGCCCTGTCGGTCGGTAATGGTAATGATGGTGTTATTAAAAGAGGCATGAATATGGGCCACGGCATCCGTGACATTCTTGCGAACCTTCTTCTTGCCGCGCTGACTCGCGCTACTAGCGGTTTTTGCCATAAGGAACGTCCTTTATTTCTTAAGGGTAATGCTGCCCTTGCGAGGTCCCTTACGGGTGCGGGCATTGGTACGAGTGCGCTGACCGCGAACAGGCAGGCCCTTGCGATGGCGCATTCCACGGTAGCAGCCAAGATCCATAAGTCGCTTGATGGACATGGAGATCTCTCGGCGTAGGTCACCTTCGGTGGTGAACTTACCAACCTCGCTTCGCAGCTTTTCAAGCTCGTCGTCAGTAAGGTCCTTTACTTTTTTCGTGTACGGAACGCCCACTGCATCGCATATTTCGCGAGCGCGCGGACGGCCAATACCGTAAATAGCGGTGAGGCCAACGTCGGTGTGTTGGTGGCTAGGGATATTAATTCCAGCAATACGGGCCATGAGGCAGCTCCTTATTAACCTTGGCGTTGCTTATGTCGTGGGTCGGTGCAAATAACACGTACCACGCCATGTCGCTTGATGATTTTGCAGTTTCGGCAGATGCGCCGAACGGATGCGAGGACTTTCATAGTGATTCCTTCAGTAAATGGCTATTTCGCTCGAAAAACAATACGCGCCCGACTGAGATCGTAGGGCGTCATTTCAACGGTGACCTTGTCCCCGGGAAGGATGCGGATGTAATGCATACGCATCTTTCCAGAGATATGCCCAAGCACCACGTGGCCGTTCTCAAGCTTGACCCGGAAAGTGGCATTGGGCAGGTTCTCAAGAATTTCGCCCTGCATCTGAATGGCGTCGTCTTTGGCCATTTAGCGACTAAACCCCCCTTTGAAATTTGCTTTCTTAAGAAGGCTTTCGTACTGCTGAGACATGACGTAAGACTGAACCTGAGACATAAAGTCCATGGTGACCACCACAATAATAAGAAGCGAAGTGCCGCCGAAATAAAAAGGAACATTCCACTTCATAACCAAGAACTCGGGCAACAGACAGACCAGCGTGATGTAAATGGCGCCCACCAAGGTAAGCCGCATAAGGATTTTGTCGATATAGCGCGCAGTCTGGTCACCGGGTCGAATACCTGGAACGAACGCCCCACTTTTTTTGAGATTCTCTGCCGTATCTTTGCTGTTGAAGACAAGTGCGGTGTAGAAAAAACAGAAGAAGATAATGGCCGCTGCATAAAGACCAATATAAAGCGGTTGGCCTGGCGACAACGAGGCGGCGAAATCCGAAAGCCACCGGAAGCTGTCACCCTCGCCCTGACCACTACTGAACCAAGACGTAAGCGTGGCTGGGAACAAAATAATACTTGAAGCAAAAATGGGGGGGATAACGCCCGCCATATTCAACTTAAGCGGAAGATGTGAGGACTGGCCCTGGTAAATCTTATTGCCTACCTGTCGCTTGGCGTAATTCACCAAAATACGTCGCTGACCACGCTCAACGAAGACAACAAAGGCCGTGACCAGAACAACCAGAACGATGATAAGCAAGAGAACTATGGCCGTCATGGAGCCAGTTCGTACGAGCTCGAAAAGCCCGCCTAAAGCTGCAGGTAGTCCCGCCACAATACCTGCAAAAATAATAATAGAGATGCCATTACCCAGGCCGCGCTCGGTGATCTGCTCGCCTAACCACATCAAAAACATGGTACCCGTCACCAGAGAAACGACGGTAGTGAATCGGAATACAAGGCCGGGGTCAATAACAAGGCCTGGCTGCGATTCAAGTGCGACAGAAATACCAATGGCCTGAACAATAGCCAGTACGACCGTGGCATAACGGGTGTACTGGGTAATTTTACGGCGGCCCGCCTCGCCTTCTTTCTTAATGGCCTCAAGCGTGGGCGAGACCACAGTCATAAGCTGCATGATGATGGAGGCCGAGATGTAGGGCATGATGCCTAAGGCAAACACGGTAAAGCGCGAAAGGGCGCCACCCGAAAACATATTGAACATGCCCAGAATGCCACCGGCCTGCGACTTAAAAAGTGCGGCAAGTTCGTTCGGATCGATTCCAGGAACCGGGATGTGAGCCCCAAGGCGATAGACGACCAAGGCCAACACCAGGAACAACAGGCGTCGGCGCAGGTCGGCAAATTTATCGGTGGCTGGGCGCATGGGACGTTAACGAAACTTTTACGAAGACTTTCTTAGGCCTGTGCCGCGGCTTCAGCCCGGGCCTGCTTTGAAGGAAGCTTACGAACTTTGGGCGCAGGCTCGGGCAGTTCAACACTGCCTCCGGCCTGCTCAATGGCCTTTTTGGCGCCAGCCGTTACTGCAAGACCGCGAAGCCTCTTGGCAGAGCTTAAGCTACCGGAGAGAATAACCTTTGCCTGGCGAGCGAGCTCTGACACCACCCCCGCCTGTTTGAGCGCCAGCAAGTCAACCTCTTCAACAGGAAGGCGCTGAAGGTCTGAAAGACGTACTTCTTCGGTGTACTTGCCAAAGGGTGCTGTAAAGCCTCGCTTGGGAAGCCGGCGATGCTTAGGCATCTGACCGCCCTCAAAGCCCACCTTATGGAAGCCGCCCGAACGGGATTTTTGTCCCTTGTGGCCACGGCCTGCTGTTTTCCCGAGGCCAGAGCCAATGCCACGGCCTACACGCTTCTTAGCATGCTTGGCACCCTCTGCAGGGGCGATGGTGTTAAGTCGTAATGTGTCGTCCATGAGGAATCCTTAGAGAACCTGTACGAGGTAGTTAACCTTGTTAATCATTCCGCGCACAGCCGGAGTGTCTTCGAGAACCCGGGTCTGACGAATTTTTTTTAGACCGAGACCTAGGACAGTTGCCTTGTGATCGGCGCGGGTACCAATAGGGCTCTTAACGAGTTTCACGGTGAGGGTTTTCTTTGTCATTGCCACTGCCTTTGTAATGAAGGTGGTCTTGCCTTAAGACAAAATTTGTTCAATGGAGAGGCCGCGCTTGTTCGCAACCTGAGCAGGGGTCTGCATATTGGACAAACCATTAATCGTTGCCCGAACCATGTTGTAGGGATTTGTTGAGCCGATGCTTTTTGCAACGACATCGGTCACGCCCATGACTTCGAAAATGGCGCGCATTGGGCCGCCCGCAATAATGCCGGTACCCTTAGCAGCCGGGGAAATAAGCACCTTCGAGGCGCCATGACGACCAGTGACCGTGTGGTGAAAGGTGCCCCCTTTTAGGGGAACGCGAACCATTCGACGGCGTGCCTCATCCATGGCCTTTTGAACCGCGAGAGGAACCTCGCGCGATTTGCCTTTACCCATACCGACGCTGCCGTCGCCGTCACCAACAACAGTGAGTGCAGCGAAACCCAGTACGCGTCCACCTTTAACAGTCTTACTGACTCGGTTGACTGCAATCATTTTTTCGCGAAGACCATCGTCCCGGTCCTCGGTATTTACTCGTGCCTGCATTTTTGCCATGGTCTAATTCCTTAGCGCTAAAACTGAAGACCGCCCTCGCGGGCTGCTTCGGCAAGGGCTTTGACCCTGCCGTGGTAACGGAAACCCGAACGATCGAAGGCCACAGACGATATGCCTGCAGCCTTAGCCTTTTCAGCCACGCGTCGTCCGACGATGGTTGCGGCCTCGGCATTGCCCCCCTTACCGGTTTTGGCTGCAAGCTGACTTCGCACCTCGGCCTCGGCCGTAGAGGCAGAAACAAGCACCTTGCCCTGAACCGGGTCAGAGATGGTTGCGTAGATGTGCAGATTTGTACGGTGAACGGAGAGACGGGCCACTCGAAGCTCCCGAATCTTTGCCCGTGCCTGACGTGCTCTTCGCAGTCGTGTCTGTTTCTTATCCATAACGTCGCTTTGCCTTGTCCGAGATTATTTCTTCTTGGTTTCTTTGATGATGACCACTTCGTCGATATAACGAACGCCCTTACCTTTGTAGGGCTCAGGAGGGCGAAATGCCCGCACCTCTGCAGCCACCTGACCAACCCGTTGCTTATCGATACCTTTGATAACGATTTCTGTGGGCGTGGGCGTCTCTGCCTTAATTCCCTCGGGAAGGGCGTAATCGACCGGGTGCGAGAAGCCAAGCGACAAATTAAGCGATTTACCTTGGGCGGCTGCCTTGTAACCCACACCAACAAGACTGAGTTTTTTCTCAAAGCCCTGAGAAACACCCTGCACCATATTAAAAACCAAGGCGCGCAACGTACCACTCATGGCCTTTGCCTCGCGGCTTTCGTTGGCAACCTTAAAGTTCAGTTCGTTGTTTTGATTTTCGATGAGAACGTCGCCGTTGAGGGTCTGAGTGAGCGTGCCTAAGGGGCCCTTTACAGTAATCAGCTCGGCGGCGATGGTTGCCTCAACACCCGCAGGCAGAGGTACCGGATATTTTGCAATTCGTGACATGGTTTGGCTTCCTTACGAAACTAGGCAACGATGCCGATGACTTCACCGCCCAGGCCCGTGGTTCGTGCTTTACGATCGGTCATAAGGCCCTTGGGCGTGGAAACGATAGCAACACCAAGGCCATTCATAACGGTCGGCAATGCCTCACGTGAGCGGTAGACGCGAAGACCAGGCTTAGAAACACGCTCGATTCGCTCGATGACAGGCCGGCCGGCGTGGTATTTGAGGTCGATTTGAAGATCAAGTTTGGCGCCTGCGCCACGCACTTCGAAACCGTCGATATAGCCTTCTTCTTTCAGAAGCGAAGCAATAGCCACCTTCAGCTTCGAGGAGGGCATTTGCACCATCCGTTTTTCAACCCGCTGTGCATTGCGAATGCGGGTAAACATATCGGCGATGGGGTCATTCATGCTCATATCAGCAACCCTTTAATAATCTTGTTTGACGAACTACCAACTGGCCTTAGTAAGGCCAGGAATCTCACCGCGGAAGGCGGCTTCACGAATTTTTGCTCGGCCAAGCGCGAACATGCGGAAGGTTCCGCGAGGACGACCGGTAAGCTCACAACGCGAGCGCATGCGAGTGGGGTTTGCATTGCGGGGCAACTTTTGAAGAGCAAGACGTGCCTCGTAACGCTCTTCTTCGGTCTTTGACTGGTCTTGAATAACCGCTTTAAGGGCGGCACGCTTGGCAGCGTATTTCTGAACCAATGCGGCCCGCTTTTTCTCGCGATTAATAAGTGAGAGTTTTGCCATAGTGAAGGACCTGATCTCTTGCTAGTTTTTAAATGGGAATTTGAAGCCCTCGAGAAGCGCCTTGGCTTCTGCGTCGTTCTTCGCGGTGGTGGTGATGCTGATGTTTAGGCCGCGCACTGCGTCAACCTTGTCATACTCAACTTCAGGAAAAATGATTTGCTCTTTGACGCCGATGTTGTAGTTACCACGGCCATCAAAAGCCTTACCTGAGATGCCGCGGAAGTCGCGCACACGGGGAAGCGCAATGGTCACAAACCGATCGAGGAATTCAAACATGCGGACGCCGCGCAGGGTCACCATGGTGCCAATGGGGTAGGCCTCACGAATTTTAAAACCTGCAATGGCCTTGCGGGCACGGGTAGTCACCGGCTTTTGACCCGCAATTTTTGTAAGGTCAGAGACGGCGCCTTCAAGGGCCTTCTTGTCGGCAACGGCTTCACCAACACCCATGTTTAATGTGATTTTGGAAAGACGCGGCACTTCCATAACGCTCTTGTAGCCGAACTTTTTCATAAGTTCGGGAGCAATGGTCTCTTTATAAATTTGTTGCATGCGCGACATAAGTCGAACTCCTTGCAAAAATTAGGCAGACGCCGGGGTGGGTACCGGCTGACGATCGGACTTAAAGACGCGCTGCTTTTTGCCAGAGGTATCGACCTCAATGGCAACGCGGTCAGCCTTATTGGTCTTGGCATTCAGGATGGCCAGATTCGACTGATGAATAGGCATGGTCTTATCAATAATGCCGCCTTGCTCACCCTTCATGGGGTTTGGACGTACATGCTTTTTGACGATATTGATACCTTCGACAACCAGATGGTCTGCATCGGTTCGGCGAAGGACCACACCCGACTTACCTTTGTCTCTGCCCGAAATGACGATGACCTGATCACCCTTACGTAGCTTATTCATAACTTAGCCTTTAAATTCAAAGTCGCTTAATCTGAGGAACGAGTTCCGCAATCGCATACAAAGAGGTCTTTAAATTACCTCGGGCGCGAGTGAGACAATTTTCATGAAACGCTCACTTCGCAATTCGCGAGTTACGGGCCCAAAAATACGGGTTCCAATGGGCTCGAGCTTGGCGTTAAGTAAAACTGCCGCATTGCCATCGAATCGAATGAGAGAGCCGTCTGGGCGGCGTACACCTTTGGCTGTGCGCACAACAACCGCGTTGTAGATCTCACCCTTCTTAACACGTCCGCGTGGCGCAGCCTCTTTAATAGAGACTTTAATAATGTCGCCAATACCCGCGTAACGTCGCTTTGAGCCACCAAGGACCTTAATGCACATAACCGAACGAGCGCCCGTATTGTCGGCGACGTCAAGACGAGATTCTGTCTGAATCATGATGACACTTCCAAAAAGTGAATAATCAAAAAACTAACTTCACAACAACAGCCAAAAACCAACGGATTAGACCTTCTCCCCAACTTCGCCGAACCTTTTACGACCAAGCCGCGGGCTCAAAACCCTTTCAATTACGTCGGCAAGGTCTTCACGCTAAGGGCTTCAAAACCTACGGTTTCGCACCCTTTCGCATGATGTCGGACAAGTATTGGGCCCTGTTTAAGGGGTCAGAACAACTTGAAAAAGGCTAAAAGTATAACGTATTTCTGCCTGCCAAGCATGTACAACGAGTTGCTTGGCTTAGGAACACCCAACGTACTAAGCAATCACAGCCTTGGCAACAAGCCTGGTTACCTTCCAGGCTTTTGTCTTTGAAATAGGCCGTGTCTCTGCAATTTCAACCGTGTCACCCGCCTGAACATTGGGATCTTCGGAATGAGCGTGGTATTTCTTTGACCGCACCATAAACTTACCGTAAATAGGGTGCTGCAACCTGCGTTCAACCAGAACGGTTACTGTTTTCTGCATTTTGTCACTGACCACGCGGCCCACTAGGGTGCGGGTTAATGAGGCTGTCTGAGCAGTCATGCGCTCTTCCTCTCGCGAATAATGGTTTTAACTCGAGCAATATCACGACGGACACGGCCAAGCTGAGCCGTATTCGAAAGTTGCTGGGTACCGTGCTGCATACGCAGGTTGAAATGGGCCTTGAGCAGATCGTTGAGCTCTTTGCCTAAATCGTCCACCGACTTGGTTCGAAGTTCTGCGTTATTCATAGTGTGATCTCAGTAAAAAAGCGGGTAGCGCCGGAGGCTTAGCGGCCAACCTGACGCGTTACAAAGGTCGTTAGCAAGGGAAGCTTTGCAGCGGCTAGCCGGAAGGCCTCACGGGCAAGATCTTCTTGGACGCCATCCATCTCGTAAAGCACCTTACCGGGTTGAATCTCGGCAACGTAGTACTCAGGGTTGCCCTTTCCGTTACCCATTCGAACCTCCGCAGGCTTTCTTGAAATAGGCTTGTCAGGAAAGATACGGATCCAAATGCGCCCACCCCGCTTAATGTGGCGAGTCATGGCGCGTCGAGCGGCTTCGATTTGCCGCGAAGTGAGGCGACCTCGGGTAGTGGCTTTGAGTCCAAATTCACCAAAAGAGACATCGGCACCACGGGTGGCTAGGCCCGTGTTTCGGCCCTTTTGTTCTTTACGGTATTTGCGGCGAGAAGGCTGAAGCATAGTGAGTCCTTAGAATCTTCTTAGGCGTTGGCCGGGCCGTCGGAGGGCTCAGCCGGTGAGGCAGGCTGGTCAGAGGCAGCTGCCTTGCGCACTCGTTTAACGACGGGCTTGGAATCCTGTTGACCCGATTCAGCAGCGGCTCGAGGCTTGCGCGCAGGGGCACGACGATTGGGCTTTTGATCGTCCTTGAACTCGGGCTCGGGAGCGGCAAGGGCTGCAGGCGCGTCAGCACGACCAAGGGTGTCTCCCTTATAGACCCAGACCTTCACGCCAATAATTCCGTAGGTGGTTAAGGCCTCGGCAGTGCCGTAATCGATGTCGGCACGAAGGGTATGAAGCGGAACGCGACCCTCACGGTACCATTCAGTTCGTGCGATTTCAGCGCCATTAAGCCGGCCTGCACTCATAATCTTGATGCCCTGTGCGCCCAGACGCATGGCATTTTGCATGGCACGCTTCATGGCACGACGGAACATAATGCGCTTTTCGAGCTGCTGGGTAATGCTTTCAGCAATAAGCTGAGCATCGACCTCGGGCTTACGAATTTCTTCAATGTTGACGTGAACAGGCACGCCCATCATTTTGGAAAGCTGGGTTTTTAATGCCTCAATGTCCTCGCCCTTCTTACCAATAACAACACCTGGACGTGCACTAAAAATGGTAATTTTTGCGTTCTTTGCTGGGCGCTCAATGAGAACTCGGCCTACCGCTGCTGATTTCAGCTTCTTTTTAAGGAAGTCACGGACTTTAATGTCCTCGTTCAACATGCGACCAAAGTCGCGGTGAGAAGCAAACCAACGTGACGACCAGTTGCGCGATACGGCGAGTCGAAAGCCGGTTGGATGTATTTTTTGACCCATGAATTGGTTCCTGACTTAGTTTCCGACGGTAATGCTGATGTGGCAGGTAGGCT
>JALRJP010000072.1 GCA_023261135.1 Burkholderiaceae bacterium | reverse complement strand
AGACTGCGCTGGTCCTCGGAGGACACGGCATCGAGGTCGGGATCCGTAAGCATAGCCTGGTCCGCGTCGGCCGCCCTTTCAAACAACTCGATCCCGGGCGACAAGGTCATGGCCTTTTCCAGGGGCTTTAGACAACGCATGCAATCCACCCCGAGAGAAGCCTCAAAGGACAAGCTCAGCCTGCTCTTGCCATCGAAGTCCAACGTTACAGCCAAAGGCTCAAGCAGGCTTACCGAATTCTCGGAAAGACGCTCAAGTTGGGACTTGTCGACGGGAAAGCGGGCTCGGACGCCTTGAGGAAAACGCTCCAAAAGCCGTTGCAATGACAGAGGGGCGAGACCGTCGGAACTTGGGCAAATATCAGCATCACGCGTCATGAGTGCGATCATACCGACATGACATCACTCATTCTGGCTTCTACCAGTCGCTACCGAGCCGAACTCCTGACGCGGCTGGGGCTCTCCTTTAGGACCGTGGCGCCTCAGGTGGATGAGTCGGCCTACAGCGCAGCCAATGCCCGCGACCTCGCCTGTTCGCTCGCTCAGGCAAAAGCGCAGGCTGTGGCGGGGAATCATTCAGGCAGCGTAATTATTGGCAGCGACCAGGTCGCTTTCTGTGACGGCCGTTTTTTGGGCAAGCCCGGTAGCCTTGAGGCCGCGATGGAGCAGCTCCAATTTCAGCGGGGCAAGACCACCCAGTTCGAGACCGCCATTTGTGTTGTTGATGCCCTTGGACGGTCAAGCCTTGCCTGCGTTACAACCAATGTGGGCTGGCTCGATGCCAGCCTACTTTCTGATGCCCAGATTGAGGCCTACGTTCAGAAAGAGCGCCCCATTGACTGCGCGGGGGCAGCAAAATCGGAGGGCCTTGGCGTGACGCTTATTGCCCACATGCGGTCGGACGATCCAACCGCCCTCATTGGCCTTCCATTGATTGCGCTTACAGGCCTACTTCGAAAGGCCGGGGTTGAGCCTCTGACGTAGCCAGGCATCGAGTTCAGATACCGATGCGAGACAAGCAAGAGGCTTGAAGGCCTCAAGGTGCTCCCTGGGGTGGGCGCCGTAGGTCACTGCCACTGCACTGGCCCCCGCCGCAGCGGCCATTTCCAGGTCATGACTGGTGTCCCCAATCACCAGGGCCTGCTCCGGTTCAAAACCAAGCTCTTCACAAATTTCATTGACCATCGTAGGTGCGGGCTTAGGATCCGACTCGTCCGCGCAACGGGTTGCAGAAAAATAACCCCGCGTTTCGGTTGCATCGAGTGCCCGCTCAAGACCCCTACGCGACTTACCGGTTGCAACCGCCAGGGGGAAGTTTTTTTTATGCATCCAGTCAAGCAGGCCGAGCACCCCGTCGAAGGGCTTAAGAAACTGATCGCGGGCGAGGTAATAGTGGCGAAAGCGATCAACAAGCTCCGGTATGCGCTCCTTGGGAAGCTCGGGAGCCACATGGCTAAGGGCGCTCTGCAGGCCAAGACCAATGACATACTTTGACGCCTCCATACTTGGGGCGGTAAGCCCCAAGTCTTCACAGGAGCGTTGAATAGCCTGGGCAATGGTGATGGTGGAGTCAACCACCGTGCCATCCCAGTCGAAAATGATCAGTCGGGTTGTGGTCATTGCTTAATGCGCCTCTTGCTTTGCCTTGGACCCCCAAGAACAGCCGAGTCTTTGCTGGCCACGCTGCCAGTCAAGCCCTGGTTCCGCGACAACACGCTCTCGTCCCTGTTCGCCATCAAAGGACGCCTTCCAGGCATGAAGAAACATGCGAGAGCCTTTCGATGAAGTCTTGTTCATGACTTGAAGCTGCAGGTTTAAAGGGGTGTCTCCGTACTTCGGGTCCCCTAGGATGGGAAATCCCGCCGCGGCAAGGTGCACGCGAATCTGATGGGTTCGGCCTGTAATCGGCTGACATTCCAGCAGGCTAAGCCAGCCCAATTGGGCATGCTCCCAGACACCTAGGGCCTTCACCTGGGTTACAGCCGCCTGGCCCTCCTCCCCAGGCCGGACGATACGGACATACCTATCACCACCAGGGTGAAGCTCTTTGACCAGCGGGTCGCGCAGGCTGGTCATACCAGACGCATGCCAACGCCCCCTAACAAGAGCCAAATAATGCTTACGGAATCGGCCGGTTTGAATCTGACGATGCAAATGGAGCAGGCTTGTTCGTTTTGTTGCCAGAAAAAGCAGTCCCGAGGTCTCACGGTCGAGCCGGTGGACAAGATCGAGGCTTGCCCCCCACTGACCGCAGGCACGGAAAGCTTCAACGAGACCGAGCGAGATACCGCTGCCTCCATGAACGGCAAGACCGACGGGCTTGTTTACGGCAAGAATGCCATTGGCCTCATAGACACGCTCAATTCGATCAACCAGGGCGAGGGCTGAGCCCTGTACTTCCTCAGCGTTCAGATTTTGTGGCTCCGGAACCCTTACAGGAGGCAGGCGCAGCCACTGGCCCGCCGTCAGTCGTTGTTCGGGACGTGTTCGGGCCCCGTCAAGCCGAACCTCACCCGTTCGAAGCATGCGATAGATGCGGGTCTTGGGCACACCCTTGAAGTGCCGAAGCAAAAAATTATCGATTCGTTGGCCTTCGTACTCAGCCTCGACTTGGAGCCGATTTAACACCGCCATAAACAGCCTAAATGGATTTTCACGTTACAATTTCATAAGGATAGCTGGCAAAGCTTAGAAATTCGGTAAAAAAATGACCCAAGCGTGCCCTTAATCCTACGGAGCCGAATTCCGAGTTGTATTGCTCGACGAGTCGGCGTGTTAAAGAATGTTGACCGTAAACGATGTTCTGGTTGTCTCGTTTGCGGCCCGAAGAGATTTAAAGATTTGACGAATCACATGGATGGTTCTTTGGAAGTTTATCGACCGACTGCCTTCTTTGCGCAGACTCTGGTGTATTCCTTTGCCCCCCTTCCCAATCGCCTAGCCATTCACCCATTCGGGGTCTGCGGCTGCATAGGCACGTCAAGCTTTCTTCTCCTAGGGCCCCTGCGCCAGTAACCCGAGTCGCAAACCGCGTCTAAGTTACAACCGCGTGGGCATTAAGCCTACGCGACCCTAAGGAGTAGTTAGTATGAAACGAATGCTATTTAACGCGACACACTCAGAGGAGTTGCGTGTTGCCATTGTGGACGGGCAACGGCTGGTCGACCTTGATATCGAAACAGCAGGCCGCGAGCAACGAAAGAGCAATATCTATAAAGGTGTCGTTACTCGGGTTGAGCCAAGCCTTGAGGCCTGCTTTGTCAACTACGGCGAAGAGCGCCACGGCTTTCTTCCCTTCAAAGAAATTGCGAAAGAGTTTTGCAAGCCGGGAGTCGACCTGTCCCGCGCCAGTATCAAAGATGCCATTTCGGAAGGTACCGAGCTGCTTGTTCAGGTAGAAAAAGAAGAGCGCGGCAACAAAGGGGCCGCACTTACTACCTTTATCTCCATCGCGGGGCGCTACCTGGTTCTCATGCCCAACAACCCCAGAGGTGGTGGCGTGTCACGCCGTATCGAGGGCGAGGATCGTCAGGAGCTCAAAGACGCCATGGACCAGCTTGAACTGCCTTCGGGCATGAGCATTATCGCGCGCACGGCTGGAATCGGCCGTTCCGTGGGCGAGCTGCAATGGGATCTTAATTACCTTCTGCAGCTCTGGAAGGCCGTCGATGATGCGCGTGCCATTCAGGCAGGGGCCTATTTAATCTACCAAGAGTCCAGTCTGGTCATTCGCGCCATTCGGGACTACTTCCAGCCTGACATCGGCGAGATTCTTGTCGACACCGACGACATTTACGAACAGGCTCAACAGTTCATGTTGCATGTGATGCCCGATCTCGCACCCAGGGTCAAGCGCTATAAGGATGACATCCCTCTGTTTTCGCGCTTTCAGATTGAGCACCAGATCGAGACAGCCTACTCCCGCATGGTTGAGCTGCCATCCGGTGGTGCCTTGGTCATTGACCATACTGAGGCCCTTGTTGCCGTTGACGTGAACTCGGCAAGGTCCACGCGGGGGTCCGACATTGAAGAGACTGCTCTGCGAACGAACCTTGAGGCCGCTGAAGAGGTCGGACGACAGCTTAGGCTGCGTGACCTGGGCGGGCTGATCGTCATTGACTTCATTGATATGGAGTCGAACAAGGCGCAGCGCGACGTCGAACAACGACTGCGCGAAGCGCTTCACCACGACCGAGCCCGTGTTCAAATGGGCAAGATTTCCCGCTTTGGGCTTATGGAGCTCTCTCGCCAAAGGCTTCGGCCAGCGCTCAACGAGGGGTCACACATTACCTGCCCACGTTGTAATGGGACAGGCGTAATACGCGACATCGACTCGAGCGCCCTTCATATTCTTCGCATCCTTCAAGAAGAAGCCATGAAGGAAGGGACTGCAGCGGTTCATGTGCAGGTGCCCGTTGAGGTAGCAAGCTTCTTATTGAACGAGAAACGAACCGATATTGCCAAGCTTGAAGCACGGCTTAAGGTCACTATTGTCCTTATCCCGAACAAGCATTTAGAAACCCCCAACTACAAGCTCGACCGGCTGCGCCACGACGACACCCGGCTTGATGACATGAAAGCCAGCTACAACATGGCCGATGGTCCCAAGATCGACGCAACGGTTCCAGGAAAGACCAGCGAAACGCCTGAAAAAATTCGGCAAGAAGCCGTCGTTAAGGGAATCGCCCCCTCAACGCCCATGCCCGCCAATATTGCGGTAGGGCGTAAGGTCGAAAAAAAGGGCGGCTTCTTTGCCTGGCTTTCAGGTCTCTTTAGCTCGCAGCAGCCTGTGGCCTCCCCCAGCAAACCCAGCCCAACAGGTCGTGGCGGTCGAACCGGCCGGCATCAGGGCGGTCGCGGCGAAGATCGTAGAAATCGATCTGCTACAAATGGCTCCGAAGAGTCCGGTTCAAACCGGCGCGATCGCAACTCCGACAACCGTCGTGACGGACGCCGTCAGTCCGGACGCGGCGAAGGGAAGGAGGGGCGCGATGGTCGAAGCTCAACAAACAATTCGGGTAGTCCACGTGAGTCGCAGGAGCCCCGTGCAGCCCGAGAGCCAAAAGAAGCCCGTGAGCCACGCGAGGGGCGTGAGCCTCGTGGCAGGCAATCTCGCGAAGCACGCGAGGCGCGCGAGCCGAAAGAGGCTCGAGATAATCTGATCAAAGAGGATCTAACCGATCAGCCTGGCCTAACGGAAGTTAGCCCTGTTTTAGCCGAGGGGCTTGAGCCAGGAGCATCTTCTGACAACAACGGCGCTGAAAAGCCACGCCGACGTCGCCGTCGCGGCTCCTCTGGACGAGGGGGCGCGCAAGACACCGCTGAAACAAATGGCATTGCGGACACCATCGTGCCAACGGATATGAACGCCGGAGAACAGACTCCCTTAGAAAGCCCGCGCCTCATCGACTCGGTCAGCCCCACGATTGAAGCCGTCGAATTCGTTAAGCCCATCGAGGCTGCGAAGCCGATCGAGGTAACGAAGCCTGCGATTGACCTTTCACAGGAACTTCAGGCTGCTGGGCTGGAATGGGTGCAGACCGACCCCACGAAGACTCCTATTGAACAGCCTGCGCCTAGCGCACCCATTTTGGGACGGAAACCCCGACGTAGCGAAGCCATTTCCGCGCCCGAAGAGCTGGTCATGGTAGAAACCAGAAACCATGAGTGATGGACACCGCGTAATCCCTATCATTGCGTCATCATTCGAGAGACGCAAGGCCACCCGCCTTGATGCCTCCGTCGTCTCACGAGACGGATTACTCGGCCCTGTACAAGATACCCTTGGGCGGCCTATCACCGACTTACGGATCTCGGTTATTGACCAGTGCAACCTGCGCTGTGGCTACTGCATGCCCAAGGAGGTGTTCACAAAAGACTATCCGTTTCTGCCCCGAGAGGCTTTACTAAGCTTTGAAGAAATTGAAAAGCTGGTTGCCGCCTTCATTCCTTTAGGTGTTCGTAAGCTTCGAATTACGGGAGGCGAGCCGCTTCTTCGCAAGTCGGTTGAAGAACTGATTGCCCGACTCGCTCAGTTAAGAACGTCTGACGATCAGCCTTTGGAGATCGCACTCACCACGAACGGCCTTCTTTTGGAGCAGAAGGCCGCCGTTCTAAAAGCGGCTGGACTCAAACGCGTGACCGTTAGCCTCGATGCCCTTGATACAAACCTCTTTCGTGAACTGGCCGGCGTCGATTACGGAGAGCCTGCACAAGTGCTTTCAGGTGTTGCAGCAGCGCGTGCGCTTGGGCTCGAAACAAAGGTCAATATGGTCGTTCAAAAGGGCGTTAACGACCATCAGATCCTGCCCATGGCCCGGGCCTTTCGCGATTCTGGCGATACCCTAAGGTTCATTGAATTCATGGACGTTGGTAATGCAAATCAGTGGCGACTGGATCAGGTGGTATCTGCCCATGAGATTCTTGAAAAGCTTAGGTCTGCGTTTTCATTTCGGCCGGTTGATCGTGCAAAAAAACACGATGTTGCCGAACGCTTTGTTTACGACGACATGCCCGTAGAGTTTGGTGTTATTGCATCGATTACCCGGCCGTTTTGCTCGAACTGTTCAAGGGCGCGCATTTCGTCGGAGGGACTTCTTTACACCTGCCTATTCGCAAATACGGGAACCGATTTGCGAACCGTTATACGATCGGGCCCAGAGACAGACGAACTAACCGCTATTGTCCGCAACATCTGGAGCCTTCGAGAGGACCGCTATTCGGAGATTCGCAATACCCTTACCAACGCCTCTGGCTCAGGTCAACGCCCGAAGGTTGAGATGAGCTATATAGGGGGCTGAACTATCGCTTGATAATGGTTATTGGACTGGGCAAAGAAGCGTAGTAAGCAGCTAAATTGGCGATATCTTCTTTACTTAAAGGGGCAGCCATGCCAGCCATAATGGCGTTCTTCCTGGCACCGGACTTGTAATTGCTAAGCGCTCGAGCAATGTAGTCTTCGTATTGACCAGCAAGAATAGGATAGGCAGGTGCGATGACCTTCACGCCATCGGCGCCATGACAGGCAACACAAGCCTGATCTGCCTTTTCTTTGCCAAGAGCAATATTCCCTGCAAGTGCTGACGAAGTCACCATAAAGCCCGAGAGGCTAAGTCCAAGCGCTACCGAGCCCTTACAGACAAGTTGAGAAAGCTTTGCCACGTGAGTACTCCTGAAAAAAGAGGATTATTCGAAAGCCTAGTTAGCGAGCACCGGCTGCGTAAAACGCAGCAAGGTCGGCAATGTCTTGGTCGGTGAGCGTCTTGGCAATGGCCACCATACTTGGATGGTTACGCTCACCCGACTTGTACGCATTAAGCGCAGCGACAAGATACTCAAGATTTTGCCCAGCAATTTTAGGCACACGATAAAGAACCGGGTAAGCGGTCTTGTAATCGGGAATGCCATGGCAGCCTATGCACATGGAATTCTTTTTAGCGCCTGCATCAGCACTGCCCTTTACGTCGGCCGTTGCCGATGTTGCCAAACCCACAGTTAAAAGTGCGCCCAGACCTGCACGAAGGATTGCCTTCTGAAAAACCATAAACGACCCCCTAAGAATTGGGTCCGTTAGGTTGCTCGCAAGCCACCGCCCCTGAGACGACATTTCGTGCTGCTCCCTAACCGACCGCTTTTGCCCCGCGAACAAAATGCTCACGGGCCGGCTTCTGACAAATTGAAGCGAGTGTATCAAAGACAGGCTAAACCTGCCCCGAATCAAGCCCCTTAAGAAGAAACCGATTTAAGCGACCCACGAACGCGGCCGGGTCTTCGGGCTGCCCACCCTCTGCCAGCAGCGCCTGGTCGTGTAAGAGCAGAACAAGATCGGAGAAGGTCTCTGTAAGCCCGTCGGAAACCTGCTGGCCGTCGGCGCCTACGATCTGCCCTCCTGCCGCATTCGATTCGGCCACGAGAGCCTTCACAATGGGATGACTCGGGTTGAGCTCAAGAATTGGGCGACGCTCGGGAGCTTTCTGGCCAGAGGCCTTAAGAAGTCGCTCAAGATGCCCACTGACATCGTGGTCGTCGGACACAAGGCAACAGGCGGAGTCGGTGAGCCGCTCGGTAAGGCGTACCTCCTTCACCTTCTCGCCCAAGACTTTTGCAGCCTTCTCCACCACAGGCTTAGCCGCCCGCTGGTCTTGTTCACGGGCCTTGGCATCGGCCTTGGCTTCAGCCTCGGGCTCCAGATCTTTCACCTTCGAGAGGTCGAGGCTGCCCTTCGCGACGGACTGCACAGGCTTACCGTCAAACTCGTTCAGGAAGTTCAGAACCCACTCATCAATACGGTCAGTAAGCAGCAAAACCTCAATACCTTTTTTCTTGAAGATTTCTAGATGCGGGCTATTGCGCGCAGCCGCAAGGCTGTCAGCAGTAATGACATAGATCTTGTCCTGGCCCTCTTTCATACGTGCAACATAGGACTCAAGCGCGACATCGGGCTCATCAGCCAATGACTGCGTCGTTACGAAGCGAGCTAGCTTGGCGAGCCGATCTTTGTTTGAAAAGTCCTCACCAAAGCCCTCTTTGAGGCACTGGCCGAACTCTTGCCAAAATGTCTTGTAATCGTCGGGCTGATTTGTGGCCATGTCCTCAAGCAGGCCTAGAATTCGTTTCGAGCAGCCCTCGCGAATGGCGCGCACGTCGCGACTTTCTTGCAGAATTTCACGCGATACGTTCAGGGGGAGATCAGAGGAGTCAACCACCCCCTGCACAAAACGTAGATAGTTGGGAAGCAACTGCTCGGCATCATCCATGATGAAGACGCGGCGAACATAGAGCTTCAGTCCGCGCGGGTGCTGCCGGTCCCAGAGGTCCAACGGCGCCCGCGCCGGAACGGAGAGCAACTGCGTGTATTCCTGGCGACCCTCGACGCGACT